>JAEEMP010000107.1 GCA_016283275.1 Lachnospiraceae bacterium
ACGGAGGATAAGCATGTCGTTTTCGTCCGAAGTAAAAGAAGAACTTATAAAGTCGATCCCGCATGAAAGGCATTGCAGAATTTCCGAACTTACGGCACTCTTGGCATTTTCGGGAAAGCGCGTGGGAAGTTCGATCTTTGTATATAAAAACACCGAGACAGCGGTGGCATTAAGAAAGTGCTTTACTTTGTTAAGCAAAACATTTAATATAAATACTGATGTTTTAGGGACAGGTATTGACAACAACAGACCTTTCATTGAATTTTCAAGGGATACGGTCGGTATGAGTGAAGTTTTGGATGCGATCGCCAATGAAGCTCCGATCTATCTTTTGAACAATGACTGTTGTAAGCGTGCATATTTAAGGGGAGCATTCATTTCGGCCGGATTTGTGAACGATCCGGGAAAAGCATATCATCTTGAATTTGTGTGTCAGGATGAAGCGAGTGCCGAGATGATAAAAGAGCTTTTATATGATTTCGATATAGAAGCAAAGAGTGTTGCGCGCAGAAAGTATTTTGTGGTATATGTTAAAGATGCGGATACCATCCAGGACGTTTTAAATGTTATCGATGCCCATAAGGCACTTATGGAACTGGTTGGAGCCCGTATAGTGAAGGATGTCAGGAACAATTTGAACAGACGCAACAACTGTGACGTGTCAAATATGGCCAAGGCAGTAACTGCTGCGTCCAAGCAGATTGACGACATAATTCTCATAAGGGACACGGACGGACTTGACAGTCTTGATGAACCTTTAAGAGAAATTGCCGAGTTAAGGCTTGAGCATCCGGAAAGCTCGCTTGCGGAATTGGGTACGATGTTGGACCCGCCCGTAGGTAAGTCGGGGGTTAATCACAGGTTAAGAAAGATCGGCGAATACGCCCGAAAAATCGGCAACGGTAAGTCTTAACGACTTACATAGGTAATAAGGGAGAGAAGAGATGACAAAAAAAGACATCACTATTAAGTTGAACGGCGGTTTGGATGCCCGCCCCGTAGCAATGCTTGTGCAGGTTGCAAGTCAGTTCGACAGTACGGTTTATATTGAGGCAGGCAGCAAGAGAGTCAATGCCAAGTCAATCATGGGTATGATGAGTCTTGGGATGGCTGCCGGCGAACAGCTTACGGTAATCACAGACGGTTCCGATGAAAATGATGCACTTGATGCAATAGATAACTATTTAAGCGGTGTTAAGGCATAAATGCCAACGATATGAAAGGATTACCCGGAGGCTTTTGCCTCCGGGTATTTTTTGATCATGAGAATATACTTTGTATTCAATCTTCATGCGGGAAAAGGTCTTGTTAAAAGAAACCTTCCCGAAATAATCGACATCATGAGTGCGGCGGGGAATGATATTTCCGTTTATGCGACTCAGTTTGCGGGAGACGCAAAGGAGCGCATAAATAATCTTCCGGACAATACATATGACAGGGTAGTGTGTGCCGGCGGTGACGGTACACTTGATGAAGTTGTTGCGGGTATGGCATTAAGAGAAGAAAAACTTCCGATAGGATATATTCCCGCAGGAAGTACAAACGATTTTGCCGTATCATTGGGACTTCCCAAGGTCATGAAAGAAGCCGCAAAGGTAGCCATAGGAAATACTTTATACAAATGTGACGCCGGAGCGTTTAACGAAAAATCATTTGTATATATAGCTGCTTTTGGCCTGTTTACCGAAGTTTCTTATGAAACCCCGCAGGATGTAAAAAATGTTCTGGGGCATGCGGCTTATATACTTGAAGGTATGAAGAGACTTCAGGATGTCAAAACCTTTAAAATGAAGGTCAGTACCAACGGGAAAGTAATGGAGAGCGAATTTATATACGGAATGATCACCAATTCCGCTTCGGTAGGAGGCTTTAAAAATATCACCGGAAAGAATGTGGATCTAAGCGACGGTATGTTTGAAGTTACGCTTGTAAGAAAGCCAAATAACCCGGTAGAGTTAAGCGAGACCTTAAACGCGCTGATAAACAGAAACGTTAAGTCGAAGGGCCTTGTCTCATTTAAGACTTCAGAGGTTTGCTTTGAAAGTGAAAATGAAGTTCCCTGGACATTGGACGGAGAATTCGGCGGAAAGGTTAAGAAGGCTTTGATAGTCAACAAGGCCAAAAGTATTGAGATAGCCATATAAAAAAATAACCCCTGAAAAGGGAGGATGCCGGGGCAACTTTGTTGACCCGGCATTTATTATGAAAAAGTTTTGTAATAAACTGAAAATGACTTTTGTTATTTGTTCTTGTCTATGCTATTAATATACACTTTATTAATGACTAAAAAATGTTATGTAAATAAACAGATATTCAACAAAATATGAACAAAATATGAACAGGGCGGCTTAAAGTGTGCCGCCCTGTGTGAAAATTCAGATAATTAAAAACGAATTAACAGAAAGTATTATTAATTTTTGGTTAATCGACACAATTATTCATCGATCTCAACAGTGACGGTTTCCATAACTTGCTCTTCCAAAGGTCTGTCATTCCAGTCAACTCTTGTCTGCGCAATACGGTCTACAACGTCCATTCCTTCGATGGTTTTGCCGAATGCGGCATAAGCTCCGTCAAGATGAGGAGAATTTTTGTGCATGATAAAGAACTGGGAACCGGCCGAATCGGGATCAGCGCTTCGGGCCATCGATATAACACCCTCGGTATGTTTTAAGTTGTTTTCAAATCCGTTTTGTGAAAATTCGCCTTTGATCTCGTATCCCGGGCCGCCCATTCCCGTACCTTCCGGATCGCCGCCCTGGATCATAAAGCCTTTTATTACACGGTGAAAGATAAGACCGTTGTAAAATCCCTTACTAACAAGGTCGACAAAATTTTTGACCGTTATGGGTGCAACATCGGGATAGAGTTCGATCTTAATGATACCGCCGTCTTTCATTTTTATGGTTACTATAGGATTTTTAGCCATAAATATTGATTCTCCTTTGTATTTAAAATTCTTCTAATATGATAGAATATTTTCCGGGGAAAGTAAATGAACAGAATTTTTATTGTATCTTCAAACAGAAAAAAGGATATAAAATTCATTGCTTCAATGTCAAAAAGTGGTATTGAAGTTCTGTACGCCAAAGATGTATCGGATTATGATCCGGATATCGATCTTCTTATGACGGATATTCCAAAAGTTGCAGATTCTATTAATAAGTCCCTTATAATGATAGATAAAGAGAGCGATCTTGATAATTTTCCCAATTCCGTATATTTTGTAATGAATCCGGAGGAAAACGAAGCGGATTATTTTTTAAAGATCTGGCAGCGTTTTCACGATATTCCCTGGACCATAGCAAGAACAGAAAGACTTACGATAAGGGAAACCGTTGAAGAGGATGTCGATGCTTTCTATGAAATGTATAAAGATCCCGATATGACAAAATATACGGAAAAACTGTATGAGGATATTGAAGACGAGAAAAAATATGTAAAAGAATACCGGGATAAGGTTTATGCTGTTCAGGGATTTGGAATATGGACTGTCATAAGAACGGACGACGGTGCTATAATAGGACGGGCGGGCCTTATAACAAGGGCCGGTTTTGAAGATGCGGAGGTCGGATTTGCGATCGGGGCCGCATTTCAGCGTAAAGGCTATGCTTATGAGGCTGTAAGTGAGTGCATGGAAATAGCAAAAAAGCTTGAGTTTGAAGCAGTATATGCTCTCACAATGGCGGAGAATAAGCCTTCGACAGAACTTTTAAAGAAGCTTGGTTTTTCTTTTGCAAAAGTTGCGACCGTCGACAAAACAGTATATGAAAAGTGGGAAAAGGTGTTGCGACAGTGATATCGCTGTGATATACTTCACGCAATCTTTGCATAGAGGAGTTTTGGATGGAAAAGAAACGCATTCTTATTGTTGACGATGACGTCAATATGCTTAAAATGCTCAGAATGTTTCTTCAGGATGATTACAAGGTTACCATAGTGGATTCAGGGAAACTTGCATTGGATTGTATAATAAAGCATACGCCCGATCTTATACTTCTTGATTATATGATGCCGTTTTGTGACGGGCCTACAGTTCTTGAAACAATAAGAAAACGCGAAGAATCCAAGGATGTTCCGGTTTTGTTTCTTACAGCCGTTACAGATAAGGATCTTATTTCAAAATGTCTTTCGCTGAACCCGCAGGGATATCTGGTAAAACCTGTTTCCAGAGACGATCTTCTTTCAAAGGTCGATGAAGTTTTGGGAGGAATAAAATGATAAACGAAAAGTATAAAGAAATGCTCGGAAAAAAATCCGTAATAAGGCAGCTTTCCGAGTTTGCGACACAAAGAGGCAGCGAAATAGGGTACGAGAATGTTTTCGATTACAGTCTCGGTAATCCTTCGGTGCCTGTTCCCGATGCATTTACGGATGAAATGATAAGACTGTTAAAAGAAGAAAGTCCCATGAGACTTCACGGATACAGCCCCACAATGGGCAATCCGGAATACAAGCAGGCTGTGGCAGACTCTCTTAACAGACGCTTTAACATGAATTATAAGGCAACTCACATATTCCCGACCTCGGGCGCCGCAGGAGCGATCGCGCATGCGTTAAGAGCGGTCACAAAACCCGGAGACGATGTGATCGTATTTGCACCGTTCTTTCCCGAATATACGCCTTATATTACGGGAACCGGAGCCAACATAAAGATCGTTCCGCCGGATACAAAGGCATTCCAGATCAATTTTGAAAAATTTAATGAAATGCTCGATAAAAATGTAAAGGCTGTACTTATTAACAGTCCCAACAATCCTACGGGTATAGTATATTCCGAAGAGACCGTTAAAAGACTTTCCGATATTTTAAAAGAAAAATCAAAGGAATTCGGTTTTGATATCTATCTTGTTTCGGATGAACCTTACCGGGAGATCGTATTTGACGGTGTAGTTTGTCCTTATCCCGCAAAGTATTACGATCATACGCTTACATGCTATTCGTTTTCCAAATCAATTTCACTTCCGGGTGAAAGAATAGGTTATGTGGCTTGCAATCCGTCAGATCCCGATTCCGAGACGATCGCGATGATGTGCGGCCAGATCTCAAGAGGAACAGGTCATAACTGTCCTGCTTCGATCATACAGATGGCGGTTGCAAAAGTTCTTGATATGACTTCGGATCTGTCCGTGTATGAGACAAATATGAACATTCTTTATAAGGAACTTACCGGTCTTGGCTTTGAGGTTGTAAAGCCGGGCGGAACTTTCTATATATTCCCGAAGGCGTTGGAAGAGGATGCTGTGGCATTCAGCCAGAAAGCCCTTAAATACGACCTTGTGCTCGTACCCGCAGATTCGTTTGGGTGTCCGGGTTATTTCAGGATGGCGTATTGCATAGACACAGAAAAGGTGGAAAGGTCGCTTCCGGCATTAAGGAAGTTTGTAGAGACCGAGTATCCCGACAGGAGGAAGTAAGATGTTTGATGCGGGCCTTGTACTTGAAGGAGGCGGGATGAAGGGTGTATATACAGCCGGCGTTCTGGATTTCTTTCTTGATATGGGTATCGAATTTTCAAGTGTTTACGGTGTTTCGGCCGGAGCATGTACAATGTCGAGTTATCTTTCCAAACAAAAGGGAAGAGGCCGTGATGTAATGATCGATTATCTTAAGGATAAACGTTATATGGGCATATACAGCCTGCTCACGACAGGGGATATATTCGGAGCGGATATGAGTTACAATCTTGTGCCGAATTTTTTAAATCCTTTTGATTACAAAACATTCAATGAATATAAAGGAAACGCATATGCGGTCATAACCGACATAGAATCCGGCGAGCCCGTATATAAGAAGATAGAGGATATGTCCAAGGATATCGTATATATAAGGGCATCAAGTTCTCTTCCGCTTGTATCAAGAAATGTTAAGATCGATGGGCATCTCTATCTGGACGGCGGTATTTCCGATGCCATTCCGATCAAAAAAAGCGAGGCGGACGGCAATGTTAAAAATGTCGTGATAATGACAAAGCCGGTAGGTTTCAGACGGCAACCGGAAAAAACACAAAAACTTATAAAGTTAAGGTATCATAAATATCCCAAAGTCGTTGAGTTAATGGAAAACCGTCATATCGCATATAACGAAACGATGGAATATATCGAGAAACAGTCAAAAGACGGGAATCTTTTTCTTATAAGACCGGATGAAGATCTAAAGATCGGCAGAATGGAAAAGGATCCCGACAAGTTAAGTGCTCTTTATCTTGAAGGCTATAAAGATGCCGAAAAGAATTATGAAGAAATGCTCCACTATTTAAACAGGGGATGATCAATGAAAAAAATCGGTCTTAAGTACAGCCGCATCATTAATGCCCTGATACTTTCGCTTCTTCCCATAACAGTATGTTTGTTAAGGGCTCTGGTCGCAAGACAGAGCCTTTTTGACGTATGGTTTTGCGGATCAAACTGGCCGGATGAGCTGTTTTATTATCAGATGACCTCCGGAGTGGTGCACCATGGTATTCCGCAGGGTTATTTCGGATATAACGAAGGCACGGCGCAGTTTCTTTCATTCGGTACATGGAATCCTTCGTTATTATTGTTTTGGTCACTCTACGGAGCGGTATTCGGATGGAATATCCTTTCACCCGTGATCTGTAACATTGTTTTAATGACTGTCGCACTTTTTCTTTTTGCTTTTTATGCAAAACCGGGATATGCAAAGACACTTATACTTTTTGCACTATTGTTTGTACTTACTCCGATTTCCAGATTTCTTATGTCATGTATGCCGGAGATCGGTGTTTTGGCCATTGTGACGGTAATGCTCGGTCTTTGGTACAGGGCAAATGAAGGATATAGATCCTCATATATGGTATTTTCTTATGTTCTTTTGTTTATTTCGGTCCTTATGAGACCGTATCTTCTTCTTTTTGTCATCATTCCCGCTGTTATAGAGTTTAAGCAAAGAAAACTTAAGGTAACAGTGCCGATGGCGGTGGCTTTTTTGTCTTTATCCGCTTACGGGATCACCACAAAACTTTTCTCGTCCCCATATTTTTATAATGCGATAAGCCTTTACTGGATAACGGGCTTCTTTGCCTATGGCCCGAAAAAAGGATTTGAGATCTTTAAAAATACGTTTATGACAAAGGGAATTGATATTGCAGGGAGGATCTGGCCGGGATTAAGGTACGGTGAAGCGGGTAACGCATATTACGGTGTATTCGTTGCATTCATGATCTTATTTATTGCAATAGGCATAAAAGATATTGTCATGAAGCGGAAGAATGCGCTGTTTACTTTTTCTTACGCAATTATCCTCATCGGGATGCTGTTTGCGCTTACCATGATGTACACGTTAAATGAAGGCGCAAGACATCTTCTTATATTTATAGCCGCCGGATGCATGATCCTTTCGGTACGGGAATTCGACAAAACGGATATAGCGGTTCCTATCGGATGTTTTCTTATACTTTCATGGGTATTTATATATAAGGGAACCGACAACTATTATTATCATGTCTCTTTTAAGGATGAAGGGGCGGAATACGTGGAAGACATAGCCTTACAGGCAAAAGACAAAATGGAACTTTCAAAAGGCCTTTCATGGGACAATACAGTCATATGGGTATCGCTTGATTATATACCGGAGAGCGACGAATATGCGGAAACGGTATGGCGAATGCTTTATGGACTCCCTGAAGGATACGGATTAAATATCTGCTCCGCAGATTATGTAAAAGAAAATATAGATGATCTGAAAAGCCGATATATAGCGACCGTACCCGGCGGAACCGTGGAAACGGAATTGCTGGGAAAGAATCCTGAATTGATAGCCGAAAATGAATTTTTCGTTTTGTACAGGATCAGGAATTAGATGACGTTTTGATTTGGTGTATCGTAAATACAAAAAGGGGTATCTGATAAAATATAAAAGCCGTATATCTTATAAGAACAACAGGTCCCAATAAAAAAGTAAGCCAGAAAAGGAAGGTAAAGCTTAATGCAAGAACTTCCTTTTTTTTGTATATAAGTGCAAGGATAAATGTAAAAAGAAAGATACAGGAATACGTTCCGGCGGAGAACAGCCATTTTGTGATGTTGTCATGGACTGCGAGATCCGATACGGCAAATCCGGAGAAATATTTTTGCAGCATCGGAAATTTACTCTGCATTTCAAACGGTTCGTAGCAGCTGCATACGGCATATGCTTCGCGACCTGAAGAATCTGTTACGAGAGTGGCGCAAGGATACCAGAATCCGTAGTTTAGCATACCGAATGCATTGAAATAATCCATGGGATATTTTTTTCCGAGCTCTAAATAGAACCGCCTTACTTCTTTTGAGTTATTTTTGTAATAATCATAGTTTAACTGTGATTTAGGAGTATCCGAGATCTTCGGATTATAGTTTTCTCTTCCGAACTCGGTAAAGAGTGTTTCGATCATCGTTCTTTCACGATCGGACAGATCGTCATATTCATTTGTATATACGTACATGATCTGTTGTATCGGAACAGATAAGAATTCCCTGTTGTCTGAAACGGGAGAAGCCACAGAATGCACAAAAGGACCTTGGTATAATAAGAACAGAAAGGACGTTACCGCAAGCATTATAAGATACTTTTTGATCACTTTAACATTCAGCGGGATCAAAACAAGCAGGAATACGATCATGGGATAGATGGCGTTATTTCTGAGGATCGTACATAAAACGACCGAGATCGTCCATAGCATAGGGCGGTATATTCCCGAAAAGAAAAGGCTGCTTTCGGTTAAAAGCTCAATGCTCAATACGCCTAAAAGGCAGCAGAAAGGGGCAAAAAGGCAGTCTTTTGTCGTGGACATAACGAGAATATCGATCGAAGGGAAAAATCCCATCCACAAAAAGGTCAAAATAAGAGATGATATCGATACGTTCTTACGATACAGGTATGTAAAAAGATAAGCAAAGGAAAACGCCGTAACAAGAGACTGAAACAAAGTGTAAAAGAATATTCCA
>JAEEMP010000108.1 GCA_016283275.1 Lachnospiraceae bacterium
GTTCCGATCGCTATATCACAGATATTCTTCTTTTCCCCAAAGAAAGACTGTGGAGTTATGATGGGCTCACTTATGTTGTCAAATGAATCTATTATCATTTGTTCGCTCCTTTGTCTGTAAATACGATCAATTACAGTTTATTGTTTTTAACTGTTAATGTAAAGAAGCCTGTTGACGCAAAAAAGACGACAACAATGCTCCGCTTGTTTTACATAATGCCGAGTGTCGTTGTCGTCTTATTCACATATTTAGCATTTTGCAGACTTACAAAGCGCCGATTATGCCAAATAAGTTTACATAATTTTCGTCGTCAATGCGATCCCGTTTCAATCTTCCGGAAGGAATCTCACCAGTATAGTCAGTTTTCCGGTGTCAAACTCGGAGATCTTAACAGCCATATCCACACCGTTATAAGTGTAATAAGCCTCGTAATAACTGTCAAAAGAATCCGAACTGTCTTCACCTTCTATCCCGGCTTCGTTTAATGCGGCCACAAGATCGTCAAAGTGGCTGCTTTCGGGACGGGCTTCAAACAAAACACCGTCTTTGGCGTTCAAAGGATATATCCACTCTTTATCGCTTATAGATACCTTTCCTGCATCATCTACGTAAAGGTTCGGCAGTCCCATTGCTTCCCAAACGGCTGCTTCCGGCCAGGGAGCCTCCGTTGTGTATCCGGGGAATACATAGCTTGATGTATCGCTTTCAGCCACATCCTCTTCTATATATTCAACGCTTTCCTCACCGGAGTTGTCTTTCTTTGCGGCAGGTTTGGGTGTCGCCAATGCACCGCCCCCTGCCAAAGCCTGCTCATCTTCCATAAGTTTTGTGAGTTCTTGGTCATCCATACCATCCAGGTCTGCTTCGTTATAAAACTTGGTAAGGAGCGTCGCTATCGCTTTACCGTCATAAGTAAAAACTAAATCATAATATCCCGGCGTACACTCGTCCGGATTCAGATAGAAACTTCCCCATGGATAATCGGGATCGTCGGGTTCAGGCCTTAAATCAATGTATGTTTTAAATCCCGGCATCAGATCCGAAAACTTTGCATTCTCATAATATGACTGATCTTCTCTGTGTTCGAGCACCCATAGCCTCAGTCCGTATTCAAGATTCGAATCGGGATATATTTCAACCCACTCATAAAGTGCAAAAATGAAGCGGATATGATCCGAAGAAGCCGGCCAAGCATTTATACCCAAATAATCATCTGTATTATTTGAATTTCCGATACGGTTACCAATAGTCCGAAGCCCCGTAAGAACCGATGCATCTCTGTCATCGAGGTCATAAAAGTTAAGAACACCGGGTATCATGGGTGGCTCTTCTGCTTTGACTTTATCGGAGGTCTTATTTCCGGCAGAATCGTCCGCCGCTTCCTTGTCAGATGTGTTTTTGTCGCCCGAAACACTCTTTGTAACGTTTGTGCCATCGTTACCCGACTGACCATCGCCGCCTGAGTTTTTACCGCACGCCGCCATGCAGATCAGCATGGATAAAACTATCAATAAAACTGTTATTCTTTTCATTGTCGCATTCCTTTCTTTGTGCACATTTACACACAGATCTTACAAATAAAATTCTAAAAGGAACGCTTCAAAAAACAATACGGACATTTGGGTAGGGTATCTGATTTTTCCTGTTTTTATGCCATTTTACAAAAAGAAACCCTTCGGAAACAATCCGAAGGGAATTTATCTTGCGCGTCGCTCTATTCTTCCGGCGACTCTTCTGTCGCGGTAACACCGAATATCTTAAACAGTTCTGCCTTGCTGTTTATGCTAAGTCGTTTATACAACTCCGATGTATGCATTTTGACTGTGGACTCGGAAAGCCCCAACTCTCCCGCAATCTGTCTTCTTGTTTTTGCGGCAAGCAGTAAAGCGGCGACTTCCTTTTGTCTGGGCGTCAGCTCATATTTGCCGAACTGATCCGCCTGCTCGACCTTCTCGTGTAAAGCGGTCATATCAGGCTTATACAATCCGTCGATCCATAATGACGAAAAAAGATATCGGTAGCTTATCGGGGAAAACATGAGCAAAACAAATGAGATCGTCAATATGTATATTAACGTTATCATCGGAAAATACTCCGGATAAAAAATTGATGCCCAGTCGCTTGAAAGTGTGGTGAACGGAGAAAGCAAAACATAAACAAGGGTACATTTTTTCAAAAGCCTGTAGCTTGCAAACCGGCGTTGTGCACTTCCGAGCGTATATATACATAACGGCCATCCGATATAGCTTAAACCGCCAAAGAAGTTCATAGGTACATCGGTCCCGATCTTTGGAGCAAGCACCGCAAATACTCCCATTGCGATAGAAAACAAAAGGAAAAGATTCCATAGATGCCAGGTTGAAAGCCGGATCTTGCAAAAAGCAGAAACCAGTATAACGACAGCAAGCAAGCTTCCCGCTATCAAGTACATATACTCATTCCAGCTGCTTTCCGCGAGCTTCCCTATATATCCGTCTACCGAAAAATAAACGATAAAAAATGCAAGCGCCCAATATACTCCCCTCGCATCCTCTTTTGAGCTTTCTTCTTTGACCTCAAGATCTTCTTCCCTGAATCGAACGATGCAAAAGCTTAATACTACCAAAAGTGCGATAGGAAGCATTACCGTTACAAAAATGCCGTCAACTCCCAAAGAGTCTGAAAGTCTTACCATTGTAACCGAAAAGAACATAAGTATGATTCCGAACAGCCTTTCGGCATTATTTGCCGCGAAAGCATAACCGCAACGCGCTCCCGTGACAACACCTCCGAGCCCGATGTATCCGATGAGTCCGAACACAAATCTCAAAATACCGACGGGCAAAAAGATGTACGGAACAAGTCCTGCCAGCATTATCACCAAAGAGGCTATCAAAAGCGGTTTAAACTTCTTGGTCCACATAAGCATCACAATCAAAGATGCTATCATATGTGCCGCGTAAATGATCGTCCAGCCGTTTATCCCGAACACTTTCGTCGAAACGGGAAGGAAGTTGCCTCGGACCGAGAAAAAAATAAGTTCCAGCACATATGCCATATAATAAATGTATCTCGATGGTCTGATATTCCTTATACTTATCGACTCTTTTTGTCTTTCAAATGCGAAAATATTCATCTTATCCGCCTTGCCGGTTCGTTTACGCACGATCTCTCTTTTGCGATGATTGACGTCTGTAGAAATGATATCAAATTACAGTTGGTTTTTAAAGAAGCGAATGCTAAAATATTCTCAGAAACGCACTTCGTACCCATTCATTGAGGGAGAAAGAAACCTATGTTTACCTGTGATTACAAGACGCTGACTATTTCCTTTAACAATTTTATTGAGACAAAAGACAAAAAACTTCCGGAATACGGGACATTTTGTCTGCTTGAATTAAAAAACGGACGTTATACAGCGGGTGAATGGTGTTCGAACATGGACTGCAGTAAAAGTAACCCCTCGGGGAAATTTGTTCGTGGCACGGGCGATTCGGTTGACTGGAGCGAAGTTGCAAAATGGCATCGCCTTTCCCGTTACGATATCACGGAGTGCCTTGAAGACGAAAATATCGGTTTCATCAATATGATCCCCGAAGAAGAAAGCACCTACCACGTCGATTTCGAAGGTTTTAACTCTTTTTCCGACAAAGACTATCCCAAGAATGAACAATATTGTCTTTTACTGTTAAAC
>JAEEMP010000109.1 GCA_016283275.1 Lachnospiraceae bacterium
GATGCAACGGATACAATAAAAAACATTAATTTCATAATTCCGAGAATGTTTACGTTTTCGAATTACAAATATGTGTTTAAGGACTCTGACTTTTTAATGCCGTTTGTTATTTCCGTATCAAGGACGGTTGTCGGAACACTCGTCGGAGTTATTACGACATCTATGCTGGCATACACATTAAGCCGTAAAGATTTCGTATTTCACAAGTTTTTTACAGTGCTTTTCGTAGTTACCATGTATGTCGGAGGCGGACTTATACCCGATTATCTGCTTATCATGCGTACACTGCATCTTGGCAACAACTTCCTGGTATATATAATTCCGGGAATGATCTGGGTCTACAACATGATCCTGGTCAGGTCCTTTATCGATGGATTGCCTTTTGCCCTGCAGGAGGCTGCCAAGATCGACGGAGCCAACGATTTTCAGATCTGGTACAAGATAGTAATGCCGTTATGCAAACCCGTTATCGCGACCATTGCACTGTATTATGCGGTAGGTCAGTGGAATGCCTTTATGGATACTTATCTGTATGCGCAGAAACTTCCCACTCTGCAGTTTAAGATGTACGAGATAATGAATCAGGCTACCATGAAGCTTGATATTCACGGTTCTTCCAAAGCCTCGACCGCAGTAACTCCGATGTCGATACGTATGGCTGTTACCGTTGTGGCTACCGTCCCCATCGTTGTAGTATATCCTTTCCTTCAAAAATACTTTATAGGCGGTATGACACTGGGTTCCGTCAAGGACTGACCACATTATGATGTAAACGATTTAATAAGTAACAATCCGGCTTTGCCGGCAAAAAATATAAAAGGAGAAAAAATATGAAAAAGAGAATTTTGTCATGTATCTTGGCAGGAATCATGGCTGTGAGCATGATCGCAGGCTGCGGTTCCGAAGATACGGCAACATCTGAAACAGGTACGGTAAGTACACCTGCTTCAAGCACGGAAGTAAAAGCCGACACAGAGTCTTCAAACGACAATTCACCTGTGACTTTTACTTATTACAACGCAGACGGCAAGAACGCCAGCTGGGATAACCCCGTAGCAAAGGCTATCACCGAAGCAACAGGTGTAACACTTGAAGTTTCTTATCCGGTTTCTTCACAGGGTGAACCCAAAGAAGATGTAGCGCTTATGATCGCAAGCGATGAATATCCCGACATGATCTATGCCAAGGGAAGCGCAACCGATCTGTATGCTGCAGGCGCCTACATCGATATGACAGATCTTATCGAACAGTATGGTCCCAACATCAAGAAGATGTATGGCGACGAGCTTGAGAAGTTAAAATGGGGTGAAGGCGACGACGGTATCTACCAGCTTTCGTATGCCGGTGTCGGCGAGAAAGACCTCACCACAGACGGTACGGCACAGATCCAGTGGGCTGTTATCAAAGAAAACAATTACGAGTATCCTACAACTCTTGACGAGTTTGAGAAAACTATCAAAGATTATCTTGCAAAGCATCCCAAGACCGCTGACGGTCAGGATATGATCGGTATCACCATGAGTGCTTCCGACTGGCACTGGATGATCACCCTCGGCAACCCTGCAGGCTTTATCGCTGATGCTGCACCCGATAACGGACAGTGGCTCATCGATGACAAATACAATGTAACTTACAAGCATGTCAGCGAGGATGAGAAGACATACTTCAAGTGGCTCAACAGAATGTACAATGAAGGTATTCTTGATCCCAACTTTGCTACACAGACAGACGATGACTATATCGCAAAGGTTTCAAGCGGCCGTGTGGTTGCGATCACCGACGCCGATTGGCATTATAACCAGTGTAACCGTGCCCTTATCCAGGACGGTAAGCTTGAGAACACCTTCTGCGGACTCCCTCTTGTGTTAAGAGAAGATCAGAAATGTTCATCACTTCTTTACCAGGGCCTTAAGGTAGGCTGGGGTGTCGGCATCACAAAGAGCTGCAAAGATCCCGTTCGTGCGATTAAGTTCCTTGACTGGATCTGCTCTGATGAAGGACAGATGCTGTATAACTGGGGTGTTGAAGGCGTTCATTATTTCATAGATGATAACGGACAGCCCTATCGTACAGACGAAGAAGTTAAGAAATCTCAGTCCGATCCCGATTACTCCAAAAATACAGGTATGGGCAACTACGTAGGTTTCCCGATCTACGGCGCAGGTTCTTATTCGGCAGAAGGTATTCCTTATACCCCTACCACAAAAGAGTCTGTTATAAAGGATTACAATGAAGAGGAAATAGCAGCCTGCAAGGCATGGGGCGTTGAGATGCTTACCGACATCTTCCCTCAGCCCAGCGAATTCCCCTTACTGCCCTACTCGGCACTTTGGGCATATCAGAAGCCTCAGGAACTTGCCAACATGGAGAATATCCTTAACGAGATCGCATGGCCTGCACTTGTTAAGATCGTTACCGGTCCGGAGAGCGACTTTGAAGCAAACTGGAATGCGATGGTTGATGATCTTTATGCAAACGGCCTTGAAGATGCAAATAAGGCTATGACTGAGTTCCTTGCAGGAAAGATAATAGAGAAATAACACATTTAGACAAGTATATTGACAAAGCGGGCAGATTCGGGCTTTTAGCCTGAATCCTGCCCGCTTTGTTTATCTGCCGACCCGGATCTTGTTAATCCTCCTTACGGTCTTATAACTGTCTGTTTTTTCTTCCGCTTTCTATCATTTCTTTTTCAAACGCCTCGGGATTCTTTAAATAATAGTCCTGATGATACTCTTCCGCTTTATAAAACGATCTGAACTTTTCAACGGCGATCTCAGCCTTTATTCCGTTTTTCTTTTCGTAAGCGGCTATCTTTTCTTTTGCCGTCTTAAGTTCTTCTTCGCTTTGATAATAGATCGCAAGGGTATAGGAAAACCCTTTATCTATAAACTGCCCTTCTGCGTCGGAAGGATCCACATTGGCAAGATAGATATCAAGAATCTTTCCGTAACTTATATCATCAGGATTATAAGTCAGTTCAAGCGTCTCTCTGTGGCCCGTCTTCTGCGCTTTTACATCTTCATACGAGGGATCGACCTCATCCCCGCCTGAGTAACCGCAGATCACGCTTTTAACCCCGTATATTTTATATATGGGTGTAACACACCAGAAACACCCGCCCGCAAGATATGCTTTCATTGTATCTTCTCCTAATTTAAAAAAGCTTTTCCAGAATATCTTTAAGCTTACCAAGATCATCGTCGGTTGTGGACCAGCCCGTCGCAAATCGGATGACCGTACGGTCATAATCATATTTTTCCCAGAAACTTACGGTCACCTCTTTTTCAAGTTCCTTAAGTTTATCATTATCGATTATCACAAACTGCTGGTTGGTGGGTGATCTGTAAAAAAACTCAAATCCCGCATCTTTAAGTATCTTTACCAGTTTGTCCTTACATTCATTGACATGCCGGCCGATCTTAAAATACAGATCATCGGTAAACAGTGTTTCAAACTGAATGCCCAAGAGACGACCCTTTGCGATAAGATCCCCGCGCTGTTTGACAAGTGTTATAAAATGCTTGGGCATATTGTTCTTTGTAAATACGATCGCCTCGCCGCAAAGTGCTCCGGCTTTTGTACCTCCTATGTAGAAAACATCGCAAAGGTTGCAAAGTTCATCAAGCGATACATCATTTTCATCCGATGTAAGTGCATAAGCAAGTCTTGCCCCGTCTATAAAGAGCGGGATATCGGCCTTTTTGCATACATCATATATATCCGTAAGCTCGGCTTTTGAATATATGCTTCCGTACTCTGTGGGCTGTGAAATATACACCATCCCCGGAAAAACCATATGTTCATGATTATCATCGGCATAGAAGGTGTCAATAAACGTCTTAAGCTCGCCCGCATCGATCTTTCCCATATGCCCCGGTATCGTTAATACCTTATGACCCGAATATTCTATCGCACCTGCTTCATGAACGCTTATGTGGCCGGTATCTGCGGCGATAACTCCCTCATAATCATTAAGCATCGTGGAGATCACGAGCTGATTGGTCTGTGTACCGCCGGTTGCGATATAAACCTGTGCGCCTGCACACTTACATGCTTTTTTGATCTTTTCCTCTGCGTTCTTTGTATATATATCCGTACCGTATCCGGTAGCGGGCTCAAGATTTGTATCGATAAGCCTCCTTAAGATATCGGGGTGCGCTCCCGTTGTATAATCGCTTGCAAAAGAGATCATTTTCTTCCTCCTGATATATCGATCCGATCATCTGTCATTTCGATCTTCTTTCTTATCCATACTAAAAATAAAGGAATACTCTGTCAATCAGATCCGCTGTCTTTCGAATCAAATTATTTACAAGTTGTTAGATAATGCATTGAAAAATATATACAATTTAAGTGAATCGGGTGATATAATATGAATATTCAATCTTTTTGTTTTTTTAACATACTGCTTGTTTAAACAGGAGGTGCTATTTCAACTATGAAGGGAAAACCACAAAAAACACGTAAGATCAGAACCAAATTGCTGCTGTATATAGTGCCGGCGGTAGCGATCACAATCATCGTTCTTGTCGGTATAGCAGCACAACTTTCAAGAAGCCGTCTGACCGAAATGGCTGTCAGCGAACTTAACGCTTCCATATCAAATCAGGCCGATAACATTGAAGCCTGGCTTTCGGAAAACCTTAAGTCATTCGCAACTGTCAAGCATGCCATAGAAAGTCAGGATTTTTCAGATGCGGAGCTTCAAAATTTTTTAAACAGCTACTACGGATTTAACAAAAACTCCGTAAACGGACTGTATGTAGCCACGCAAAGCGGAAAAATGTATGTTGCGGAAGGTTCCGCAAAAATGATATCTGCGGATCCCACATCCGAAACCTGGTTTAAACAGGGCCTTTCACGTGTTGAAATGGCATACGGTTCCGCTTACAGGGATGAAAGCGGCACAAATGTGATAAGTGCTTCCGGAATCATAAATGACGGCTCGGATGAACTTAAAGTGATCGCGGCGGATGTAACGCTTGATAAGATCAGTATAATCGTAAACTCCGGAGTCAAAATGGATGATGCAAGATCCTTCCTTGTGGATACGATGGATAATACCATTCTCGCCCATCCCGATAAAAACTATGTATCTTCCACTTTAAGCGGAGGTTCGGGCGATGTGCTCATGAGCGGCATAGCAAACGCTTTGGCGCAAAGAAATTACAACGCTCAGAAGATTGGAACTTACATGGTCGATTTTGCCGAGATACAGGGAACTGACTGGGTTCTTGTTTCTTATATCAAGCAGGATGTCATTCTGGCTTCCGTACAAAAACTCGTCTCCTACCTTATCTTAGTAGGTATTCTTGCGATCGCCGTCATCGTTGTCATCGTTATATTGATGGTCAATAAAGTAGTTGCTCCCATCGGACTTATCACTCAGGATATCACAAGGATGTCGGAAGGCGACTTTACCATTGATGTAAAGGCAACAAGCAACGATGAGATAGGCGTTATGAGCGGTAAAGTCGGCGAATTCATCGTAAGCATGAAGGATATGCTTTCAAAGATCGACGCCGAATCCGAAAAACTTAAAGAACAATCCGAAAACAGTGATGCTGTTGCAAAAACCATGTATGACGCTTCATCTTCACAGTTGGAAGCAATGCAGCAGTTAAACGAAACCGTTGATCAGCTTGCGGTAGCGGTCAACGAGATCGCCCAGAATGCCACAACTCTTGCAATTGTTGTTTCCGATACACGTGAAAACAGCAACAAGGCAGACGCAAGTATGCGTGAGACCGTTGAGATTTCAAGGATCGGTCGTGACAATATGGAAAAATTAAGCGTTGCGATGGAAGGAATCCATCAGGCAAACGACCGCCTTGTGGAATCCATAAATCGTGTCGGTGCCGCTTCCGAAGAAATAACCAATATCGTGGGTCTTATCGGAAGTATAGCCGAAGAAACCAACCTGTTGTCGTTAAACGCTTCGATCGAAGCAGCCCGTGCGGGTGAAGCGGGCAGAGGGTTTGCGGTTGTCGCATCCGAGATCGGTAATCTTGCAAAGAACAGTTCCGACAGTGCCGAAAATATCACCGCTCTTATCAATGAAGTGCATAATCTCATAAGTGATGCCGTAGGGCAGGCCGGTGCAAGCGCAAAGAGCATTGAAGAAAATTCCGAACTGATCCGGGCAGCCGTTACAACATTCGATGATATTTACAACAACATTCAGGAATCAAGCCGCCTGATGGGCGAAATGATCACGGATGTCGGCAAGGTTGATGAAGTTGCAACCAATGTTGCGGCAATCTCCGAAGAAGAAGCTGCCAGTGCAGATGAGATCCTGGCAACCTCACAGAACATGGTGGAACAGGCAAACAACATTACTCAAAGCAGTAAGGAAGTGGAGGTCAATTCAGGCGAATTGGCAGCTACTTCGCAAACACTTACCGAGTATGTGCAGCAGTTCAAGATTTAAGGAGGTGCTCGTGATGAAAGATTTTAAAAACCGTTTATCAAAATATATTAAAAGATCAGTGGTATTGATCATGGTCCTCGCACTTTCCGTATGCACTCTGTTCGGATGCGGCGGTCCCGCAGGCGCAGGCGCTTCGGGAGGAACCAAGATCCTTTATATAATCACGGACTTTGATACGTTCCGTGCAAAGCTTTCCGATGCCGTTGTGGCATCGGGTCCGCAGCTTGGTGTTGACGTTACCATGGTGGAATCGGGTAACTCCGTGGAAAAACAGCTTGAACTTGTAAGTCAGGCAAAAAGCCAGGGGTACGGAGCGATCATCCTAAGACTTGCCGATGCCGAGACCGCTCTTCAGATGAATACTGCTTCAAACGGTCTTCCCATCGTCTACTTAAACAGCGAGCCATCTTCGGACTATCTTAAGAAAGATCAGTTCATATATGTAGGTTCCGATGAAGCCGTAGCCGGCAGATATCAGGCTGAGTATGTGGTAAGCAAACTCGGTGTAAAGCCGATGAATATAATAATCTTCGAAGGCGAGCAGGGACATTCGGGAACTATCGGGAGAACAAAGGGAGTAAAATATGCACTTAAAGATGCGGGAGTAAACGCCAATATAGTATTCATGGATTATGCCAACTGGAGTGATGCGGAAGCTGCCGAAAAATTCGGTATCTTCTGTAAGACCGGGCAGACCGTTGATGCGGTATTCTGCAATAACGATATGATGGCTTTAGGTGTTATTCAGGCCATGAAAGATCGCGGCTTTGACTATACGAAGATTCCCGTCTGCGGGGTCGATGCCGTTGAGGCGGCCTGTGATTCCATCGCAGCCGGCGAAATGGCTTTCACCTGCCTGCAGAATGCTGAAGCCCAGGCATATAAAGCAGTAGAGGCCGCAAAAATACTTGCCGGCGGCGGAAGTATTTCAAAGATAGAGGGCGCTTCGGAAGAAGGCTATTATGTATGGGTTCCTTTTGAAGCAGTCGATGCATCAAATGTAAGCCAATATCGCTAGACCCGTAAAAATGCACCTCCTAAAAAATATGATCCAAAACCACCGATCATAATTTTACAGGAGGTGCAATCTGTTTTTGAGTATCCTAATTTCAGTTAGGTATCATTTTTTCATTTTCGCAGAAATACTATTCGGTCTTACTGTAAAGCTTTTATTATATCGGGAAGCTTTTCGTCCACAACATCGTTGTCAAGCTGGCAGGTTCCCGCATTTGCATGACCGCCTCCGCCGTATTCAAGGCAAAGATTACCGATATTTACCTTTGAATTCTTATTGATGATCGACTTGCCGATCATTACCGCGGTATTCTGCTTTTTAAAGCCCCAGGCCACATGGACCGAGATCTCAGCTTCCGGATACATTGCATATATCATGAAGCGGTTTCCGGCATAGATGGTCTCTTCGTTACGAAGATCCAGTACAACAACCTTACCTTCTATCTTAGCGATCCTTGCAAGCTGCTTTTTGAAAAGATCCTGCTGTTCAAAATAACAGTCCACTCTTTCCTTGACATCGGGAAGTTTCAGCACCTGATCGATCGGATGGTCCACACAATATGTTATAAGCTCCATCATCAGATCGTAGTTGGATATCCTGAAATTGTGGAAACGTCCGAGACCTGTTCTTGCATCCATAAGGAAGTTAAGCAATACCCAACCCTTCGGATTTAATATCTCGTCTTTTGTAAAGTCCGCGCTGTCGCCCTTATCGACAGCAGTCATGATCTCCTCCGAAACTCTTGTAAACCTTTCTTTACCGCCATAGTAATTATATACGACTCTTGCGGCCGATTTTGCTTCGCCTTCGATGATAAACTTCTTCTTGGCTTCTTCGGAATTGACTCTTAAAAGTTCGCTTTCATGATGGTCGAATGCAAGCTTGCATCTGGGATCGAACGGCAGGTTTGTGGTAATATCGTCACCCGTAATATCGATCTTTCCGTCCTGAACGTCTTTTGGATGCACAAACTTGATCTCGTCTATAAGATCGAGTTCTTTTAACAACATTGCACAAACCAATCCGTCAAAGTCACTTCTTGTAATAAGTCTTCTGCTCATCTTTTTACCTTCCTTTTATCAATAATCCCCCATAGATCATTGTATCATCTTAAAAATTTACGGTTCTGGGAGCTTCCGTGAAGGAAGAAAAAGTTGCTGTTGCATCTTTAAAATACAACACTTCAGTATTGTCGTCCTCTGCCGAATACATTGCCTTAAGCGACGGATGCGAGTCGAGCATATGAGCCTTGGCCTCCACGCGATCGTCTCTTACAAGCGTTCCCGCCACTCTTAACCAGGTCCCATTCATAAAAGCACAGATCTCAACCTTGGGATTGGCCTGTATCTGCTTTGAAACATCCTTCTTCTTGCCGGTCTGAATGTAAAGCTTTCCTTCAAAAAGATCCGCAGTTCCGAAAGGCCTTACTCTCGCCTGATCTCCGTCAATTGTTGCGAGGTAATATGTCCCTGCTTCTTTTAAAAATTTGTAAACCTCCTCCATTACATTTCTCCTTTCTCTTTTTGAATAATTATAGCACTATTTGGGCTAAAATTACATTTTTAGGACTAAAGTTGCATTGTTCTTTTTTTATTTTCGAATACAATTATTATTATAACAATTACGTGTACGGAATATAACATTTTTTCGTGCAAAGTTACGGAGGGTAGGTATGGATTCATTTTCGCATTTAAGAAAACCCGTTGAGACGGTTACGGTTTCCGGGAAAGAAAAGATCGCTTTCAACAACAATGTGGATTTCTGCGTAGGGACAGGCAGATTCGGCTTGGGCCTTACAAAAGAATATCTTGACGAACTTAAATATGTGCAGGAGGAAATAGGTTTTAAGCATATAAGAGGCCACGGGCTTTTTTCCGACGATACCGCGATCTATCATGAATACGAAGAAGACGGCGTAAAGAAAGTGGAATACAACTACACCTATCTCGATCGTATCGTAGACGAATATATCAACGTTGATATCAGACCGTTCCTTGAACTCGGCTTTATGCCCCAAAAGCTTGCGAGCGGCACACAGACGATCTTCTACTGGAAAGGCAATACCACTCCGCCTTCTTCCTACGAGAAATGGTGCGATATGGTGGTCGCTCTTTTAAAACATCTTATCAAAAGATACGGAAGGGACGATGTCATAACCTGGCCCATAGAAGTCTGGAACGAGCCTAACCTGCCCGGTTTCTGGGAGCATGCCGATATGAAGGAGTATTTTAAGCTGTTCAAAGAAACCTTTACCGCGATCAAAAAATTTGACAAAGACTTTAAGGTCGGCGGTCCCGCTGTCTGCGGCGTAAAGGATGCCGAATGGATAGGAGGTTTCCTTGATTTTTGCAAGGAAAACTCCTTAAAGCCCGATTTTATCACAAGACATCACTATACGATCGAGTTTCCCGAACGTGTCGGCCACTATGACTATTCAAAACTCATGGACGAAGAAGCCGGTTTTGAAAACCTTAAATCCTCAAGAGACATCATCGATTCATATAAGGAGTACAAGGGACTTCCGATACATATTACGGAATTCAGCTCATCCTATACTCCCAAGGGGGTCATACACGATACCAACTTAAACGCCGCTTTAATGGCCCGCCAGCTTTCAAGGCTCGGTGATGTCAACGAGTCCTATTCTTATTGGACTTTCGGTGACGTTTTCGAAGAACAGGGTGTTCCCTTTACACCTTTCCACGGAGGCTTCGGTCTCGTTGCGGCAGGTTGTATCCCGAAGCCTACATTCTGGACCTTCAAGTTCTTTTCGGATTTAAAGAAGCTTGGCGGAACCTGTGTGTTCAAAGACGATTCGGGCGTGATCATGAAGACCGAAAACGGATATGCCGGTGTTCTTTTTAATGAAAGTTCCAAAGAACGCGTCGTCAGAAAATTTAAACTTAAAAGCGACAAGGCGGAATATACCCTTATATCGAAGACCGTGGATCCTTCCACGACCAATCCTTTAAAGCTCTGGCATGATATGGGTGAGCCCTCTTCTCTTACAAAGGATCAGACAAAGCTTCTTAAAGAAGCCGCTTACCCGCTCATCAATTCGATGCGTATCGGTTCCAAAGAAGGCTACGCGGAATTTACATCGTGCTTAAAGCCCGAAACCGTAGCTTACTTTGAAATGTATGCATCGGAAGTTAAGTCCGACAGGGGTTACGACTACGAAAGAACTATAACCACGAGGTAATTATGGCCAAACTGCTTATATACACAAGAAAACCCATAGACAATATTCATTACGACAACCGCCTTGCATACAGCGTGCATCTGGCGATTTCCGATGACGGCGTTAAATATACCGCGCTTAACCATAACAGCGGCGTTCTTTTTCCAAAGGCGACCGAAAATGAGGACGGTTCATTAAATCCAAAATGTTTAAAAAGCCCGAGGATAATAAAAGAAAACGGCACTTACCGCATAATCGCGATAAGAACCGACGGTGAAGGCGAAAAAGACCCGGAAAGCGAAGGTAAATTTATCGAGTTTTACACCGCAGATTTTGTGACATATGAGGAAAACAGCCTCAAAGATATGACCGACGCCGCCGCATATGCGTTTAACGAGAAAATATCACTTTCCATGATCGATGTTAAAGATATTGAAGGCTGCGTGCCCGAAAGCATTACGGATATCTCCGATCAGGTCAAAGAAAAGCTTTTAAACGTTTTTACCACACCGAGAAACATCGGGATCGATGTGCCGATGGCCATAAAGGTTTCTTCAGCCTACGAACTCAACAATTTAAAGATCACCTTAAGATACAGTGACGGTTCCACTGCAAGAAAATCGGTTAAGTGGAAGCTCGACAATGTGGATTTCTATACCCCCGGAGAATATGAGATCGAGGGTGAGATCGAGGTCCCGCATTTTGAGTTCCCCATTATGTTTGACAGAGCCGACCCCTGTATCGGACGATGGAACGGCAGATATTATTTTATCGCCACCAATGATGCGGATGAAAATCACACGCTCTACATACGTGAATCCGATACCATTGAAGGCCTTTTGCATGCCGAAGAACACCTGCTCCTTGACAGCAGCACTTATCCCGAGATCAAGGGACTTTTATGGGCCCCGGAATTTCATGTGATAAACAATACTCTCTATATCTTCCATGCAGCCACTCCCGGGCACTTCTTCGAAGAAGAAAGCTGCATAATGGAACTTAAAAAGGGTGGAAATCCCATAAAAAAAGAAGACTGGTCGAGACCCGTAAGAATTGTAAAAGCTGACGGAAGCAATATATGTGAAGCCGGAAAAGAAATAACTCTTGATATGACGGAGTTTGAATTCAATGACGATCATTACGTGATCTGGTCGCAAAGACAGTTTTTGCCGAAGGATCTCGGAGCATGGCTTTATATAGCAAAAATAAATCCGCAGAACCCGATGATGCTTGCAAGCGAACCCGTTGTGCTCTCAAAACCGGACTACGGCTGGGGCAATAACCATACATTTGTGGAAGAAGGTCCTTTCGCTCTGTATAAAGGCGATAAGCTTTTTATAACCTTCTCCGCCGCCGCTGTGGATACTTCTTATGTTGTGGGCCTTTTATCCATCAATAAAGGCGATGACCCGCTCATACCGTCAAACTGGACCAAAAAAGGCTATCCCATCCTTACCTCAAGAAGTGTTCCCGGCGAATACGGAACAGGCCATAATGCTTTTGTAACGGATTCCGAAGGAAATATCTGGAATACCTATCATGCACGCCCCGGTACGGAAGGACCGAGAAGTTCGGGAATAAGGCGTGTACATTTTAATATCTATGGCGAACCGGTACTTGACATGACGGAAGAGATTGATGTTGCAGAAGAATTCAAGCACTTTAAGACAAAACTTATACTAAGTTAAGATAAAAAAGCGCTTTGTATCATATCCGATACAAAGCGTTTTTTATCTCAGCCTATATATTGATATATTCTCATCGGCAAAGAACCTTTCCGCAGAATCCGGAAGCGCCTCTTCCACCGTACCGTTTGTCATGACCATTATGTACCGGCTCTTAAGGCTGTCCATGTTACCGATCAAAAATTCCGACGTACACAAGTTGACCGCAAGTCCTTTCGGCAAGGCGTAACCGTATTGCCAGGCAATTAACACGGGATCTTTCGAAACATCCTCAGTGTCCATCAATACCATATCGACTGTATTGTCCCATGAAAGATCTTCGGAAACCTGCATAAAAGGTTCAAGTTCATTTCTTATATCCTTCGCCTTATCCATTGAAATGACAGACTCATCTGCTTCATTATACGGAACGGCAAAATAAACAGGATCTTTTCCTCTTATCACAAAAAGGACCAAAAATGAAAGAGCAACAACGATCTCTTTTACAGGCCGTTTTTCAACCGAAAATGCCATAGAAACAAGTCCGGCAACTATAAATCCGATAAGATGCCTGAAACCGTCATGAAGGCTGTACATTAGGATCACAGCCATGAGCATTGCAAAATCTATCGAAAACATAGACAACGCAAAGGCCGCACCTTCCTTTTTGTTTTTAAGAAACCTGATACCGTCTAAAAGATATATGAACATTAAGATCAAAAAAGCAAAGAAATAAATTCCGACTCCGTAGCCCTTTATGATCGCACCGATACAGGCGCTAGCGATCGCACCCGTATAATGAAATATCTCTTTGAAAATGTAACCTATGCCGAAGAAAAGCCCGTCATTTATAATGACTTTGAGCCATTCCGTACTGTATACGTCTCCGATATACGGCGCCTGGAGATTCTCCGCAAGCACAAAATACAGGATCACTGAAATGACGGTAACGCATGCAGCCACGAGTTTTGCTCTTGCGTTCTTTTTACCCAAAGCGGTAAAAGAAAATACAAAGAACAATACATAGAAGGGTCGCATCATGGTAAGATATGCTGCAAAAAACAGCATAAATCCGAGTCTTAGATTCTTTCTTCTGCTTTCTTTAAACCCGAGTACAAGCCCCATATACACGATAATATTTGCGCATATCATGATCTCGGGCATCGAGGAAAGCATATATCTTGAAAAAGGCGTAAACAAAAGAAACAGAACAGATATTATAAGTGTTTTCTTAAGATCCGGTTTCGCCGTAAGTGCAAAAACCACCATAGCCTCGGTAAGAAACAGTATGTTTGCCCAGAAAACGGATGAATAAGACCATCCGAAAACTTTACCGAAGATTGCCCACGGAAGCAATATTGTCGGTGTCCATGCTCCGAACGAAAGGTAATTTGCCAGACTTTCATCATATCCGAAAAATCCGTTCGGGATACCGTCCCTTACCATGCACTCTATCTGTTTAAAATAGAAAAACTCGTCATTCCAGGTGCTTGCGCCAAGCCAGACATCACAAATACCCTTTCCGGCGGAAAGGGTTCTAATAATGCAGGCTATTATGGGAAGAAGTCCCAATATAGCCGCATTTATCATTAATTTGTGCTTGTCGTAAAATATTTTCATCGATTAAAACAGATCTTTGTTGATACCGCTCTGCTGCTCGGGTGTAGCCGAATTGGCCGGCTGTGTATAAGGCTGCTCGGGCGTTACTGTATTGGCAGGCTGTACATAAGGCTGCTCGACCGGTGCCGAATACTGGGGCGCCATAGTGGGGATACTTAATCTTACAAGAGAATTCTTTATCTGCTTATTCTTCATAAGACCGATCGCGGTCGGAATACCGCCACCCAAAGTAAAGAGATACAGTAATACAAGATTTCCGTAATATCCCTCGATAGCGCCTTCTCTTACAAACTCTCCTACGGATTTGAAACATTCAAAGAAAGAAACATCATATTCTTTTCCGAATGCTTTATATATTTCAATGCCCCAGTCAATTCTGTTGGCAAAGAACGTAACGACCACCATAATGATTATGCTTATCACAACACCTTTAACGGAAAGTTTCTTGGCAAGAAGTTCATAGCCTTTAACGGCACATACGCCCATTATAAGACCGGAAAGTACCGATACGTATCCAAGCTGACTGATAAGTATGATCGCAAGTGCTCCTACAAGCGAACCGAGCAGCGCACCCACGATACCTGCGGGAACATTCTCGACCGTAGTGCTCTCTATTACTGTATTACCTGCCATCTGACGTGAAATTGCCTGACCGCAGTTTTCACATATGACCTGGGGCCGGCCGCCCACAACATAACCCACCGTGGGAACCTGGCTTCCGCAATTTGAACAGCAGGGTACAAAACCGCGCTGTGTAAGAAAATCAACCAGTGCATTTAATGCTCCGGCAAGAAGCTCCGTTGACTTATTGATATTATTACAGTTTACATTTAACTGAATCTCATTTCCGGTCTGTTTAAAAAGAGTAATTCCCTTTATAGATTTTCTGAACGCCTTTATATCGTCCTTTCCTATAACGGAACCGTTCGTTGCTCCCGTGATCACGGAAAGGATATACGGATATCTGGCATCGGGTGCATATATGACTACGGTATAATTCCGAAATATACCATGGATCTTATTATTTGCCACATCGTAGATCAAACCGAACTTTGAAGCAAGCATCTGATAGTTGGATTGTTGTTTGTTCATATTGTTTCCTTTCTTTCTGTGTGCTAACGATGATTATAGCTTATTTTATCTGCTTTATCTATCATTAATTCGCACAGAATAATCAAATATTCAAATAAAAATTAGTCCATATTATACTCAAAAAAGCCCCGCAAGGCTGCGGGACTTTTCTTTTACCGTCTTCTGTCTTTTCCTGTTCTTTCGTAGTAAGCCTTTTTGGCTTCGTACATGCGGCGATCGGCAATCTTGGCCATCTTGTCGATGCGTTCGCGGTTGGTCTCCTGTACGATCGCCATAACATCCCGCGTTTCGGAATAACCCGTTGAAATCGTAAGCTGACTGTTATGCTTTCCGTGCCATGCCGCAGCATTTTCGTCAAGGCGCTTAAGCATTTCTTCCATTTTTTCGGGAGTGGTGTTGACGATCGCCATAAATTCGTCGCCGCCGATCCTGTATACCTTTCCGGCCGACTCAAAAGCGGCAACGATACAATTTCCCGCGGCTTTTATAAATTCATCGCCGGCATCGTGGCCAAAGTTATCGTTTACGCCCTTAAGTCCGTTTAGATCCATCATTATGATGTACAGATCGTCCGGGAATACAGATAACATCGAGATCTCATTGACTTTTGCTTCATACGAATAACGGTTGCCGAGACCCGTGAGTGCGTCGGTTCCGGCATTTTTCTTATATTTTTCAGCCAACTCTTCATTTAAGATCTCGTTAGTGATCTCATGCTTTCTCGAATCCGATATCATTTCGTAATGACTTTCGAGCGTCTCGTAAAAGCGTGCATAAAGCCTTGGTTCGCTTTCTTTTGTCATTCCGAACTCTTCAAACATGAATTTGTAGATGTTTATTTTATCGGGAAGTGAATACGTTGTATCGATTATCTTAACTGCAAGCTCTATAAGCTCACTGTCCTTTACAAAGCCGCGCACATAACGAAATATCGGAAGGAATATCTGGAAATAATCCTCTTCAATGCCGTTTCCGGGATACACATACTTAAGCTGCTCCCTAAGCCTCCCGATATATTCGTCCGAAGGAATCTTTCCCGCATTGAATCTGGCTTCATCGCTTAATTTAAATATCTCAAGGAAACAATAGAAATTAATGCCGACCTCTTCCGCCGAATATTTTTTGACAAAATCATAATAGTAATCCGATTTGTCACGATTGCCCAAAATGGCATTGGCATTCATGAGATTACAGCCCATTGTAAAGCCAAGAGTCGGTATAAGGTCTTCCTTCATAAGGAGGGCTTCCATCTTGGCCATATATTTGGCGGAATCTTCGTAAAGATCGCAGCTCCATAAAGCAGAAACAGCGATATTAAGTGCCGAAGCAAGAAAATGAAGAGGAAGTTCATCCTCCAGTTCTATCGCCTTATTGACATTCCGAAGACACTCTGCATATGCGTTAAAATTCTGGAAATACTCCGCTTCTTTGATATAAAGAAACCCCACAAACATCTTATCCGGAGTCTTTTGAGCTTCCAGGTTCCTCAAATATCTTTGATTGAGCATGTGGATCTCATGATAATATCTGTGCCCGTAAGCATTTACGATATTACCCAAAAATCCGCTGTACTCCCTTACATACAAAGCATCGGAATCCGCATCGTCTTTATAGAGTTCAATACCCGTACTTACGTCTTCATCGCTCAGAACAGCGCTGTACGGATCTATTGACAGAATTTCTTCTCTGGTCATTGATATTCCCCTCAAACCAAGCACTATCTTTCTTGATTATACAACTATATACCCATTCAATTAAAGAGAAATAAACGAAAAATCTACTATTGTGTGAGGATTTATGATAAAATCAGTGTATCTTTACAGGGGAGGTTAACATGCAGGAACTTGAAAAACAATTTCACATACACTGTGTAGAAGGCGATGTGGGCAAATATGTCATTCTTGCCGGAGATCCCGGACGTATACCTGCGATCGCCGGCCATTTCGACGATGCCAAACAGATTGCTTATAATCGCGAATATAATATATATACCGGTTATCTTTTGGGTGAAAAGGTTACAGCCGCATCGACCGGTATCGGAGGTCCTTCAACCGCTATATGCGTCGAAGAACTCCACAATGTCGGAGCCGATACTTTTATCCGC
>JAEEMP010000010.1 GCA_016283275.1 Lachnospiraceae bacterium
ACGCCGCATCCAGAAATAATCTGACCACACTTATAGTTTTGGGTATCATAGCATTTGCCCTTATCATTTCACTTGCATTTGCTTCTATCACGATATCCATAAAGCCTTTGGCAAGGATTACCGATTCCATTAAGAATCTTGGCAATCTTGATCTTAACAAGGATGAAAAGATCAAACCGTATGTAGGCACCAAGAGTGAAGTGGGTATGATCGCAACAGCTGTCGATTCGCTTTCCGATACTTTCAGAGATGTTATCAACACTCTTAGTGACTGTTCGGAGTCACTTGCACTTAATACCGAAGAAATGGACGATGCTTCAAAGAATCTCCGTGACAATATAGAGACCAATGCGGCCACAACGGAAGAACTTTCCGCAAGCATATCAAATACCAACGATGCGATCGTCACCATGAACGATGAGATAAACAAGATCCACGATATGGTGGATGAAATTTCTTCAAGAGTTAAGGACGGAACCGAGAAGAGTGATGCGATGATCCGCAGCTCATCCGAGATGGCCGAAAAGACCGACAAAGAGCTTGAGCACAATATAGAAAAGATCAATTCCACCAAGAAGAAGATCGAAGAGGCCATGGAAGCGCTCTCGTCTCTTTCCAAGATCGATGAGATGGCCAACAGGATCCTTGAAATTACAAGTCAGACAAACCTTCTTTCGCTGAATGCATCGATCGAGGCTGCAAGAGCGGGCGAAGCCGGAAGAGGTTTTGCGGTCGTAGCGGGTGAGATCGGACATCTTGCCGAAGACAGTTCCACAACTGCTACGCAGATCCAGACCATTACGGTTGATTCCAATGCAAGTATCGAAAGAGTCAAGGAATGTTTCAATGACATCATTTCTTTTATGGAGAACGATGTCATGATGCAGTTTAAAGAATATGCCGATATGGCCACAGGCTACGGAAAAGATGTAAAGACTATCCAGCAATCGGTCGAATCGATCGAAGATATTGTCACCGAGTTTGTAAACTCCATGACTAAGATAAAAGAACAGGTTGAAAACGTAAGCAATGCTTCCGGCGACAATGAGACCGGCGTAGGCGATATCATTAACAATAACGATATCACCACAGAGACCGCCGACAATATCATTAAGGTGGCAAAAGAAAACCGCGCAAATGCCGAAGAGATCAACAGCATTATCGAAAAATTCAAATATTGATGCAATAACGGTCTGATCATGAGGAACGGGATTTTTGATCCCGTTCCTCTTTTTTATGATTATTGTAAATTTGGTTTGACGATGTATAAAGCGTAGGATAATATATCTTCTATGAGAAAGTATGAGTTGATCGCGCCATGCCACTTCGGACTTGAAAGCGTGCTTAAAAGAGAAATAACGGATCTTGGCTATGATGTATCTTCGGTGGAGGACGGAAAGGTTTCTTTTATCGGGGATGAAGAAGCGATCGCAAGAGCCAATATAGGATTGAGGACGGCAGAGCGTATCCTTATTAAGATAGGAAGTTTTACCGCCGTTACTTATGATGAACTTTTTGAAGCCACAAAAGCGCTTGACTGGGAAAATTATATACCCAAAGACGGAAGATTCAATGTTGTGAAGGCTGCAAGCATCAAGTCAAGATTGTTTTCTCCGTCGGACATACAGTCCATTATGAAAAAAGCCATGGTGGAAAGGCTTAAGAGCGTATATAATATCGAGTGGTTTGAGGAAACGGGCTTTGACTATCCCGTAAGAGTTACGCTTATGAAGGATACGGTCACTGTCGGGCTTGATACTACAGGTGTAAGCCTTCATAAAAGAGGGTACAGAAAGCTTGTATCAAAAGCTCCGATAGCGGAAAATCTGGCAGCCGCGCTCATCATGCTGACACCGTGGAAGAAAGACAGGATCCTAGTAGATCCTTTTTGCGGTTCCGGGACGATCCCGATCGAAGCCGCATTGATGGCCGCCAATATAGCACCGGGCCTTAACAGAGAGTTTTCTGCAATGGATTGGGAAAATATCGTGTCGGGCAAAGTTTGGAAGGATGCCTTTGACGAGGCGAGAGATGAGGTTGATATGCCTTCCGACTGTGATATACAGGGTTATGATATTGATAATGCAATTATAGAAACCGCGCGGGCAAATGCCCGCCTTGCGGGAGTGGATAAGCTTATACATTTTCAGACACGGGATGTTAAGGACTTAAGCCATGCGGGCAGGTATGGATTTATCATCACAAATCCGCCTTACGGCGAAAGACTTGAGGATAAAGAAAACGTTTCAAAATTGTATACTGCTCTGGCGGAACGGTACAAGGCATTAAAGGACTGGTCGATGTTTATGATCACATCCTATGAAGGCGCCGAGGAAGCCATGAGATTAAAAGCGGATAAGAACCGTAAAATATATAACGGCATGCTCAAGACATATTATTACTCATTTATGGGTAAGAAACCGGAAAAGAGATAAATTGGAAAACGACAACTTTGACAGAATAAAATATATAAAGAGTTTTGTGCTTGTATTGGCTGGTTTTTTTGTGATAACAATGACGGTCATGATGTTTTATGCAGCAAATAAGGTTGTGATCGTAAGCGCCGAGGAAGCTGAAGCTTTGGTAAAAGAAGAAGACGTGACCGAAACGGTCAACAAAAATTCAACATGGAAACTTGAGATAAGATCATCCAACCAAAACGGCAATTTTATCATAGATTGCCCGGAAAGCGCGTCTTCGGTGAATATCTCGGAAAGACCGGATCTCAAGACCGTTTCTTTTATATTCGAAGATATTACCGCTGAGTATTTTAAGAACAATCCGCCTTCGGGAGATTTTTCGGATATCTCGGACATATATGTAAGCACTACGGATCTTGGTACGATACTCGAATTTTCGCTTAAGGAGATGAAGGCTCCCGATATAGTCGCAGCGGGAAAGACGCTTAAGGTTTCTTTTAAGGATTATGTAAGCGACAACGTTGTTATAATCGATCCTTTTTACGGCGGAGTTTACACCGGGGCCAAGGTAGGCCAGATCGATGAAAAAAGCATTAATCTTAAAATAGCAAGGCGTGTCAGAGAACTTTCCGGCGATAAGGATTATACGGTTTATCTTACCCGTACCGCAGATATTACATTAAGTACCGAAGACAGGATAGATCTTATAGAAAAGCTTTCGGGCGATTACTATGTCGGGATCTCTTTAAATGCCAATATGGAAGATGAGCGCGAATTCGGAATGAGCGCTGTGTATAACGGAAATTTCTACCGAAACGGTTTTGAAAATGTGGATTTTGCGGAAACGCTGTTAAAAGAAACCGCTACGGAAGCCCGGGACAGAGCTCTGTCGCTTGAAAGAGCGGGAGAAGACAACGTAATACTTATGACTCTTGAAATTCCGGGAGCATGTATTAAAGCCGGTACGATCACAAATGCCGATGAGGCGTCGTTACTTACCGATGATGAATATATAGATAAAATAGCAAGGGGTATCATAAAAGCCCTTGATGAGACGGTGGCACAATGAAACTTATTTTTGCAACGGGTAATAAGGATAAAATGGATGAGATCCGTGAGATCATGGACGATCTCGGATTTGAGGTTTCATCCATGCAAGAAGAGGGAATCGAATCGGATCCCGACGAAAACGGAAAAACGTTTGAAGAGAATGCCTTGATAAAGGCCAAAGCGGTTTTCGAAAAAGTAAAAGAAAAAGGGCTCGAAGCCATAGTGCTTGCCGATGATTCCGGCCTTGAAATAGATTGTCTGGGTAAGGAACCCGGTGTATATTCGGCAAGATATCTGGGTCGTGAAACACCTTATAAAGAGAAGAATTTAAATCTTATAAAGCGTGTGGATGAAACGGGCGACAAGGACAGGACCGCACGATTTGTGTGTGCCGTGGCAGCGGTATTTCCCGATGGCCGAACTGAGGTTGTAAGAGGCACGATTGAGGGAACGGTCGCAAAGACACCGTCAGGCAATAACGGTTTCGGATATGATCCGATCTTCTATGTACCGGAATTTGGATGCACTACAGCAGACCTTACGAACGTTGAAAAGAATAAAGTAAGTCACAGGGGAAATGCTTTAAGACTTATGAAGGAAATCCTTTTAAAGGCTGATGTATAAAATGATACTGTATATATAAAAAGGTTCGGATCTTACTCCGAACCTTTTTTGTATTAAAGTTGTGTTCTTTTAGCGGATACTAATTTGTGGGAAGAAGGATGCTGTCTGTTTCGTAGCGGTTTCCGTATACGTCCACGATCGAATAGTATATATATGTATCGAAGCCCGTAAGATCGATCTCGTCAAAACTTACGGTCATATCTTTTGCATAGAACTCATCTTCGTTGGCTTCATATATGATATCATTGCTGTTCCATTCAACGCCTTCATATACGATGTCGACAATATCTTCGTCGTTGAAAGTAAGAAGCATATCGCCGTGTTCGCCGGTATCGTAGTTATAAGTATAGTAACCGTTGATCTTTCCGTTTGTGTTGTCCTGATCGTAATAGATGACTATTACGGCTCCTTCGCCGTTGACCGTTGCCAGAACTTCACCGGTCTGTGACCATGCATCGGTTTCGGAATCGTTATATATGTTTTGACACCAGTATGTGGTCACCATACCGTTTATGAATGTCCATCCGGTGGGATTTACGATCATAAGATCGTCATCGTCGTCAAGCGTCCACCAGTAGTCCTGACCGAGCATAAGGCCGTAATCACCGCCGTCTGCGATAACGTTGACTTCGATATGGTCGATTATGCTCCAATCGTCATCGTCCAGTTCGACTGCGTAATAATCACCTTTTTTGACATACTCGATCGTAGAGGTTTCGGGACCGGAGTAATTATTTCCGACTATCTCGGATGTGATCTCATAATTGTACCAGTCACCGTAATTTTCATCACCGGCATATGCATATATAAGGGATACGAGATTGTCGTAACAGCCTATGATGGCAGGATCGTATCCCAAAGATACAAGAGACGCGCGGCCGTCGTCATAGTAATCATAATAATCGTAAGGCGAATAGAGCATGAGCCCGTGACCGTAGTGCATATCGCTTTCGGTGTATACGACCGCATTAACTGCAGAATTTATAAGTGCGGTGGAAGTGGGGGTATCGTACTGGGTCGCGAGAGTAACGATATCCACACAGTCGGCACCGAGATCGTAACCGCAGTTACCGCGGGCTAAAAGATAGTTTTCGTATCCGCCGTTTAATATATTTGTATTGATGCTTGAAGCATATTTTACGTATGCGTCCATTATCGCATCGATCCTGCTCATCTTGATGACCGACATAGAACCCACAAGATCATATTTTTTAAGGGATTTCATATAATCTCTTACAATGACTTCGCAGTAATCCATGGTAGCCATATCGGGGGTTGCGGCTCTGTTGATCCATCCGGTGTAATCGATACCGATACCGTTGACATAGCTTTCGGCTGCAACCATGTAATCCGCATGATCCTTTATCGCAACGGCGATCTCCAAAGAACACATGTTACATGCATCGAATATGATGGAATCAAAATGCACGTCGGCTTTGTTAAGTGCATTGTAAAGATTAACATCCGTAAGAGTATCGTTGGGATAGAGTTCGTCGCGTCCGAACTGTACCGGAATTCCTCCGCCGTGATCCCAGAGCACGAGGGTATAACCTTCTGCAGGATAGGCTTCTTTTGCAAACTTTATAAAGTCGGCAAGGGAATCTTCCTCGACCATACTGAGCTTACCAAGGTTATCAAGTTCTATAAGCTCTCTGTCTTCTATGGTGAATCTTTGAACTTTTCCGTTTTTCATCGGCTTTGTGGCCCAGTTTTTGCAGCCGCCGGTCTGTAATACGATATTTGTCTTGTCGTCGATCCTCGACTTCATCATTTCGGCAAGATCTTCCGAAGCGCTGCCGTAGTTTGATTCAAGATCGCTTCCTATCATATATATCATGATGGTCCTGTTTTCGGGAATGATCTCTTCGGGCTCATCGGGGAAAGAAACCGAATCCGATACACTGTCACTTACCGAAGATACACTGGAGACCGAAATGGAAGATATGCTGTTTGTAGTCTTTATTACGGGGTTGTTTTTCTTTGAGTTTATGCCCACAAATACAAGTGTCACGATAGCCGCAATACCCAAAGCGGCAGCGCCTATTATCGCTGCGATCTTACCACCGTTCTTATTGGTCTTAACGGGTTCTTGAAGAACAGGAGGCTGGGGCATCTGATAAGCTGTTTGCGGTGCTGCCTGACCTGCTGTATAACTTTCGGGCTGCATAACGGGGTGTGTGGGCGCCGAATTGACCGAAGCCACTTCTTCGGGGGTGACGGGATCGCCGCAATTGTTACAGAATTTATTTCCGGGAGGTATCATTGCTCCGCATTTGTCACAATACATTTTAATTTTCTCCTATTATAATATATGTTTTACGTCTAAATATTTTAAAGGGTTTTAGAACGCTTTTCAATAATTTTTGCGTGATTGATAATTTTACGCAACTATGATAGAATATCTCGGAAGATTTCGGAAGGAAAGTTTCATTATTATTGAAAAAACACTTGCATATAAAAAACAGTCGTGTTAATATTGCAAGGTGCTGTTCGTTTGTGTCCGTAGCTCAGCTGGATAGAGCAACGGCCTTCTAAGCCGTGGGTCGGGGGTTCGAATCCCTTCGGGCACGCTATGGTGGATATGGCGCAGTTGGTTAGCGCGCCAGATTGTGGTTCTGGAGACCGTGGGTTCGAGTCCCACTATCCACCCGTAATTTTTTTATCCAATAGGTGACTGTCGGAGAAAGCTTTGGGCTATCGCCAAGCGGTAAGGCACAGGACTTTGACTCCTGCATTCGCCGGTTCAAATCCGGCTAGCCCAGTTGGAGTTTAATATGTACGGGCTACTAGCTCAGGTGGTAGAGCACTTGACTTTTAATCAAGTTGTCGCGGGTTCGAGTCCCGCGTGGCTCAGTAATTAAGGCGAAGACCCTAGGTTTTCGCTTTTTTCTTTATAGGAAATACCTATAAAGAAAAATACGCTCCGCTAAGGATGCGCACTCGCGAAAAGGGTAATCATTGCCTTCGGCAACCGCGCTCGGCGCGAGCGTATCGTAAGCGATACGCTTTGTTCTTTTTCTTTTACCCGAAACGTATTATACTGAATGTAACACATCAAACGGACGGATCAAGAGATGACAGCATTGCTTGCAGAGCAAAAAACCGCAAATCAGTGGATATTGATCATAACGATAGTTGCCTGCTTTACTTTGGGTTTTGTGATCATTGATCTTATCAGGACCACAAAAGAGTTCGAACGCGAGAGAGAACTGTCGAAGCTTCAGACCGAAGATGCGCTTAAGGCGCAGGCTGCGGCTGTTAAGGATGCTGAACTTAAAGAAGAACAGGCCAAAAATATCAGCAAGGAGATCCTGACTCCCATAAACGCGATTCGTTCGCTTACGAATCTTCTTTCGGATGAAGATATAAGCGACGAAGTCAGAGAATACCTGGATATACTTAACGTATCGGCGGATTCTCTTGCCAATACGGCCAATGAGGTCGTGGGATATACGAATCTTCCGACTGCCAAGGATATAACGCCCGAGTCGGGAGCGGATCTTAAACTGTTCATTCCCACGACAAATATACTTGTTGTGGATGATAACCTTGTAAACTTAAGGCTTATAAAGGCTTTGCTGTCCTCAACAAGGGCCAATGTTGTTTCGGTTGATAACGGTTACGAAGCGATCGACAGGATAAAAAACGGCGAGGAGTTTGATATCATCTTTATGGACTATCTTATGCCCGGTATGGACGGCATGGAGACCACAAAGCGTATCCACAGACTTCAGAATGAAGGTGAGCTTACTCCGATCATAGTGCTTACTGCCAATACGGGACCGGAGCAGACCGAGGAATTTTATGCCGCGGGAATGTGTGATTTTGTCACAAAGCCCATTTCCTTAAGACAGCTCGATCAGGCTTTGATCAAATGGATACCTAAGGAAAAACAGCAATTTGTCAAAATGTCCGAGATCTCAATGGAAAAGTCGATAGATGTTTATCGACCGGAAAGAGCCATTAAAGATTATTGGAATGATTATGACCTGTTTAAGAGTGTTTTGATGCTTTTTTTAGATACGGGTGATGCTTTGGTACCTGCTCTGGAGGAAACCGACAGGGAAGAGATCGAGATAGAACTTGCAAAATTCGGTCGCTTTACAAGATCGATCCGTGCTACGAGACTTGAAGCCTTGATAAATGAACTTACGGAGGCTGCTATCGCGCCGGATAAATCTCTCTATCGTTCAAAGATCTATGCCGTAAGGAACGAATACAAACGTGTTTCCGATACGATCCACGAATTCCTTGACAGCCACGATGCAAATGAAGGAGAATAGATTAGGAAAGAAAATGCGGATATGGTGGAAGTGGCAGACACGCCAGATTTAGGTTCTGGTCCGCGAGGGTGCAGGTTCAAGTCCTGTTATCCGCATAGCAGAAAAACCCTTGAAAATCAACGTTTTCGAGGGTTTTTTCTTGTTTTTAGGTGTCCTGTTTGCCACAAAAAAATTGCCGTATTTTAAAGGAATTTTAATTTCGTGAATTAAAAAATGTCCATGAAATGTCCATGAAAAAACGTGAGATTTGACCTCACGTTTCATCAAAGTTATTCAGCATTTTACTTATGTTTTTCATGTCATCTTGCCTACGCATTTTTAGAGAATAATCGTAAATTCTGTCCATGACATACGGCGAAGACCAACCGCCGCTTTCTTGTATGGTTCGTCTGTCCACCCCCAACTCGGATAGCCGTGCCACATAATAATGCCGCAACTTATGTGGCGAAAACTTTTCTATACCCAATTCCTTTTGTTTCCGTTCTAACCATTTAATGATACTGTTCGGGTGTCCATTATAGGCATAGCCCTGTTCTTTTATCTTATCGGCAACCCATTGAGGAACAACAACATCACGTTCCGATTCGGTTGTCTTTGTGGACTTAATCACCCATTGTTTGTCTTTATTTAATACCTTTGCCTTGTCAATGTGAATAATGTTTTCTGTTACGGACTCGGCATCCACGGCGCAAACTTCCGAACGTCTTAATCCGTTCATCATAAGGATAAGTGCAAGTTCGTATTCAGACCCTTTAGCGGCTTCTACGAGCCGTTTTACATCATCATTGGATGGAAGATATATCTCTGTCCTTTTCTTTTGCGGTAGGGTCGTGTTGAGCGTCATACGGGGGTTATAAACACCGAGTACACCCGAAACAAAAGCATGGTAATTTCTTACGGTCTTCGGGGCACGGTCTAAAGCCAATTCGTTTACAAGTTTTTGTACATCATTGGCGGTTATCTTATTAATGTTCATATCCGAAAACCACTTCGGTATCAGATTGATATAATTATTGTATTCCCGTTCGGTCGTGACGGAAATTACATTCGCCTTTGTAGAAACATAGTGCTTTGCGCAGGATATAAACGAATCTTTTACAACGCCACTTGTAGAAAGTAATTCGGAAATAGCGATTTGTGCTTCTCGGACTGTCGGTTTATGGTCAAACGTAATATCATACCGCTTCTTGTCTACCTGTTGTCGCACCCTGTATTTCCCCGAAGGTAATTTCTCTATTGTCATTTATACTTTTCCTCATACTTCATAAACTGCTCTTTGATATTCTTTAAATCCGCTTGTCTTATCGGAACAACGTCGCCACACTCCATTGTGAAGCAGTCGGTTGCCTTTCTAACAGAATCCATGTTCACCAAATAAGACTTGTGGCAACGGATGAATCGTGTGTCGGACAGTTCCTTTTCTATGTCGGATAGTTTCTTATAAACGGTATAGATTACATTCTCGTGACAATGGATAGTACACTTATTAGAGTTTGACTCGATGTAACATATATCCGAAACAGGAACGTGAAACACCTGCTGACGGATTTTGAAAGTCAATGTTCTTATTGAAGCATACTGACATACCCTGTCGAGAGTGCGGAAGATATCTTGTGCGTTATAAGGCTTCATAATATATCCCCTTGCATCCACTTCGAACGCTTCAAGAGCGTGGTCTTTCGTGTCGGTCGTAATTATGATGTCGCCCGCATAACCTTTAGCCCGCATCTTTTGGCATATTTCAAGACCGTTTGAATTTGGCAAGAAGATATCCATAAACACTATGCTTGGGGTGATGTACCCTTCTTCATAGTCGGCATAGAACGCAAGTCCTGTGTCGTATATGTTAATAGAATAGTCTATGTGCTTTTCATCAAGGTAGTTTTCAAGAACAACCTGCAATATTTGCGCATC
>JAEEMP010000011.1 GCA_016283275.1 Lachnospiraceae bacterium
AATATCAAGGACTGGCCGTCTATGATCGCGCTTAAGGACAATCTTCTCGTAAGAGTGGTATCCGAGATCCATGACCCCGTTACAACGACCGACGAGCTCATCCCTTCGGGCGAGACATCGTCTTATCGTTCAAATCCTCTGGGCCTTGCAGAGTTTACACTTTCAAGAAAAGATCCCGAATATGTGGCTCGCGCAAAGGCTATAAGAGACGATGAGAACAAAAGAAGAGAAGATGCATCCTGTGATGGATTGAGCAGTGATACTGTTAATGCGGTAAAGAAGGTTTCAGAGAAGTTCTCCGATATGACCTTACAGAATACCGAACTCGGTTCCACGATATTTGCGGTTAAGCCCGGTGACGGTTCCGCCCGCGAGCAGGCAGCATCCTGTCAGAGAGTTCTCGGCGGCTGTGCCAACATAGCCAATGAATACGCCACAAAGCGTTATCGTTCGAACCTCATAAACTGGGGAATGCTTCCGTTCATCATAAAGGAAGGCGATCTTCCGTTTAAGAATCTTGATTATATCTTTATCCCCGGGATAAAGAACGCCGTAGAGACAAAGGCAGAAGTTATCAAGGCTTATGCGGTCAAAGAAGAGGGTCTTAAGGAATTTGACTTAACGCTCGGTGACCTGACCGATGAGGAAAGACAGATAATCCTTAAAGGATGTCTGATAAATTACAACAGGGTATAAAAGAAAGGTATATTGCTTATAAAAGCGCCTTAACCGGCGCTTTTGTAAGTATAAAACAGGGGTGAAAGGTATGAATGTATTTAAAAAGATCTATTGCAGGGTATTTCAGTTCTGTTTTAAGGTAGCGATCCCGATCCTGCCTTACAGAAAGCCCGAGCTTCTTCATTCTGTGGATGAGGTTCCCGGTATCATCAAAAAGGAAGGGTCCGATAAGGTTCTCGTAGTGACCGATTCGACCTTAAATAAGCTTGGCCTTCTTGATAATCTTTACAAGGCTTTGGCGGACAATAATATCCCTTATTTTGTGTACGATAAGACCGTGGCCAATCCCACAACGGATAACGTCTGTGAAGCTCTTTCGATGTACAAAGACAATAAATGTAACGCACTTATCGGCTTCGGAGGCGGTTCCAGCATGGACTGCGCAAAGGCCGTTGGTGTGCTCGCAGCCCGTCCCAACAAAACGTTGGACGATCTTAAGGGCATCTTAAAGGTTCATAAAAAACTGCCGCTTCTTATCGCAGTACCCACAACAGCGGGTACCGGAAGCGAAACAACGCTTGCGGCCATCATTGTGGATTCAAAGACACGTCATAAATATTGCATAAACGATTTCCCGCTTATCCCGCGCTATGCCGTAATGGATGCGAGGGTTACCGAAGGTCTTCCCAAAGGCATCACTTCCACAACGGGTATGGATGCTCTTACCCATGCGGTTGAAGCATTTATCGGCCGTTCCACCACAAAGGAAACAAGAGAGGATTCACTTTACGCGGTAAAACTGATATTTGAAAATCTTGATAAAGTCGTTGAAAACGGCTCGGATCTTGAAGCACGTAAGAACATGTTCATAGCTTCTTTCCATGCAGGCTGTGCATTCACAAAGTCTTATGTGGGTTATGTGCATGCTGTGGCACATTCATTAGGTGGCAAATATAACGTTCCGCACGGACTTGCCAATGCCGTGCTTTTACCGTTTGTGCTTGAAGAATACGGTGACTGCATAAACAAAAAGCTTAAGAAACTTTCCGTCGCAGCGGGCGTATCATCTGAAGATACCGATGAAAAGACTGCCGCAAAAGCGTTTATTAAAGCGATAAAAGATATGAAGGTCCGCTACGGTATTAAAGATACATTCCCCGAGCTTAAGGAAGAGGATATCGAAGAAATGGCTGCCTATGCCGATAAAGAGGGTAATCCGCTTTATCCCGTTCCGGTCCTTATGGACAAGCAGGAACTTAAGAAATTTTATCACATGGTAATGGAGAAACAGTAAATGGATACAATTGAGATCAAGGCGCTGGTGGAAAGCCAGCGCTCGTATTTTGAAACCGGGGCGACACTTCCCTTAAAAAAGCGTATCGAAACGCTTAACAGGTTATATGTCGGTATAAACAGGTACAAAGATGAACTTTCGGATGCTTTAAAGAGCGACCTTGGTAAATCGGCAACGGAAAGTTTTATGTGCGAGATCGGTCTTGTGTTGAGCGAGATCACATATATGCGCAAGCACTTAAAAGGCTTCATGCGTGAAAAGCATGTAAAAACGCCGATCACCAATTTTGCGGCGCGAAGCTATACGGTAAGCTCACCCTACGGCGTGACTCTTATCATGAGCCCGTGGAATTATCCGGTACTGCTTTCTTTGACCCCTCTTGCAGATGCTCTTGCAGCGGGAAATACCGTGATCTTAAAGCCGAGTGCATACTCAGCTAAGACGAGTGCCGTCATGGCCAAGATGTTAGGCGATGAATTTCCCAAAGAACTCGTGGCTGTTGTAACGGGAGGCAGAGCCGAGAATACGTCGCTTCTTGACCAGCATTTTGATTATATGTTCTTTACGGGCAGCAAGGCCGTCGGCGGTGAAGTATTAAAATCCGCATCGGAATACCTTACACCCGTAACACTCGAACTCGGAGGCAAAAGCCCCTGTATCATTGAAAAGAGCGCAAATATAAAACTTTCCGCAACGAGAGTTGTGTGGGGCAAGTTTTTAAACTGCGGCCAGACCTGCGTCGCGCCCGATTATATCCTGTGTGATGAATCGGTAAAAGAAGAATTCGTATCCGAGTTAAAAAAGCAGATAGAAAAGCAATTTGGCAAAAATCCGCTTGATAATCCGGATTACGGAAAGATGATAAACGAAAAGCATTTTAACCGTGTGCTTGGTCTTATGGATGCATCAAAGATCGTAGCGGGCGGAGAGAGCGATGCAGCCGCTTTAAGGATCGCGCCCACCGTTATGGACAACGTGACTTGGGACGATGCCGTTATGCAGGAAGAGATATTCGGTCCCGTACTTCCGATAGTAACATTCAAAGACATTGAAGAAGTCGTGACGGTATTAAACGGGATGGACAGTCCGCTTGCTTTCTACATATTTACAGGCAATAAAAAGATCGCAAAGGATGTGATAGCACGCACGGGCTTCGGAGGAGGCTGCATAAACGATACGGTAGTGCACCTTGCCACCACCGAAATGGGCTTCGGCGGTTTCGGTTCGTCCGGAATGGGCGCTTATCACGGAAAGACCGGATTTGAGACCTTCTCGCACAAAAAGAGCATCATGGACAAAAAGACATGGATTGATGTTCCGATGCGCTATCAGCCGTTTAAGAAATACAAAGATATGATGCTTCATATGTTTTTAAAATAAACAAAAAGCGGAACCGTTCGGTTCCGCTTTCTTATTCTATTCTCCTTCGATTATCGCAAGTGCAAGTATACCCGCGATCACCATGAATATAAAGAAATACTGTTTTGCCGTAAGCTTTTCTTTCAAGAAGATCCTTGATAGCAAAAGTGAGACAACACATACAGCCGAGATTATGGGTGCCGCTATCGCACCGTTTCCGCTCATTGCGAATACGTATGTGAACTGCCCCGCTGTCTCGCAGACTGCTGCGAGGATCTTGTCACGCTGCTTGGGAAGTTCATACTTAACACCTTTTGCACGCATGAAGATATAGAGGATGACCGCAACGATAAAGAACGTAAGCTCATAACTTGTGTTGGCTACGTTTTCAATAGTTTCTTCGGTGATATCCACCAAAGGACTTACCGTATAGTCGTCAAGGTAGAAGATATCGAAGAAACTTCCGAGAGCATCCAAAAGGGCATACAGGAAAGGCATTGAAAAAGCGATCACGGCCATCTTTTTGCCAAGTTTCTTTTTCCTGTCCGTAGTACCGGTGTTTTCCAAAAAGCCTACACCGAGGATACCGGCTGCTATCACAAGGATCGCGATAACATTTGGGATACTTAAGGATTCCTTTAAGAAGATCACGCATAAAAGCGATACGATCGCACCCGAAGTGTTCTCAATGGGATCCGAGATCGACTCTTCGATAAATCGCATACCGAAGTAAGAAAAAGCCATGGATACTATGTAGAGCAGCGAAACGGGAAGATACTTTAAAAGGTTAATGGGATTGTAACCGATATCCTGCGTAAGAAGCGTGAATATCGCGTGAAGACCCATTACAAAACCGACGGTAACGGTAATCTTAAGATGAGCGTACTTTTCATCCGGGCGTGCGCCTTTTTTATAGAAGAGTTCGGCGAGACCCCAGATCAATGTAGTAGCTATTGTAAAAACAAACCACATATGATTTTACCCCTGTCATGGAATGTACTGTTTTGGCACGTTTGTGCCTAATCTTGAATATATTATCATAACAATGGGCGTTAGGGAAATAAAAATTATGAACCGGAGCCGATTTTATGCACTTTTTTAAGAACAAAACGGATGCTTCCCGTAAGAAGGGGACAGCATCCGTTTTTATGGATCGTCTGTACGCATCAAAAATCTTTGACGCATGTCAGAATGCTTTATGGTTATTTATGAGACCATATCTATGTGCTGGACTGTGCCTGCCGCACCGTTTTCATATAAGAATATTCCGGTCTGCCTTGCATAAGCCTCAGTGTAATTTAAACTGTCGGTATATGCAAATTCGGTTGAAGCGGCGCCTAAGAAGATAGCACCGATATCCTTTTGCTTAAGAGTATACAGGATATCGTTGCCTTCGCGGTCTTTGGACCATAATTTAAGTTTTTCGAATACCGGATCGTTTTCATCGATCCAGCCGTTTTTATCTTCATCATATGCGGCAAGATCTTTAAAACCGTCACCGGACCTGGGCCCGAAAAGTTCCGAACCGTCATTTATGGCGCCGTCGTCGTTAAGATCGAGAGCCAGGAACGCACTTCCCGAAGTAAGCTTTGCAATCTTTTCGGCCACGCCGTCCGTATCAAGGTCAAAGAAAAAACTGTACTCACTCTCGAAATCGGCAAGTTCTCCTCCGTAATTGATCACCAGAGGATCGCAGATGTTTAAGTTTTCGGTCGAAAAGTGAGTCTCATAATACGCCGTGAAGCTTCGGCTCATGGAAACATTAAGATTAATGTTCAAAGAACGCCCGTCTTCCGTTTGGATGTTGCCGACTGCCTTAAACGTTGTGGTCTCGGTCTCGGTATAGTAACCCGAAGACGAGAAGTTAGCGGCGTTTAAACTGTACATTTTCGGAGTTTCGGTTTCTCCCGACATGGTATCTTCATAGAGATATTCGTCGTTTTCGTCAGAAACCTTTTTGAATCTGTCACCGAACAAAAGCTCAAAAATGCGCCTTGCCAGCATTTGGTGAAGCCTCTGGAACTGATCCAGAGCGGAACTTCTTGTGACCGGGGCGGAAGATCTTACGCGAACGTTTTTCGAGGTAGTTGAAATATCGGTATAGCGTTCGGTCCGGCCTCCGTTTTTAAACAGATCGGCAAGTTCGCCGGCCGAGGTTTTGGCGGTCAGACTGTCTTTTTGATCGGCTTCTTCCTCCTTTTTGCCAAGCTGGTCGGTAAATGACGTAAGAGCGTCGTTACTTCCCTGTTCACTTACGCCTGCTTCCCTGTATATGCGGGAAGCCTTTGAAGACTTGAAAAGTCTTGCGGAATCCATTCCTATCGAGTAGGAATCAATTCTCAAATGTTTTTTGCCCTCCTTTTAAAAAATTGTGACTTTAACAAAGGTTTTCGTTTTTTTGAAAACCCGGTTACTTATGCAAAGGAATAAAAAAAGAGCCCCTCACGGCTCTTTTGGCACGCGGGTGACGGGATCTCCGTTCCCTTGGTGCTACTCCTTGTACTAAATATATCGGATAATTATTTAATTAATTTAGAGATAAAAAGATATTATTTGAAAACTTTTTAAAAAGGAGCATAAACGGTTGAAAAATTAACAAAAATTTAATACAATGAATGAAGGTTAGATATTAACTGTTTATTAAACCTTTAGGAGGAATGTAATTATGAAATTTTGTCCCCAGTGTGGAACCCAGTTAGATGATGCAGCAGTTGTCTGCACCAATTGCGGTGCTAATCTTGCAGCACCTCAGCAGCCTATGTATGCTGCACCCGTAGCTCCGGTCATTCCCGATTACGATCACACGGCAGAATTTACCGCTCAGGAAATTTCCGAAGGTAAGGTATTTGGTCTTGCAGTTTATCTTTTGGGATTTGTGGGCGTTTTGGTTGCTCTTCTCGGATGCAGAGACAACAAATATGCTCAGTTCCATATCAGAACATGGCTTAAGTTTGAAGTTTGTACGGTTATCTGCGCTATCGCATGTATCATCCCGATCCTCGGATGGATCGCATTCGGCGTTGCAGTTATCATCATCTTCGTTCTTAAGATCATATGCTTCTTCAATGTTTGCAACGGAAAGGCAATCGATCCCGCGATCATCAGAAGCCTTGGTTTCTTAAAGTAATTTAAATAAAAATTAAGGAAGCGGCGTAAGCCCGCTTCCTTTTTTTATGGCTAAATTTATGTATTAGTTGTATAATTAAGCGTCGAAAGTATAGTTGAAATGAGTTTTTGCGTATGAAGTTTTTAAGTCTGAAAAACTTTACAGCGTTTATGTTGCTTGCGGCATTGGCTATAAGCGGATGCGGCGAGTACACTCCCGTTAAAGCTCCGGGGCAGAGCGAGCCTGCTGTCGACAGGACCACGATGCTTGAAGAACCGGAACTTTTATATACTAAGGATGATATGCACCCTTCGATCCTTGTGGATATGGTGGGTTATGAGCCCGATGACGATAAGATTGCCGTTATTGAGGCAAAGATATTGCCGGGCCGTTTCGAGGTCGTGGACAGTAAGACCGATGAACCGGTCTATTACGGGGATGTAAGGAAAAGAGAATGTACCGAAGATGATGAAACCTTTACCGGTTTTGCTGAATTTACGGATCTTACGGAAGAAGGAACATATTATATCCGCACGGAGCTTCTTGGAAGATCCAATGATTTCACTATAAAAGAAGGAATATACGAATATCTTTTGGATGAGGCTTTTAAAGGACTCGACGGCCTCCGGGATGAAAACGGAGTTTCGGGCATAATAGCGCTTGAAGGCGATACATCCAAAAATCTCCGTGTTTCGGGAGGCTGGTATACGGGGCCCGACGGGCAAAAAGATGTCTGCGAAGTATGTCTTTGCGTCCAGGATCTTTTAACGGCACATGATTTCTTTCCCAAAGCCGCAAGCGATAAAAAAGGAAACGGCGATAAAGGAAACGGTATTCCCGATATCCTGGATCAGGCGATGTACGGCGCGGACTGGCTTCTTAAAATGCAGAACCCGGAGACCGGCGGCGTGTATACCGCCATTGCGCTTAACGACTCCGAGATAAGCGATGAAAAAAGACTTTCCGTAATGGGAGAGACCACAAGAGCCACGGCGTATTTTTGCACCACAATGGCCAAGATCTCGGTCGCGGTCAAGAGATATGACGCAAAAGCTTCCGCCAAATATATGGAAGCGGCGAACCTTGCGTGGAAGTGCCTTGAGGCCAATAAAGAACTTGTGGATGCGACGCAGATGTTCAGAGCGGCCGTTGAAATGTACAGGGCAACAGGGTACGGTGTGTATGGTGATATAATAAATGCATACCTTAAAGACAATGCGGATAAGGATTACGAAGAGCGCATAGCTTTGGACGGCGCTGTCGTATACATGTCTTCAACGAGAAACACAAATGTAACATATTGCACGAAGTTAATGGAACACTACATGTCGCGCACCGAGGATAAATCAAATTCAGCCAATGCTTCCAGATATCTTGTGGAGTCGGGCGACAGAGACGAAAGCGTTCTTTTACGAAATCTTGTGGAACTTGTTATAGTGGATTATATAATCTCCAATCAGGAATATGCCACGATAGAGAAAAATTATCTTCACTATTTCTGCGGGCGTAATCCTCAAAGCGAGATATGTTCGGAATTGTCGCACAATCCCGATGCTTATGCCGAATTTATAGTGTTGCTTTATAAGCTTTCACTTTCAAAAGAAGGAGAATAGAAGATGAAAATAGTTGTACTTGCAGGCGGTACCAGTACAGAGCGGGATGTTTCGCTGGTATCCGGTAAACAGATTTATTCAGCACTTAAAAAAGCAGGCCACGATGTGGTGCTCCTCGATGTATTTTTAGGCCTTGAGACCGACGATATAGATTCGGTTTTTAAGCGCGGCGACGAGCTTTTGCTCAATATAGACAATATAAAAGAACAGAATCCGGATATTAACGCGGTGAAAGCGTTAAGACCCGATGCGGACAGTGAGTTCTTCGGTCCGAACGTAATAGATATATGCAAGAAAGCTGATGTCGTATTTATGGGGCTTCACGGCGAAAACGGCGAAAACGGCAAGGTTCAGGCGGCATTCGACCTTCACGGCATCCGTTATACGGGAAATGACTATATAAGCTCGGCACTTGCGATGGATAAGGATCTTTCAAAGGATCTTTTCAGGTTTTACAATATTTCGACTCCCGAAAGTTATACGCTTAAAAAGGGCGAGGAAGACGATCATACACCCAAATATCCCGTTGTCGTAAAGGTTACGGACGGCGGTTCGAGTATAGGCGTTTACATCGTGCACAACGATGAGGAATATAAAAAGGCAAAAGAAAGCGCGTTCTTTTACGGAAACGAAGTACTCGTGGAAAAGTTTGTGGACGGAAGAGAGTTTTCGGTCGGCGTCATAAAGGGCAAGGCGCTTCCGGTCATCGAGATAAAGCCCAAGGAAGGCTTTTACGACTATAAGAACAAGTATCAGGAGGGCTCCACATTGGAGACATGCCCTGCCGAGCTTTCCGATGATAAGACAAAAGAAGTTCAGAAGATGGCGGAAGATGTATACCATGCATTAAGGCTTAACCAGTATGCAAGGATCGATATAATGATGGATCATGAGGGTGCGATCTATGCACTTGAAGCCAACACACTTCCCGGCATGACTCCGATGTCGCTCATGCCCCAGGAGGCAGCTGTTGCAGGCATGTCATACATTGATTTCTGTGAAAAGATAATAAGCATCGCAATGGAGAAATAACACTTGGCAGAAAAGAAGTTTTTTCGTGTAACCGAATGGATATTTGCTGTGGCGGTCATGGTCGTGATCTTAGTCGATCTTGTGCTCGACAACCGCTTCTATTATGTGTGCAAAAATAACTGTGCAGTGCCGAACTTAGCTTTCTTTATCGTATTTCTTATCATTTTTACGCTTGTCTTCTTTAACGGTAAGATACGATCGGACAAAGCGGTAAAAGCCGCTGATCCCGATGATTTTAAAGTTATGATGAACGTGTTCAAGATCCTGACCGTTTTTTTGTTCGGTGCTTCGGTATATTATGCGGCTTTGATATATTTTGAGACAGGCTGGGATTGCAGGTCGATAGTGATAATGGCGCAGGATATGGCTTTTAACGGTGCACACATTTTGGACGAGCATTATTTTTCACTGTATCCCAACAATGTTTTTTTGACCGGCATATTTGCGGGGATACTGATCGTTGTAAAGTCGATCGGCATAAAAGCAATCTATTTTCCGCTTATTATCGTGGGATGCCTTCTTGTAAGCCTCACGGGATATTTCTTTGCGGACTGTGTAAGGATACTTACGGGCAAAAAGCCGCTCGTGGTCATTTTCTGGATCCTCTATGTGATACTTACGGGTCTTTCACCATGGGTGAGCATCCCGTATTCGGATACTTACAGCATTTTCTTTCCGACGTTTGCGGTATGGCTTTTCTTAAAAAAGAAGCCAAAGAGCTTTTCCTTAAGCTGGCTTTTTATCACGCTTACGCTTTTTGTCGGATATTTCATAAAGCCTACGGTGATCCTTACATTTATCGTGCTCGTGTTCTTTGAAATATTCCATTTTTTTGCGACAATAAGATCGACCGGGGCGGGAAAGAGCATTTTGAAAGCTCTTCTCTTTATCGTGGTCGTATCAATAGGAACGCTCGGTGCGCTTTTGTTAAGATCCGGAATGGAGCGGATCACGGGGTTTGAACCGGATGAGACCCGCAGTGTTACTCCCGCACACTACTTTATGATGGGACTTAACGAGGAGTACGGCGGAGCTTACAATCAGGGGGACGTGAATCGTTCTTTTGCCTATGAGACGGTTGAGGAAAGAAACAGAGAAGATATGATCGAAGCGGGCAGGCGTATCATAAGCATGCTTCCCGTAAGGATATTTAAGTTTGAAGCGCAGAAGATGCTTACTAACTTTAACGACGGTACTTACGGCTGGGGCAACGAAGGCGATTTCTACTGGACTTATTATGAAAGGGACGATGCGCCGGCGGTATTTTTAAGAAGTCTTGTGTACCATATCGGCGACAATCACGACATTTATGTGGCGGTCATGCAGGGATTCTGGTTCGTTACTCTTTGCATGTGTGCACTTATGGCGCTTAAGCGTCGCGACGATCCCGACTACCGGGAAAATGCGATAATGATCGTGATGCTTGCCATTATGTGTTTTTTGACTGTGTTCGAAGCACGGGCGAGATACCTTTATCTGTACAGCCCGATCATATACATGGTTGCAGCCATGGGAATGAACAGGCTTTTGATGCTTCATAGGAAAGTTGAGGAGCCTGACACGGCGGAAGTACAGCAGGAGATCGGGGTGCCGGAAGAGGGGCATGATACGGCGGGAGAGCAACAGGACATCGGGGCGCCGCAAGGCTAATGATCGGATTGCGGATCTGTATTTTTTAAAGATAAGGACGGATATAAATGAAAAGTTTTTCAATAGATAACGCTGCAAAGGCGACCGGGGGAAAAATATGCGGGAGCAAAGACGATGCTTTGATCTCCTCTGTCACGATGGATTCAAGGCTTGTTAAAGAGGGAAGTCTTTTTGTGGCTATTAAGGGCGAGCGCGTCGACGGCCATGACTTCATAAAGGATGTATTAAAGAATGGTGCGGCAGCAGTGCTGTGCGACCATGTGCCCGAAGGCGTTACGGGCGCATGCATCGTGGTTGATGATACCGTAAAGGCTTTGCAGGAACTTGCAAGATGGTACAGATCTATCCTTCCCGTTAAGGTTGTGGGCATAACCGGAAGCGTTGGTAAGACCAGCACCAAGGAAATGGTGGCCAGCGTTCTTTCCGCAGGATTTAAGGTTTTAAAGACTCAGGGAAATTACAACAATGAGATCGGGCTTCCGTTGACCGTTCTTTCGATAGATGCGGACACCGAGATCGCGGTTATTGAGATGGGCATAAGCGATTTTGGCGAAATGAGGGTTCTTTCAAGGATCGCCTGCCCCGATATCTGCGTGATCACAAATATCGGCCAGAGCCATCTTGAGAACTTAGGTACACGCGACGGGATCTTGAAAGCCAAGTCAGAGATATTTGAGTTTAGAAACAAAAACGGCGCGATATTCTTAAACGGCGATGACGACAAGCTCATGACCGTTAAGGATGTGGATGGCACAAAGCCTGTATTTTACGGCATGGGAAAGTCCAATTACGCACACCCTGAAAGCATAAAGTCACTCGGACTTTCCGGTTCCGAAATGACAATTGCGCTCGGTGAGCGGAAATTTGACGCGAAGATCACTATCCCCGGAAATCATATGGTAATGAATGCATGCGTATCCGCGGCGATCGGCGAAAACCTCGGCATGAGTATCGAGGATATAAAGAAGGGTCTTGCTTTGGCAACTACCATTTCGGGAAGGCTTAATCTCATTAAAAACGGCGACGGTTATATTATAGATGACTGTTACAATGCGGCTCCGCTTTCAATGAAAGCGTCCGTCGATACATTGTGTCTTGCTGAGGGGAAAAAGGTTGCTGTTTTGGGCGATATGTTTGAACTCGGCAAAGACACGGAGACCATGCACGCCGAAATCGGCGCTTATGCCGCTTCAAAGCCCATAGACAGATATGTGTTTGTGGGCGAACTTGGGGAATGCATGTACAAGGCAGCAAAAGAAAAAGCTCCCGATAAGGATATTGTATATTTTAAAACGCTTGATGAATGTCTTTCGGCCCTTGATCAACTCATCGATTTAGATGACAATGTTCTCGTCAAGGCCTCAAACGGTATGCATTTTTCAAAGATCGTAGAAAAGTTTAAATCTTAATAGGATCAGCTATCCGGGCCGCAGTATGCGGCCCTTTTTTGTGCTTTTTTCCTGCATTACCCTCCGCCTGCTCGGAATCCCTTCTCCTGATGGTAAAAAGCAAGTTGGGTTACCCTCCGCCGGTTGATTTCCGGCTACCCAGAGGGTAATGCCTCCCCGGCCAATCATGGTTTTACCCTCGCCCGCGCGCGAAAGCCTTTATTTGATGGTAAAAAGCAAGTTGGGTTACCCTCCGCCGGTTGATTTTCGGTCACCCAGAGGGTAATGCCTTCCCAGCCAATCATGGTTTTACCCTCCCGCACTTGCATAAAAAAACGGTACGCCTGTTGCGTACCGTTTTTTAAATAGCTGTATTCCGCGAATACCGATCGGAAATTATCTTGTGAATTTGGATATGAACTTCCAGGCGATTTCGCAGGTGTGCTGTCTGCACTCGTGAACCTGGTCGCTTACACTCGCAAAAGCCGTTCTGCAGATGCCGTCTTCACTGTCAAAATAGTGAACGGTAAGCGTGCTTCCGCGCGATTCATCAAAAAACTTCTCTATGCGGTCACCCTTTACGCTGAAGATCGGATCTTCCCACTTATCCTTTTCTTCAAACGTGTACGGGAATTTGATCTTGCATTTATTGACCTCGGAT
>JAEEMP010000110.1 GCA_016283275.1 Lachnospiraceae bacterium
CCTTTGTACTCAACGGTTTTTGAAATACCGCCAAAGCAGTCACTCTCTTCGAAAACGACCACCTCAATATCCGAGGACTTCTTTAATAGTTCATATGCAGCCGTAAGACCGGCAGGACCTGCTCCGATCACAAGAGCTCTCTTCATATATATCTCCTTTATGACCCCAAATTACTGTATTGTGCGAAATTATTTAAAAAGCGACTGTCGGGCACCGTGATTGGCTGCTCTGTGCTTAAGGGTATCGGTTACGGCATCCATCCTTAATCCTGCATCTATAAAATCACAGTATTTACAGAACGGATAACCCGCACGGCTCTCTCTTATATCATTGCGGACTTTCTGATAAAGAGGTGAATTCCATGCTTCTTTTATCGGTGTAACCTTTAGATCCGCCATTGTCGTAACTTCAAAATTGTCACAGCAACAGATACCCATCCTGCCGTCCGGGAATATAAACACATCCGTATAGGGCATAAGACAGGTTTCTTTTATTATCTTTATGTCATTGACCTTATTGGGAGCAGATCCCGCTCTGTTTGAAAGAACCGCATTTTTGTACCGCATCTGCACCAAAAGCTCAACATCCTTGAATTCATCCTGATGTGCTTTGGCATATTCATATATTTCTTTGACATTTTTATGAAGCTTCATGTCAAGACAGTAATTGTTGATTATAAGCTGATTGACATACGGTATTATTTCTTTTACTTTTTCAAGCGTTAAAGTAAGCCCGTTTGTCGAAAGAAAGATAAAACTGTCCGGAAGCTTTTCCCTGCAATATTTATGGAACTCAACAATTCTTGTGTCTATAAACGGCTCATTGTTGCCGTAAAGCGTAAGATGGCCTTTGTATCCCCAATCGGCAAGCTGATCTATGATAGATTTAAACAGCCCTTCATCCATCTTGCAAAGAGGTCTTTTTTCCGCATTCCTGTTTGCTGTACAAAAAGCGCAGTCGGAATTACAACGGTTTATGGTCTCAAGATTGACCACAAGCGGATGAGGCGGCTCTTTTGCGCTCATAAAATAATCGATATATTGTTTTTGTGTTTTGTTTCTTGTGGAAAGCTGTAATTTTAAATAACTGCCGGAAGACAGCTTGGGAAACCATTTCTGAAGATTCCAGCCGAGTCTTCCGCCGAAATTATGATATTTAACAGGCATCCTGTTTCTCCTTTTTATATCAAAATGCTATCATGTATTGTATCAATCTACCGGTTTACGGTCAAGAAACCGATATCTTGCATATCATCACCATCCGAAAGATTCAAAGATATAAGAAACTCCGCTTATAAGATGGAGAATAAGGATAAAATATCCGATGTACAGTATGAACTTCCTTTGAACACCATCCTCCTCCGAATATGTCAGGCCGACAAAGTGAAGAAACGTCGTTATCCAAAGTATAAGCATTCCAAACATCATAGGCCACATGAAGTTGGCATCATAAAGTTTCGATCCGTTTTCTCCGAGTAAAGCCGCTTCCAAAAATCCGACCGCATATGAGATCAATCCAATCCTGCCCATACCGGTTTTTACAAAATTCTTTGAATCAATGACTATCACGTAGATCGGAAAAGCCATTCCGAACAGTATCGATAGAGGCACATTTTCGGTGAAAAGCGACCATACTTCCAGCCATTTTGTAATAACAATGACCGAACCTTCATCGTAATTGCCGTATACGGCAAAGTAAGCTATAGTCTGGATCAGCATATATGCGACAGCGGGAAGTGCGCACAAAAGCATGGGCAATAATGCTTTTTTGAAATAATCCGCTGCGTGTTTTTTTTCTTTTGCGAGGATGATCGCTAATTCCCAAAGAAAATATATCCCCACAGCGGGTATGAACATTTCCGCAAAAACAGGTTTTGCTATCTCCGATATCAAAAGGGTCAGGGCGAGAATGATATATCTGCCGATATCGGATCTGATGCCTTTAAAAAAGATAGCTCCGTTTTTTCCGGCATTTTCATCCAAAAAACTCTTCCCTTTTCCGATGTTTACTATATCGATCACAAGCATGAAACAAATAACGGCAAAAGGTTTCGCTGCCATCTGTGTGGGGCTGTAAAGCGGATTTATAGAAAAAGCTCCCGAAGTCCTTGTACCGAGATCGAGATGTTCAAAATAAAAAGGCTGCGCAAAATTTAACACAAAGCTTAAGAATCCGAGCATTATGCCGGATATTTCATAATCCTTATACTCACAGAACCTTTTGATCATAAAAACGGTAAGAAGATAAGAAAAAAGGAAAAACAAGCTTCCGGTCAATATCGAAGATATTTCCAAAGGCAGATGCATAACTTTCAAAAAGAACAAAACCGCCATCTGGAACAGACAATACGGCCTGTTAAGCCAGCCCTTTATAAACCCGTCATTCAAAAAAGGCATAAGATACACATATGTATGGCTGTTATAATCGGACAGATAATCCGAAAATTCACAGGAAATGAGCCTGTACACGATCAGATACGAAAGGGCTGCAAAAACCATAATGGGGAGGATCCCGTATGTCCTGTTCCTCTTTAATGTCATTTAAAAATAACCTCCGACATGTTATAATAACAAAATCAAAAAGCTTGCGATCAAGGAGCCATTAATGTCTAAAACCAAGCCGTTAGTCTATATCATATACTTAATTTTATGTGTTGCGGTTCTTTTACTCCCGCTTCCCGCAGATGATGTATTACTCAAATTCACACTTACCGAGATCGATGATACGGGATTCCAGCTGTTTTACAAAACCAAGGATAACGATGAATTTGGAGCAGACCGCATTATCAATGCCGATATTGACGAAAAACATCGCCGGATCATTTTCCGCATAGACGGCTCTGAAGCTAAGAAACTGACCGGCTTACGTCTTGATTTCCCTTCAAAAGATCAGACTCTCGAAGTAACCGAAGTAAGTGCGACAAGCGGCGGATTGATCGCCGAAAACTGGTCTCCAACGGATTTTATTTCGAACACAGGCATTCTTTATGCCAATAATACCGAAATCATGACCGTTCCTTCAAATTATACCACTTATATCGATACATCCGAAACAGACCCGTATATCATATTTTCGGAAAATATAGTCAATGAAGTCAACAAACGGTTCAGCCATAAATATCTGACCAGGATCATTGTGCTCGTCTTGATCTTCTTCGGCATTATATTTTATAAAAAGCCTATATTTACCGACGAGCGGTAATGCCGCTATATACTCTCGTTCTGCCTGTGGATCTCCGGTGCTTCGTATTTATCCATAAAATCCGCTCCGAGTCTTATCGCTTCATCGGCAAACGTTATTGCTTTCATCTCCGTGAGTACTCCGACTGCCTTCTTAAAATGAAGATTATCAAAAAGATTTAAGATCTCCATCGGTACGGAGGCCTCAATTTTGGGATAATCCGGAAACAGTGCATCATAATCAAGCACATCCCTCGGATGAGGCTTTAAAAATATCCTTCCTTCAGGTTCATACATCTTGATTATATCTTTAAATATCTGTTCTCTTATATCAAGACTGCATAAAGGATCCGTAAGAATAAGGATCTTATCCTCGTCACCCATTTCATCGATCTGATCCTTTAAGCTGTCATAATCCTTTATAAAAGCCTTAAGAAGTATCTTTTTTTCATCGGTTGTAAGTCTGTCGGAAAGCATCTTCCTTGAAAGTTCGACATAATTTTTGCAAGGATACTTTATTACCGACAGATCGTTTACTTCCATATCGATACAGTATTTCGAAAGTCCGTTGGGCATAAAGATAAGATTAAGCTTCTTGCTTAAAAACCTTTTAAGTTTAAAAAGCTTCCTGTCCTGAAACCTTGCTAGATCGATATACTTTAAAGTGTTTAATCCGTCTTCGACAGCGTGATAGGGAATCTTATGCTTTGTAAGATATATACCTATCGGGTCCATATCGCAGAAAACATATATATCCTTATATTCTTTATAATCAATATCCACAACGCTTTCCGTGGCTTTTGAAAACTCACTCATGAGTCTCATACGGTTGAAAAGATTCTTTATTATATTCCCCGGCTGTCTTAACTTATCAAGTTCGGGATAGGAATCCTCTCTTCTTTCGTCAAAGTCAAAGACCTCGGCAAACACTCCCGACGCCTTATATCTTTCCTTTGAATCCTCAAAATTGTTGGAAAGCCTTGAAAGCACGATAGAAGCCTCGGAATGGGTTTTCCCTTCTTTTGCTTCTTTTTCCCTTATATAAAACTCTTTAAGAAAACTTATATATGCATGATAGTATGTGTGGCATATGTATATTCTGTCTTTCATGATCTCCCTCTTTGCACAAAAGAAAGTATAACCCAAACCGCTTATAATTGCCAGTAAAGTCTAATCTATTCAGCAATTCTTAAGATGTCTTTCATTGAAAAAAAAGAAAAAAGGACTTATTATAAAAAAAACATACCAAGATACTCCAAAGGAGATACGATGGCCAACTTAATCACTTGTGCCTTTGCTTTCAAAGAAGGATATCAGACATCAAGACAGCTTAACAGATCAGCCGGAAGTTACACCACCGAAATGTATCTTAAAAATCTTCTTGTGGCACTTTCTTCAGCAAAAACAAACAACCCGGACGACGATGTTTTCCTTTCCGTCAATATCGACATAGATCCCGAATGGATCAAACGTTTTAACAGTTTTAACATTAAAGTCCGCAAAATGGATTTTGACAGTTTTGTGGTGCCGGGCGAATTTCAATGGGCTCTGGCTTTCTTTAAAATGTGCGTCTTAAATACATGGGTCCATGAGGGAAACTATGAAAGATACCTGATCCTCGATGCCGATACCTATACAACGCACTCTTACGAAGATATGTGGAAGGAAGCGGATTTTGGCATATTGTTAACACCTCTCGGACACACTTTCTCACATCCCGACAGAGAAACGGTAAGAAAAGATTTTGTACGGCTTTGCCCCAATGAGGCAAAAAGCCTTCCCATAACCCATTTCGGCGGAGAATACATCTGCGGAAATCTTGATGATCTAAAAGAGTACATGGACTTGAATCTTGAACTTTTTGAAAAGATAAAAGCTACGGATTTTAAAGTTGAAGACAAGATCGGCGATGAAAGCCTTTGGTCGATAGCGGCTTCAATACTTGGCAAAAAAATAAATATAATTGCCGCAACGCCGTATATCTTCAGGTTCTGGACCGAAGACTTTTACCTTATATCCACAGTGACCGTAAGTAATCCGGTATGCATATGGCATCTGCCTTCGGAAAAAGAAACCGGCTTCATAAGAATGTATGATTATCTTTTAAAGCACAGACATTTCCCTAATGTCGAAACGTCCGCAAAAATGTTTGGCATTCTTAAAGCCAAAAGACCGGTCGGCACATATACCCTGGCCAATAAAATAAACGGAAAGTTAAGAAAATGGAAGATAAAAAAATAAGTGTTGTTGTTCCTGTTTACAACGTAGCCAAATATCTCGACAAAGCGATCCTTCATATACAGAATCAGACATATCAAAATCTCGAAATACTTCTTATTGACGACGGTTCGACAGACGGAAGTTCTCAAATGTGCGATCGCTATGCTGCATTTGACAGTCGTATCCGCGTTATCCATAAACCCAACGGCGGCTCCAGTTCCGCAAGAAATGTAGGCATACGTGAGGCTACCGGAGACTATATCGGTTTTCTCGATGCCGATGACTGGGCCGAGGACGACATGTATGAGACTTTATATAACGTCATGGAAGAACACGACTGTGATATCGCGGAAGTAATGTCACGCGATTTCGACGAAGAAGGCAACCTTCTTAAAGGCCCCAGGCTTGATACAGGTAATGTTACTTTTATTTCAAGAGAAGAAGATTTCAGACTTTTAATGATGCATCAGGGTGACTCTTCATTCTGCACCAAGCTTATAAGAAGCGATTTCTGCAAGCAGTTTTCTTTTTCGGAGCATAAACTCAACGAAGACTTTCTTTTGATTGTCGAAATGCTTCTTAAAACAAACGGCGTGTATTCAATCGAAAAGCCTTATTACAACATACTTATCCGTAAAGGATCCAATCAAAGAAGCGGCTATAAAGCCCATCTTTATGAGGCGGTCATCAATAACAGCGACTATGCGTATGAGGTCATGAAAGAATATTTTCCTTCCTGCCTTCATGAAGCGGATCGTTTCAGATACGTACAAAGGCTTATATTTCTTTTGCATATTCCCGTCTCGCTTATGACCAAAGACAACGAATGTTATCAAAAGGTTATTTCGGAAATCCGTGATGAAAAGGAAATCTGGCAGAACAACGAATTTTTGACCGATAAAGAAAAAAGAAACCTTTCAATCCTTTCACGTACACCTGTTTTCAGCAAACGTGTGCACGGAGTAATGATGAAATTTAAAAAAGCGGCCAAATAGGCCGCTTTTAAATATTTATTGCTCTTTTACCGCTCTCATAAAGAGAATCTTTTCGTTATCTTCCGTGTATTCTTCTTTTCCTTCTATTACCTTAAATCCGCACTTTTCGTAATTTTTTATCGCTGCGATGTTCTTTTCAAGTACTCTGAGATCAACGGTCTTCATGCCCATTTTATTGAAAGCGATATCCATTGAAAGTTTTTGAGCTTCATAGCCGAACCCTTTTCCCTGCATATCGGGTTCACCTATAAATATGCCGAATTCGCAGGTGTGCTCTGTATTATCGATATCCCTGAAATATATACTTCCAAAACCCTTACCCGTATCGTTTAAACATATGATGAACTGTCTTACAAGCCCTGTTTTGATCTTGGTCTTTATCCAGTTTTTATGATCCTTTTTTGTAACCGGTTTTCTGTATATGAAGTTATTTACCACAGTAGGCTCGTTTCTCCAACGGACTATATCATCCGTGTCTTTGTTTCTCATATTGCGAAGAAATACTCTTTCTCCCACTGCTACGGCTTTAAATTTTTTACGTTGATGAATGTGTGTAAGCATAACAGCTGTAAACATGACAAAGCACCCCGCAAGTTCACGTAATGTAAGTTTTTCTCTGAGAATAAGAAAACCGAATATCACAGAGAAAACCGCCTCAAGACTCATGATGATCGATGCTACTGCGGGTTTAACCTCTTTTTGAGCTACCATCTGAAGTGTATAAGCTATCCCGCAGGAAAAAAATCCGGCATACCCGAGTGCGATCCATCCGCCAAAGATATCAGAAAGCTTTGGCGCTTCAAACAACATTGGCACGATACCGAGAATACCGCTTACAAGAAACTGAAATCTCGACAATTTCAAACAATCCACATTAGGAGCATATTTATCGACCGCCAATATTTGCAGGGCAAAAAGTATGGCACACGCAAAAAGAAGAATATCCGCAGGTACAATTGTAAAACTTTCGCCCTTCATACACAAAAGAAACAGTCCGAAAAGAGCAAGCGCCACGCTGACCCAAATAAACTTTCCGGGTTTTTTGCCCATAAGTAACGACAAAACAGGAACCATGACAATATAAAAAGCGGTAATAAATCCCGCCTTTCCCGCAGATGTCGTAACTATTCCGAGCTGCTGCGCGGTACTTGCCAGAAAAAGAAAGAGACCGCAAAGCATGCCGCCCACCCATAGGGATTTGTCGTTCCACTTTGTGATCTCCGTTTTGGATCTTTTATCTTTTATTATAATAACCGGGGTTAATGCAATCGCACCGAGAAAGAATCTTAAACAATTGAACGTATACGGACCCATATGGTCCATTCCCGCGCTTTGAGCCACAAACGCAGCTCCCCAAATCATTGCCGTAAGTACCAGCAACAAACTGTATTTAAATTTCATAATCTTCCATCTCCGCTTCACTTACCGGAGCATAACCTTCCTCTACCATAGCTATCATATATTTTAAAATTTCGGGATCGAACTGGATCCCTGAATTTCTCTTTAATTCGTCCATGATGAAATCATAAGAAAGAGAATTCCTGTAGCATCTTCTGCTCGACATAGCATCATATGCATCGGCAACGGCTATTATCCTTCCCTCAAGCGGGATGTCTTCGCCTTTAAGCCCTTCGTTGTATCCGTTACCGTCATATCTTTCATGATGGTATTTTATACCATTTATTACTCCGGGTATAGAGGAAAAATCTTTCATTATCTGAGCGCCTACCGAAGGATGACGTTTTATTATTTCAAACTCCTCGGTCGTAAGCCTTCCGGGTTTTGTAAGAATACTCACGGGAATACCGACTTTACCTATATCATGGAGAAGCCCTATATAATAAATCCTCTCCTGATCGTACTCGCTCATGCCCATTCGCTCTGCGATCATACGTGAATAAATGGCCACTCTCAAAGAATGACCTTTTGTATATTCATCCTTTGTATCAATGATATTTGCTATTGTACGCAGCGATTCGCTGACAAGTTCCTTGTATGCGGAATGTGTCTTTTCATACTTTCCGACACGATATGATATCGCTCCCTCTACGATCAGGGCAAGCAGAGCGGTCATCCATGCAAGAAACGATATCCAAAACATAGGATATGCCGTTGCTTTCTTGGCTTCGGTATACTCTAACGTAATCTCATCCATGTCGCATACATAAGGTGCATACATGACAAGGCCGAAAGTCCTCTGTTCACCTGCTGCGGCATACATGTTATAATCCGCAGGTTCATATATGAGTTTGTTCTGATTTATAGCCCACAATCCGTTCCAGGAACTGTCTATATCACATCCGGTCGGGATATAAGCCACCATTGACCAGTTACTGATGGCATGCCGTGAATTATTGACAAGCCTGAAATCATACTGATCTCCTATTGCATCTTTTTCCGACCACGGAGTCCCTGATGTCGCAAATATATATATTTCTTCGTTATCCGGATCATCGATTGACCAATCAAAAGAAAGGGAGTGAACCTGTTCATTCGCTCTTTTTGCATAGATTAATGTAACGATCAGACTTATCAAAGAAATGATAAGCACGATCACCATAATAACACGAAGTTTATGATTTTTGCGCCTGCTTCCAGCTTTCAAAGCATACCCTCTCAAAAAAGGCTATTCCAAATACGACTCCCCCAAGTAACGTATCAGAACAGTTATGACATATATATTATGTCGTAACAAGTGTTATTATCGCATATTTTCGCTGACTATTCAAGTTAATCAACACCTCTTATGTCAACAAATTGAACATAAGGACTCACTATTTTTACGAATTTCTCCAGTTCATCTTTTGAGTATGAAGAAAACCTTCTTTCAATCACCCTTTCCGAGTCAATATAACCTTGAAGATAATATCTTTTTGCTCCCTTGATAAACTCTCCGATCGCCTTAAACGTCTCTTCGTTATGAAACTCCCTTATTACCGTTGTCCTGAATTCGTAATCGATACCTGAAGTCATTATAAGATCCACACTCTCCTTTATTATCGAAATATCGATCTTTATGCCGGCTACATCGCTGTAGCCTTCGGGCGACGACTTAATATCCATGGCCACATAATCTATAAGACCTTCTTCGATAAGATCCCTTGTGACATTTGGTCTGTAGCCGTTTGTATCAAGTTTAACCAACACATCAAGTTCTTTAAGCTTGATTATAAACTCCCTGAGATCTTTCTGAAGAGTAGGCTCGCCGCCGGTGATGCAGACACCTTTTATTATCCCTTTTCTCTTTTTGACATGCGAAAGAACATCTTCCTCGGAGATCAGTGGCTGTGACATCGGATCAAGCACCAGATCCGCATTCTGACAGTAAGGGCATCTGAAGTTACATGAACCCGTAAAAACAGTCGAAGCAACGATCCCGGGGTAATCAAGCAGTGTCGTTTTATTTAAACCGTGTATTTGCATTTGAAATATCCTTTTTGTATAATTCATCATTGAAAGTACTCAATTAAGTATATCACTTTCAAACCGGGAAAACACTTATGCCTAAAAAATATACGACCGATGAAAAGTACATGAAAGAAGCCATAAAGGAGGCAAAAAAAGCTTATGCCCTCGGAGAAGTTCCGATCGGTGCAGTGATCGTGCATGACGGAAAGATCATAGGCCGCGGTTATAACCGCAGAAACACCGATAAATCCACTCTTTCTCACGCCGAAATAACGGCTGTCAAAAAAGCTTCCAAAAAGATCGGCGACTGGAGACTTGAAGGCTGCACGATCTATGTAACGCTTGAACCATGTCAGATGTGCAGCGGTGCACTTATCCAGGCGCGCATCGACAGAGTCGTCATCGGCGCCATGAATCCCAAAGCCGGATGCGGCGGGTCTTTGCTCAATATACTGGAAAACGATCTTTTCAATCATAAAGCGATCGTGGACAGAGGTGTTCTTGAAGGTGAATGTTCTGATATACTGACTAAATTCTTTAAAGAATTACGCGTAAGACTTAAACTTGAAAAGGCATTGAAAAATGCATCCGATGATATAGGTGTTTGACATTTTCAGCTTTTCTTTGTATTATGTTTTAGCCGTGTTGTGCTTACACGGCTTGCACATCCGATTCGGTCTCGCGCAATGGAAATCCACGAACCGTGTCAGGTCGGGAACGAAGCAGCACTAAGAGGAATCTTTCATGTGCCGCGAGGACGCCGGGTTGGCCCTGTGCAGGTCATGTAAGCATAACCGGCCTTTTCTTTTTTACTATGGATGAATATCTTTCTTATTACGAAAACTGTACACTTTGCCCCAGAAATTGTCATGTAAACCGCTTAAAGGGTGAAACGGGCGTATGCGGATCCGGGTCGGACCTTTATGTTTCAAGGTCTGCTCTTCATATGTGGGAGGAACCATGTATAAGCGGTGATACCGGTTCCGGTACGGTTTTTTTCTCAGGCTGTAATCTTCATTGCATTTTCTGCCAGAACTATGAAATATCGGGGCGTTCGCCTTTCGGTAAAAGAATAACGACAGAACGCCTTTGCGATATATTTTTGAAACTTGAAAATATAGGTGCCTTAAATATAAATCTCGTAACTCCCACACACTATATACCTTCCGTGCGCGAAGCCATTATCATGGCCAGGAGAAAAGGTCTTTTGATCCCAATCGTATATAATACAAGCGGATATGAATCCGTATCTTCGTTAAAGCTTCTTGAAGGCCTTATTGACATTTATCTTCCGGATCTTAAATATATCGATCCGGTCTTATCGGCCGGTCTTTCTCATGCAGACGATTACGGAATAGTTGTAAAGGATGCGATCCGTGAAATGGTAAGACAAACAGGTGAACCCGTTTTCGACGAAAACGGAATAATGAAAAAAGGCGTGATCGTAAGGCACCTTGTGCTTCCTTCGCATACAAAAGACAGTATAAAGATCCTCGATTACCTTCATAATACATACGAAGACCGTATCTATATAAGCATAATGAATCAATATACTCCCATTGAGGAAAACTGTAAGTTTTTTGATTCTTTTCCTGAGTTAAAGCGTTCTTTGACCAAACGCGAATACAATAAAGTTATCGATCATGCGCTTAAGCTTGATATCAAAAACGGCTTCACCCAGGAGGGTAAAGCCGCATCCGAAAGTTTTATTCCGTCCTTTAAAACGCTTGAAGGCGTCTAAGATCAAAACAATTTGGGTAAAGAAGGCGGACCGAATAATCCCAAAGCCAACGCGATAAAATAATATATCAAAAAATGAACAGGATATATCAAATAAAAAACGTATTTTAACTTAAGTCCTCTTTCACCGTTATATCTCTTTATGAGCCTTATATTTATAAACGCAAATGCCTCCGCAATATTGGAGATCGTAAGAACTATGCATGCAGCGGTCATCGATGCGATATTGTCGTTTCGCATAGCATACGCTGCGGCTATCGCCAATACACCCATGCCGGAGTAATCCGTCTTTAAGAATGTTGCAATAAACATCAGTACCAACAGACATACGATCATCTCAAGTATCTTGATAAACGCCTCTTTTGAACACTTTTTCATTAGAAATACAAGTCCGAAGGTACATAAACACATACATACGGAAAAGATCAACGCATCATATACAAGATCATTTCCCTTAAAGCTCAAATTGATCAGCCGCATGATCCACCTTGTAAGATAAGCGGATGTCAAGCCGACGGATAAGATCAAAAAAGGCACAAACAATCTTTTATCAATATCCTTCTTTTCTATATATTCGGAAATACACATGAATAAAAACCCGAGAAGAAGGGTAAAGAAAACATTCTGATATCCGAAAGATATAAATTTACCGCTGTGAGCAAGGTCGAACGGTATCTCTGCGATCAAAGCAAACACCAAAAGCCTTACGGCATACTTAAATTTGCTCTTTGTATGCATAAAGCCCTGGACCAAAAGAAAAATGAACATTGGAAAAGCAAGTCTTCCTATTATCCGCAAAACTATGTCCGCTATGTTCATAAGATCCAAAAAAAACATATTGGCTATTTCCGGTCTTGATTCTTCCGGCAGTCTGATCGCGGCATTATATCCCGTATTATCAAGATATCTTTCGATAAGAACGGCGCCTATATGATCTATGAGCATGGAAACGTAAGCAAATATCTTAAGTCCGCTTCCCGTAATAGCTTTCTTACCTGAGGCTTTATCCTTTGCACCCAATATACTGCCCATCAATTTACTCCTGATTGTCAAGATACTTAATATAGTTCGAAACCATCATCGCGATCTTAAATGTAAGTGCATCGTCAAAGTTTCTGATATTAAGCCCTGTTGCTTTTTCAAGCTTTTCAAGACGGTACACAAGAGTATTCCGGTGGATATACAATTGTTCCGCGGTCTGCGTAACATTCATCGTATTTTCAAAGAACTTGTTGATGATCTTTAAATTATCGTCATCAATATCAACATCTGCCCCATCCATAAATATTTCATCAAGAAACAATCTGCAAAGGTTCTCCGGAAGTTGATATATAAGCCTTCCTATCCCAAGCTTGTTGTATGAGATAACACTCTGTTCCACATAGAAGATCTTTCCGACATCAAGTGCCAGCTTTGCCTCCTTGTAGGACTTTGAAACATCTTTAAGCTCACTTACGGCCGTTCCGAAAGAAACTCTGACTTTCACCATAGCCTCTGTATTCATAAGGTCCACGATGGAATTGGCTATATCACAAAAATCTTCGTATCTGTCTTTGATATCAACTTTTTTGACAAGGATAATGTTCTTCTCGTCTACCGCAGTAAGATAATCACCATATTGCTGATTATACATTCCTTTAAGTATTTCCATCGATGAGTTGTCATGCTCTATGTCGGATTCGATCAAAAAAACGACTCTCGGTACATTTACATCGATATGCAATTTCCTTGCGCGGTTATAGATATCCACCAAAAGAAGGTTATCAAGGATCAGATTCTGGAAAAAATTATTCCTGTCAAACTTTTCCTTATAGGCGACGATCAGAGCCTGGATCTGCGATACACATATCTTGGCAACCATATATACGTCATCCGAATTGCCTTTTGCAAGCAACACATACATAAAATCGTTTTCGTCATAAATCTTAAGAAGATGTATGCCCGAAATAACCTGTGAATCCGCAGGCGAATTGACAAAAGCGGTTACAAAATCCTTTATATCCGCTTCCGGGGTAAATGTCGATGCTATTGTGATCACTTCAGTATCATAAATGCAAAAATCAACCTTTGTTATGGCCTTAAGTGAATCTATACTCGATTGTATAACTGCTCCGGTAATCATATTTTTCTCCATAAGGTAAAAAAGGCGTAGGCAAAGCCTACGCCTTCTTAAATCACTACTAGTTTGTAATAACCTGTTCGGTTTCTTTATCGAATACGTGGATCTTCTCGATATCAAGTGCAAACTTGATGGAATCGCCCGGTCTTGATGTAGAACGGGGATCAACACGTGCGGTGATCGGGAACTCGTCAAGATCGAAGTAAAGGAATACTTCAGCACCGAGAAGCTCGTATACCTTAACGGTCGATTCAAATACACTGTTGGGAGAAGTTTCGATAAACATCTCTGAATCATATACATCTTCGGGACGAATACCGAATGTAACGGTCTTTCCGTCATAACCGCCTTCGATAAGCTTCTTTGACTTAGCGGGAGGAAGAGGAATAGACTTTCCGCCAACCTTAAGGTTAGCAACATCGCCCTTAACTTCAACTTCAGCATCTAAGAAGTTCATCTGAGGAGATCCCATGAAACCTGCAACGAAGAGGTTCTGGGGCTTCTCATAAAGGTTCTGAGGTGTATCAACCTGCTGGATAACACCGTCCTTCATA
>JAEEMP010000111.1 GCA_016283275.1 Lachnospiraceae bacterium
TCATAGCGGTATCCGCGTTTTTACTTACGTTTATCATGGGAAAGTCCGTCTGGATCAAGAGAGTTGTCGGTGCCATGACTCTGACGGGAGCGCTCGTATACCTCTTTATGGGTTATAACGTTTTAAAGGCGGCACCCGCGTTTTTTTTCCTGTTAATGCTCCTTATCATATCCGAAGAGGTGCAAAGAAGATGGGTAAAGAGCGGTGATACTGATGTAAGACCCCATACGGTGCTCATATATCCGTTTCTTATCCTTGCTTGTGTTCTTGTGTTTTTGATGCCCGCTCCCGAAAGGGCCTACGACTGGAATTTTGCGGTAAATATATATAATAACGTGCTTTCCAGGATAGACAGGATCAATTTTACTTTTATCAAAGGAAAGGACAGCTTCGGAGTAATGGGCTTTTCCGATGAAAACGTTTTTAATGCGGCTCTTTCAAAACGCGACCGTGAGCTTATAAAAGTCACATCGCCCAGGGGTAATGAAAACTTGTATCTTGCGGGAGTGATCTTTGATGATTTTACCGGCAAAAACTGGGAATCGACGGTTACATCCGATGCACCGGTCCATATGCTTGATACACTTGAGTTAAGGGCGGCGGTCAATCAGAGTGATCACGAGATAATAACCGATTATGTAAAAGAAGCCGGAATATCTGTGGAATATACGGATTTCTATTCGCACTATTTCTTTGTGCCCACAAAGAGCATATTAAGCCAAAATAAGCTTTCAACCCTTGATTTTACCGAAAATCCCGCAAGTATCGGATCGGTTGAAAGGCTTGGAAAGAACACGTCATATACCGTTACGTTTTTAAGGTTAAATAAGGACAGCTGGATATTTAATGACCTCATCGAAAACGCGGAGCCCGTAAGCTCCGATTCATGGGGGCGTGAGTCGCAAAAGTATTCGGTGGATACCGAAAAAGGTTTTACTTACGATGAATATCTTGATTACAAAAACAATATGATCCCTTTGTACACCGAAGATATAACCTTATCGCCCGGAGTACGGGATATACTTGATACGCTTTTTGAGGGTGCGGCTTCCGATTATGAAAAGATGTTAAGGCTTGAAGAGTGGTTTAAGACATTAAGCTACTCGACCGCGCCGGGTAATCTTCCCGAAGATATAGACTCTGCAGAAGATTATCTTGACTGGTTCTTGTTAAATAAGCGTACAGGATTCTGTACACATTACGCGACCGCTTTTGCGCTCATCGCAAGAGCTGAGGGACTTCCTTCAAGATATGTGCAGGGCTATAGCGTTAAGACCGAGAAAGACGGTTTGGCAAGCATAAAGGGGTCTGATGCGCATTCGTGGCCCGAAGTGTATTTTGAAAATGTGGGCTGGATCCCGTTTGAGCCCACTCCGGGATTTCACTATCCGGCAGGCTGGTATGTGGCGGATCCCGAAGCCGTGGCTGCGGCCGTTTCCGATGAAGAGAAAGAAGAGACGCCTCCTGCCGAAAAAGAATACATTGCGGATATCGCACCTATCGAGGAACCGGAAGAGGAAGAACCTTTGGATATAAGACTTGTTCTTTTACCGCTTTTTGGTACTCTGGGCTTTGTGATATTGTATCTTGTGATAAGCAGGATAATATCAAAAGTAAAGTTTTCAAAGCTTGATACAGATGAAAAGACCAGGTTTTTAAGCAGGCGGAATCTTAAGATCATGTCGGTCATGGGAAATCCCGTTAACAGGGGTGAAACGCTTTCGGAGTATAATGAAAGGATGAGCGGGGATTATCCCAAAGAAGCACTTAAATTTATTGCCAATTACGAAAGACTTTTGTATTCTGAAAGTGAAGCGGGCAAGGACGATCTTGCCGACGCGTTTAAGGGCAATAAGGTTCTTCTTGATATCCTTGCGAAGAAGAGATTTATCTATAGATTATTTATGTGGTAACAGATACTTGGGGGAGAAATTTTTTGGCTGTTAAAAGGAAACTGGTAAGCACCAGACTTCTTAAAGAAGGTATGCGTATCGATCAGGCAATAGTGGACGGTACGGGGCGTGCTCTTATCGAGAAGGGTGCTTATCTGGATGATTTTCAAATTGCATATCTGAGGACAAAAGGTATTGCGAGCATCTTTATCGCAGAGGGCGAAGTCGATCCCGACGAGCTTGAGCTTCAGATCCCGCAGTATACAAGAGATCTTATCGAAAAGGCGAAAGTGCCTGATAAGCCTAAGGTAAAGCTCTCGGAGTCTGTCAAAAAGCAGGTCTGCGAAGGCGTTCAGAACCTTTTTGCAGATCCTTCATCCGAGAATTTCACCGATAACTCTGTAAATATAGCCAACCATCTTACGGAATCGGTGCTCGCCGATGATGCGGTTGCGGTCGATCTCGGTATGCTTAAGGTAAGCGACGAATATACTTTTAAGCACAGTGTCGACGTGGCGGGAATGTCCGTTGTGATCGGTAAGAACATGGGACTTTCGATAGATTCATTAAAAGAATTATGTGTCGCCGGACTTTTGCATGACGTAGGCAAGGCAAAGATCCCGGCTGAAGTACTCAATAAGCCGGGAAAATTAAATGACGATGAGTTTGCGCTCATGAAGCAGCACAGCCTTTTCGGGTTCCAGATCTTAAAGGAAAAGAAAAGCTTTTCCGAAAATATCATGCTGGGTGTTTTACAGCATCATGAGAAGATGAACGGTCACGGGTATCCTCAGGGAGTTGACCGGCTGAGGATCCATAAATATGCAAAGATCATTTCCGTTGCGGATGTTTTTGATGCTCTTGTGACCAAAAGACCTTATAAGGATCCGTTTTCAAAGAATGTTGCAACGGAAATGGTCATGGGGATGTCGCAGGAACTTGATATAGACATGATGAAGATCTTCTTACATACAGTCATTCTCTATCCTGTCGATTCGATAGTCACGCTTTCAAACGGAGAGCTTGCAAAGGTAGTGGAAAATAATCCCGATTACCCGTTAAGGCCCAAGGTTGTGGGGCTTAAGCACGGAGTTGTGTACGATCTTGCGGGTGATATCGAGTGTGCGCATCTTATCATTCTTAATTAGGCAAAAAAAGAAGTCCTTAACGGACTTCTTTTTTTTGAAAACTTCGGCGAACTTATACGGCACCGCATGTTTTCGGATCTATTTGATCACTATCGTCTCGCCCTCACGAGAGTTTTTCGAAATCTTAAAACATCCCTTCGAATTTCCCACGCAGGCTTCGTAAGTACCTCTGAAGCCTTCTATAGTCGCATTTCCGTTTGCATCGGTATGAACGGTAAGATCTGTGGTCCATTCTTCTTTGATAAGTCTCTTGAGTTCAAGGTATGATGGCTTTAACGAGTTATCTTCCCTTATAAGACCGCTGGGTGCGTGAAGCCATGCTCCGTCGGCAAAATCCCAGCCTGTTATTGCCTCAACGAGCGGATGTGAAAAGAGGATCTCATACATTTCACGCCATTCGTTCTTTTGCCTCTCCTCACCTTCGGGGGTGGTGGGCCATTTATCAACCTGATAATCGTTTAAGTCTACTATATCTTTGGGCATTATCTCGCCCGATACAAGCGTATTCTCGGTGAAGTGAAGCGGCAGACCGAAGAACGAAAATCTGTCAAGGATATCATAAAGCTTTTCCTTTCCCATATAGCCCTGATGCTGATGGGTCTGGATACCTATCGCTGAGATCGGAACACCTGCGTTTAAGCATCCTTCGATAAGGATCCTGTAGCTTTCGGAAAGATTAAAGTCATTTATGAGAAGTACGGCGTCTGGATTGGCCGCATGCGCCGCATCAAAGACTTCCTTGACGAGCTTAACGCGTCCGAGGTCCTTACATATCCTTGTGATCGCATTGTCATATCTGTCATATACAGGCATGATAACGACTTCGTTTATAACATCCCAGATATCGATAATTCCCTTAAATTCGCTCACTTCCCTGTTTATACGGTCAAGCTGTTTGCTAAGTATCGTGGGATTGTCGTAATCCATAAGCCAGTTTGCACATCCCGTATGCCAGCAAAGAGGATGACCCTTGGGCGTAGCACCATGCGAAACCATGTATTTTGCGGCATTCATGCGGCTTTCGGTTTCGGGTGAACCCTCAACGGGTTCGAAAGCTCCCCAGTAGAAGGGAAGAGTCCCGTAATTGAATATATCAAGCCATTTATCCACACGGTCTTTGGCTTTTTCCTTAAAAGCCTCGGCTTTGTCGGCGGGAATGTTTGAAGGGGTTTTTGCGGCAGTTGCGGGCAGAAAATCAAAAGCGCCCGAGCCAAAGAAAAACTCATGATCTTTAAGACTTATCTTCACATCGGTGTTGGCAAGAGCATTTCCCGATGCATCGGTAAAACGTACGTTTACCTTGGATTTTCGGTGGTCGTATCTTGAATTGTCCATGTGATCCTCCATAGTTTTTATGCTATGGATTAATATTATTTAAGCGGACGATCTAAAGCCACTCATATTTGGCTCTTAAATACTCAATTTTTAGAATGGAAAAGAAAAGGCGGAAAATTAAGGCTCAGATACGATCTCGCCGCCGCCGAGGACATAGTCGTTATCGTATAAAACGGCGGACTGACCGGGTGTTACCGCACGCTGGGGTTCGTCAAATACAACCTTTAACGTATCTTCGCCGATCAAAAATGCGCTTGCGGGCTTTTCGGTATGCCTGTAGCGTATTTTTGCGTTACAGCGGAATTCGCCTGCGGGAGCCTTTCCGGATATCCAGTTAAGATGTTTTACATAGAAAGTCGTTGTGAACAGATCTTCGTTATCGCCAAGAGTTACAGTGTTCTTTTCCGCATCTATCGAAACTACGTAATAAGGGTGCTCGGCTGCTATACCAAGGCCCTTTCTCTGCCCGATGGTATAGTGTATGATGCCTTTATGCTTTCCGATGACGGTTCCGTCCTTAAGTACAAAGTCTCCGGGGAGATATTTCTTTCCGGAAAGCTTTTCTATGGAGGCGCTGTAATCCCCGTCGGGCACGAAGCATATATCCTGACTGTCGGGCTTTGCTGCGTTTATAAAGCCGTTTTCATCGGCAATCTTACGAACTTCTGCCTTTGTAAGGCTTCCGAGCGGGAATCGAGTGTGCTTAAGCTGTTCCTGGGTGAGCGAATAAAGCACATAACTTTGATCCTTGCTTGTGTCAACGGACTTTTTAAGGAAGTATTCGCCGTCTTTTTCTTCGACTATCGCATAGTGGCCTGTTACGATCACATCACAATCCATTAAGACCGCACGTTCGTATAGTTTTTCAAATTTCATATAGCGGTTACAGTCGATACACGGATTTGGTGTGATGCCTTTTTCGTAACAGTCTATGAATTTATCTATGATCTTTTCCTTGAAATCACCTGTGAAATTAAAGACATAATAGGGCATGGAAAGGCGGTAGGCGACGTTTCTTGCGTCCTCCACATCCTTAAGAGAGCAGCAGGTTGCTTTTTTATAGTTGCATACGGTGTCATTCTCGTAGAGTTTCATCGTACAACCCGTGCATTCATATCCTTCGTTTTTCATAAGAAGTGCTGCGACGCTGCTGTCAACACCACCGCTCATTGCTATAAGTGCTTTCATGTATTTTCCTGTGATCGGCGTCAATGTCTGAGTTTTGTTATGACCGTTCTGACAGTTTCCGCTATATACTCTATATCTTTTTCAGTGATATCCGAATCGATGGTAAGCCTGAGCGCGCCCCGTATCATATCATCCGGGCAGCCGATCGCTTTAAGTACATGGCTCGGCGCAAGAGAACCCGATGCACATGCGGCTCCCGATGATGCTGATATACCTTCTTTATCAAGAAGAAGCAAAAGCTCTTCGCCCTCGACACCTTTAAAAGAGAAATTCACATTTCCCGGAAGACGTAAGTTTTCATCTCCGTTAAGCTTTGAACCGGATATCTTTTTAAGTTCCCCGATAAGTTTATCTCTTAAAGGAATTAATTTTTTTGTATATGCATCAAGATTATCGCAGCTTTCTTTAAGTGCGGCCGCCATACCCACGATCGCCGCAACATTTTCGGTGCCCGCGCGCTTTCCCCGCTCCTGGGCTCCGCCGAAAATAACGGAAGATAATTCGATCCCGTTTTTGGCATATAAAGCACCGATCCCCTTTGGGCCGTGAAACTTATGGGCGGAAAGTGATAAAAGATCTATATTTTCATTGTTTACGTCTATCTTTAGATGACCTGCGGCCTGCACCGCATCCGTGTGAAAGAGCACATTCCTTTCATGACAGATTGCCCCGATCTTTTCGATCGGCTGGATGGTCCCTATCTCATTATTGGCATACATTACACTGACAAGACAGGTGTCATCACATATCGAATCTCTTATATTTTCGGGGTTTACGATGCCGCTTTCGTCTACATCGAGTAAGGTTATCTTAAATCCTTCTTTTTCAAGTTCCTTTAAAGTATTTAAGACCGCATGATGCTCGATCTTAGTGGATATTATATGCTTTTTTCCCGATCTGAGTCCAAGTCTCGCTGCTGTGATCACTGCCTGATTGTCCGCCTCGCTTCCGCATGAGGTAAATGTGATCTCGGAAGGCTTTGCACAGAATACCTTTGCGATCGCTTCTCTAGAAGTCTCTATTGCTTCTTTGGCCTTCTGTCCGAAAAGATACGTACTCGAAGGATTGCCGTAGGTTTCTTTAAGATACGGCATCATCTTTTCAAGAGCATGTTCACTTAGGGCCGTTGTCGCGGCATTATCGGCATAGATCATCATATTCTCCGGAAAAGATCATGATAAGAGCATGCGGTCGTTCGTGAGGCTTTCACCGGCTTTTTCTTTGAAGAGGTTAAGAAGGTCCGTCACGGTCGTGTGTGTGCGTTCTTCGCCGGATACATCGTAGATGATGCGGCCGTCGTTCATCATGATCGTGCGGTTTCCGAGTTCAAGCGCGGATTGCATGTTGTGAGTGATCATAAGACAGGTTATGTTGTTCTCGCTTACGACTTTCCTGGTGATCTCGAGCACTTTTTCGGCGGTCGCGGGATCGAGTGCGGCCGTATGCTCGTCGAGTAAAAGAAGTTTCGGTATATGGTAGGTGGCCATTAAAAGCGTAAGCGCCTGGCGCTGGCCGCCGGACAAAAGACCTACGGGATTCTTCATGCGGTCTTCAAGCCCCATATTCAGAAGAGCAAGACGTTCCCTGAATTCCTTTTTGTCTTTGGCAGTGATCTTTGCAAACCAGCCGTTGTTGCCGGAGGCAAGATATAAGTTGTCTTCGATGCTCATGGAAGGCGCCGAGCCCTTCATGGGATCCTGGAAGAGCCGTCCTATAACGGTAGAGCGCTTGTGCTCGGCCATATCGGTAATATCGGTCCCGTCAAGCACGATCGAACCTTCATCGACGGTAAAGACCCCGCTTATCGCATTTAAAAGAGTGGATTTACCCGCGCCGTTTGAACCGATTATGCTTATGAAATCGCCCTTGTTGACATTAAGGTTTATATCGTATAAAGCCTGTTTTTCGTTGACCGTTCCTTTATTGAAAACTTTTGAGATATGATCTATTTTAAGCATTTTTTCCCTCCGTTTCCGAAGGCTTTGATACTGCGATCCGCTTCATGGTCTTTTCTTTCATCTTTCCCGCAAAGTACGGTCCTGCGATCGCGATTATGACGATCACGGAAGATACAAGCTTAAGCATCGATGCAGGCATGTTAAGGCGAAGAGCCAGTGTGTATACGACTCTGAAAAGAACGGCGCCTAAAACTGCACCGATCACACCGAAGCCGGTGCCGCGCTTTTTAAAGAACATCCTTCCGATAAGAAGGGAAGCAAGAGCTACGGTCAGCATTCCGGTTCCGATATCGATGTTGGCGGATTTATTGTACTGCGCCAATAAACAGCCGGATAAAGCGGTAAAAGAATTTGAGATGCAAAGTCCGACTATGGTGATCACCACAGTGTTTATGGAAGAGGATTTGACCATGTCGGGATTATCGCCGGTCGCTCTTATCGCAAGACCGAGTCTTGTGCGTAAAAAGAACGCGAGCAGGATACATACGATCGCCACAAACAGGACGATGACGATAAGTTTTGAATAAGACGCCAAAGCGGTTCCCCCAAGGAAGCCCTTAAACTTTGAGAAAACCGTTTCGACAGAGTTCATGTTAAGAAGGGAAGAATTTCCCATTATCGCGATATTTATCGAATAGGCAGCGGTATTTACAATGATACCCGCAAGCAGACTGTCGATACCCATCTTGGTCTGTAAAAAGGCAACCACAAAACCCGATAAAACTCCGGCACAGATCGCCGCTATGATGGATAAGTAAGGATGTCCCGATATCGCCACTACGGCTCCGACCGCGGCGCCCATTGTAAAGGCACCGTCGGTGGAAAGATCGCAGACATTTAACATTGTGTAGCTGAGGTACAGGGCGAGAACGGTAAGCGAGCTTATAAGCCCGAGTTCAAGCGCTGTCTGTAATAGTGCTGCCATAAAATCTCCTGATCGATGACCGCTTAGAAGGATTCAGCTGTCTTTAAAGTCTGAACCTTGCTTGCGTAATCTTTGAAAAGTTCGGTAAGTGTATCAATATCATAACCGAATTTTGCCATTATGTCTTCATTAAGTGTAACAATACCGTTATCAAAGGTCTTGACTGCAACAGCAGAGGGATCTTTTTCTTCGATAAGGATCTCGGCTGCCATTCTTGCGGTTTCTTTTCCGAGATCGGCGTAGTTGACACCGAAGCCTAAGAATGCACCGTTAAGGGCAAAAGAATCTGCGCCGCAGAAATGAGGGATACCTGCTTCTGCGAAGATCTCATATATTGAAAGCTCTGCTGTCATGACTGTGTTGTCGGTAGGGGTAAATACCGCTTCAACGCCGTCTGTTACGAGTGCGTTTGCGGCAAGAGTGATCTCTTCAACGTTTGTACCGGTATGTTCTATAACTTCGATACCCTTTGATGAAAGCAAAGCCTTTGCATCTGCGATGGCTGTTGTGGAAGCATCCTGACCTGCATCATAGAGAAGACCGACCTTCTTGATATCGGGATTTAAGGCGATCATCATGTTTACGATGGAATCGGTATTGAGCATGTCGGATGTACCGGTAATGTTGGCGCCGGGAGCGTCCATTGAAGCCACAAGACCTGTGCTCAAAGGATCGGATACTGCGGAGAATACGACCGGTATCTTGTTTTCTTCGGTCGCACCCTGCATGGTCATTGCAACGGGTGTTGCAACTCCGATCATAAGATCCACATCGTCTGCGATGAAGTTGGCAACGATCTGTGAAAGAACGTTTGCGTCTGCGTTGCAGTTATCGTATTTGATCACGAATTCATAATCCTTTTCATCGCCGATGGCTTTAAGTTCGGATTCGATGTTTTCAACGATCTGGTTTAAGGATGCATCGTCCACGTAGTTGCAGATACCGACGGTAAACTGATCTCTTATACCTACGGACTCGGCTGTGGTCTCCGTTGAGGATGCCGATGCGGTGCCGCCGCATGCGATAAGTGAAAGTGCGGTTACAGCGCTTAATGCGAATGCTGTGAGTTTCTTAAGTGTCTTTTTCATTTTGTCCTCCTTGTTGAGCTTTTGCTCTGTGTGATAGTAGTTACGGGACAAAAAAAGTCCCGTGCAAATTAAATTTGCCGGGACAGATATTCATATCTGCGGTGCCACCCTGCTTGACGCCTTAGCGCCCTCTCAATGCATACTATCATATGCTGACCTTTGATCACGGGAAGTCAAAACCCGTCTCCCATACTAAGCTTTCGCTTTTCCGTTCGCCCTTGGAAGTCCATTCCCGTAATGACTGCATATCGCACTCCCACCATCTGCGACTAGCTTGGATGCTCACCAAAACGGTACTCACTCTTCCTCATCGGTTTGAGAGGATATTATCGCAAAAGAAAAATCTTGTCAACACAAAAATAATTGTTACCCATAAATTTTTTTGAGTTGACAATATAAAAATGAGTGTTATACTCGTTCTTGCGTAAAACCAAAAGGCCTTTTAATGATCAAATAGGATAAAGCAGCAAGGAGAACAATACATAAATGAAAAAAATAAACATATATGACATGGCAAAATGCGGTATAATGACAGCGTTGATGTGTGTGTTAAGTCCGGTGGCGATCCCCATAGGACCGATCCCCGTAACACTTTCAACCCTTATGGTATGCCTTACGACGGTAATACTCGGTACAAAGCTCGGTATTGTAAGTTATCTTATATATCTTTTGCTGGGTGCCGTAGGTCTTCCGGTATTTTCGGGCTATGCGGGCGGGGTGGCTAAACTCATCGGTCCCACCGGCGGATATCTTATCGGATTTATATTTATGGTGATCATCGGCGGCATATTCGTATCAAAGTTTAAGGCAAAGATATGGCTTACCGGTGTGGGCATGCTTTTGGGCCTTATCGTAACCTATGCATTCGGAACGGTATGGTTCGTGATATCCATGAAAGTCGGGTTGGGCTATGCTTTATCGGTATGCGTATGGCCTTTTATTCCTTTTGACATAGCAAAGATAATAGTGGCAATACTATTGGGAACGGCAGTGAACAGGGCGCTTAAGAAAGCTATAAAGTAATGCCCTATGTACCGTTAAGTGCAAAAGAAACGGAGAAAAACTTGAGAAAAAGCGGCACAAAAGAAAAAATACTCGCTCTTTTGAATGAAAGAAAGGGCACAAGTTATTCGGGACAGGAGCTTGCGGATACCTTAAACATATCGCGTACTTCCGTCTGGAAGGCGATCAATGCTTTAAGAGAGGAAGGCGTAAAGATCGAGGGCTCCACGAATTCGGGCTATACGCTTGCACCTGAAAGCGATGTATTGAATTCTTATGTGGTCGAAGCTCTTTTAAATGAAGATTCGCGTTCTTTTTACAGGATCAATTGTGTAAAGACCATAGATTCCACGAACTTAAAATGCAAAAGTGAAGCCGAAAGCGGTGCTTATGAGGGCGTCGCCTATATCGCCGAAGAACAGACAAAGGGGCGCGGAAGGCGTGGAAGAAGCTTCTTTTCACCCGATTCGACAGGCTTATATCTAAGCATCCTTTTAAGGCCGGAACTTGAAATATCGGATGCCGTGCTCATCACGACAGCTGCGGCGGTTGCTGCGGCAGTCGCTTCGGAAAAGGTCAATGATCTTATTAAAGAAGGCGACGTTAAGATAAAGTGGGTCAACGATCTTTATCTAAACGATAAGAAGATATCGGGAATATTGACCGAAGCGGGTCTTTCGATGGAAACCGGAGGCTTTGACTATGCGGTCATGGGTATAGGTTTTAACCTTGCACCGCCGAAAGGCGGCTGGCCCGACGACATAAAGGACACAGCGGGAAGCCTGTTTACTGAAGATTCCTGCCCCGCAGGTACGAGGAACCGTCTTGCTGCGGAGTTTTTAAATGAGTTTTTACCCATATATAAAGCCCTTCCGGATGTAACATATCTTTCCGAATACAGAAAGCGTCAGCTCACTCTGGATAAGGAAATAGATGTGATCGACGGAGCGGGAAACAAAAAACGCGCCCACGCCGTAGGTATCGACGACCGATGCGGGCTTATCGTGATCTTCGAAGGCGAAGATGAACCGGTAACGCTTACTTCGGGAGAGATCTCAACGAGAGTGATATAGAAGGATGAGACAAAAACACGCCATATTTCGCTGGTTTAAAGCTTTAAACCATTACAGTTTAAAGCGCTAAAATATTTTTGTTGACAAACACGATTTCACGGTGTTATTATTCTTTCAGTTTAAGAAATATCTTGAATGTAAGATTTAAGTTTAAGGGCGATAAACCCAAAGGACGAAACATGAAGAACACATTTTTTGCAGCAAACTATTATTACTTTTACTTTTACTTTACCGACTCCGAGTAAGGTTAGTTTGCGTTGTGAGAATTGTGAAAGATACGAATTCGTGAAGCGACACAGATTAACCAAATCTGATGTCGCTTTTCTTTTTCAGGAGGAGATACCATGATAGTTGTATTAAAACCCAATGTGGGACAGGAGAAAAAGGACAGACTTATAGAATGGCTTAAGGGCATGGGCCTCGGCGTACATATTTCCGAAGGTGAATATCAGACGGTGCTCGGTCTTATCGGCGACACCGCAAAGGTGGATATGGAGCTTATAGACAGCCTCGATATCGTGGATTCGGTAAAGCGCGTATCCGAGACGTTTAAGTGCTGTAACAGAAAGTTTCATCCGGACGACACGGTAGTAAACATAGGAGACGTCAAGGTCGGCGGCGGTAACTTCGTGCTGATCGCGGGTCCATGTTCCGTTGAAAACGAGGGCCAGATAGTATCGGTAGCGAAGGATGTTAAGGCAGCCGGAGCAAATTTACTCAGAGGCGGCGCCTTCAAACCCCGCACTTCCCCTTATGATTTCCAGGGTCTTAAGGGCGAGGGCATCGAGCTTTTGAAGATCGCAAGAAAAGAAACAGGTCTTCCAATCGTGACCGAGATCATGAGTATAAACGATCTTCCTCTTTTTGAAGATATCGATGTACTTCAGGTCGGCGCGAGAAACATGCAGAATTTTGACCTTCTTAAAGAACTCGGCCAGACAGGCAAGCCTGTTCTTTTAAAGCGAGGTCTTGCCAATACGTTAAAAGAACTCCTGATGAGTGCCGAATACATCATGTCGAGTGGCAACGAGAACATAATCCTCTGCGAAAGAGGTATAAGAACATACAGCGATTACTTAAGAAATACTCTTGATCTTGCGGCAGTCCCGATGCTGCACGAGCTTTCGCATCTTCCCGTAATAGTGGATCCGAGCCACGCAACGGGTATCGCAAGAATGGTGCCTCCGATGGCTATGGCCGCAACCGCGGCGGGAGCCGACGGACTCATAATCGAAGTTCACAACGATCCGCCTCACGCACTTTGCGACGGAGCACAGAGCTTACGCCCCGAAGAGTATGCGGAGCTTGTTAAAAAGATCAAAGCTGTCAGGGAGGTTCTGTAATGACGGTAGGAATAGTGGGACTAGGCCTTATAGGAGGTTCTTTTGCCAAAGCATATTCAAAAGCGGGCGAAACGGTGCTTGCCAAGGATATCGATAAAAGCGTATTGGATTTTGCTATGCTCAGCGGTGCCGTTTCGGGTGAGCTTACCACGGAAAATGTCAGGGATTGCGACCTTGTGCTTATATGTACATATCCCGGCGCTGCCTTGAATTATATGGAGGAGAACGGTCCTTTTATAGGAAAGAAGCCAATAGTCATCGATTGCTGCGGTACCAAAAAAGTGATAGTCGATAAGGGTATGGAAATAGCAAAACGCTACGGCTTTACCTATGTGGGCGGTCATCCGATGGCCGGAACCCAGTATTCGGGCTTTAAATACGCAAAAGATAATCTTTATAAAGGGGCGCCTATGGTAATAGTGCCGCCGAGGTTCGATGATATCGTTCTTCTCGATAACGTAAAAAAACTGCTTGAACCTGCAGGTTTTTCAAGATTTACCGTTACTACCGCCGAAGAACATGATATGATGATAGCGTACACATCACAGCTTGCGCATGTAGTGTCGAACGCATATGTAAAAAGCCCCACGGTAAGGTCGCATAAAGGCTTTTCTGCGGGCAGTTACAAGGATATGACACGTGTGGCATGGCTCAATCCGGAGATGTGGACCGAATTGTTCTTTGACAATAAGGATGATCTGTTAAAAGAACTCAACATCTTTATTGACAGTCTTAACGAATACAAAAAAGCCCTCGAAAACGACGACAAGGAAGAAATGAGACGTCTTCTTAAAGAGGGCCGCGAGATCAAAGCCGAAATAGACGGCTGAGAAAGGACTATGTATGGATCATACTGTAGAACCCGGCTCAAGAAGCGGACGCGTTACGGTTCCCGCTTCAAAATCCTACGCACACAGGCTGCTTATCTGTGCGGCGCTTTCGGATGCGCCCACCGTTATCGAATGTGACGGTATCTCAAAAGATATAGAAGCCACGATAGACTGTTTAAAAGCTCTCGGAGCAAAGATCGAGGTTGTGCACCGCGAGATCAATGTCGATCCGAAGAACTTCGGAAAGGTTTCGACTGACGGTGACGTCATAACCCTTAACTGCGGTGAGAGCGGCTCTACATTAAGATTTCTGATCCCCGTTGTGGGAGCGCTCGGTGTAAATGTTGTATTTAACATGGAAGGCCGCCTTAAGGAAAGACCCAATACTATACTTACCGATGAGCTTTCAAAACACGGTATGAGTTTTAAACAGGATGATAACCTTCTGTATGTTTCCGGCCGGCTTGAAAGCGGCGAATTTGATATAGCGGGCAATATCTCTTCGCAATATGTCTCGGGTCTTTTGTTTGCACTTCCGATATTATCGGGGAAAAGTACACTTACGGTCACGGGCGAGATCGAGTCAAAGTCATATATCGATATGACGGAAGATGTCCTTGAAAGCATGGACATCGAATTTGATGAGTATCCGGAAAACTGCTATACGATACCGGGAGATCAGATCTATTCGTCGCACGATCGCGAGGTCGTGGAAAGAGACTGGTCCAACGCAGCTTTCTTTGTATGTATGGGAGCGCTTTCCGATAAGGGTATAACTCTTGACAAACTGTCGGTATCGTCCAAGCAGGGCGACAGAGCGATCTTGGATATAGTAAAGCGGTTCGGAGCTTACATTTCGGTGGGAGACGATTCCGTCACGGTAAAGAAAAAAGAACTCAAAGCCATAGAACTCGATGCTTCGGACGTTCCCGATCTTGTGCCTGCGGTTGCGGTGCTGGCGGGTCTTGCTGAGGGTACCACGAAAATATACAATGCCGGAAGGTTAAGGATCAAAGAATCCGACAGGCTTGCCACAACCGCAAAGCTTATAAATTCATTGGGCGGCAAGGCGACAGAGACAAATGACGGCCTTTTGATAGAAGGCGTGGGCTGTTATAAGGGTGGTACGGTCGATGCATTTAAGGATCACCGCATCGCAATGTCGGCAGCGGTCTGTGCTTGCGAGGCAATAGGCGATATAACCATTCTCGGTGCGGAGTGTGTTTCAAAGTCGTATCCTGCGTTCTTTTTGGATTTTAATAAGCTTTAGGATATACGTTAAAAAAACGGCAAAGGATCGTTTGCATGTTAGGAGGGACCTATGAGTTCAAGCTACGGAGAGAATATAAGACTTACAATATTCGGACAGTCACATTCCCCTGCGATAGGAATGACTCTTGAGGGAGTTCCCGCGGGGCTTAAGGTCGACATGGCTGAACTTAATGCCTTTATGAAAAGACGCGCTCCGGGCAGGAACAGTATTTCGACGGCAAGAAAAGAAGCCGACGAGCCTGAATTTATATCGGGTCTTAAGGATGATATAACATGCGGAGCCCCGATAACCGCGATCATAAGGAATAACGATACCCGTTCAAAGGATTATTCGGAACTAAAGGTAATACCCCGTCCCGGTCATGCGGATTATACCGCAGAGGTTAAATATAACGGTTTTCAGGATTTTGCCGGCGGCGGACATTTTTCGGGAAGGCTTACGGCTCCGATGTGTATTGCGGGCGGGATCATAAAGCAGTTCCTCAAAGAAAAGGGGATCGAAATATTTGCAAGAGTATATTCCGTAAAAGATATATGCGATGAGGGAAAGTTTGATAAGCCGGTATCCGATAAGGCTTTTCCGGTCGTAAACGATAAAAAGGGCGAAGAGATGGTCGCTTTGATAGAAAGCGCCAAGGCCGACGGCGATTCCGTCGGCGGGATCATCGAGTGTGTGATAACGGGACTCCCCGCAGGGCTGGGGGATCCGATGTTTGACGGTATGGAGAACAGGATATCAAAGATAGTGTTCGGTATCCCCGCGGTCAAGGGAATAGAGTTCGGCGCGGGTTTTGAAGCCACGAAGATGTTCGGAAGCGAGAACAACGATCCGTTCACATATGTTGACGGCCGTGTCATGACAAAGACCAACAATTCCGGAGGGATACTCGGCGGCATCACGAACGGTATGCCTGTTACGTTTAAGGCGGCCGTAAAGCCGACTCCCTCGATATACAAGCCCCAGACCAGTGTAAATCTTGAGACAAAAGAAGAGACTGAACTTATCATAAAGGGGCGTCATGATCCCTGTGTGGCCGTAAGAGCCGTACCGGTCATGGAGGCCGCGGCAGCGATAGCCGTATATGATGCAATGCTTGGAAATTAGGATCGGGTAAAGCGTTCTTTTGCCCGATTTCGGATATGAGGAGGACATGATACATGAATATTCCCGAGTGTCGAGAGAAGATTGATGCGATCGACAAGGAACTTTTAAGACTTTTTACGGAACGTATGGGCATTTCAAAAGAGATCGCCGCATATAAAAAAGAAAACAACATTCCGACGCTTGATTTAAAAAGAGAGCGTGAGAAGATGCTTTCCGTATTCAATGCATCATCGGATGAAATGATAGATTACGCACCCATTTTCTTTTCCGTTATCTTGGAGCTCAGCAGAAGCTATCAGAACAAATTAAACGGTGCAAGATCGGATCTTACGGAGCGTATAGAAAATGCGATAGAGGCTACGGACAAGCTTTTCCCGGAGCGTGCGGATGTGGCATGCCAGGGTGTCGAGGGTGCCAATTCGCAGCTTGCGACCGATAAGCTTTTCAGAAATCCGAATATCATGTATTTTGCAAGCTTTGAGGCTGTATTCTCGGCTATAGAAAAGGGCCTTTGCAAATACGGTGTCATTCCGGTCGAAAACAGTACCGCCGGTTCGGTCAACTCGGTTTACGATCTTATGCTGAAGCATCATTTCAATATAGTAAGGAGCATAAGGCTCAAGATAGAGCATAATCTTTTAGCCAACGAAGGCACAAAACTTTCGGATATAAAAGAGATTTATTCGCATGAGCAGGCTATAAGCCAGTGTTCCGAGTTTCTGTCGACACTTAAGGGAGTCAAGATCATCCCCTGCGAGAACACGGCGGTTGCCGCCAAGATGGTAGCAGAATCCAAAAGGCACGATGTCGCTGCGCTTTCATCGCTTATGTGCATGAAATATTACGGACTTTCCTGTGTAAAGGAAAGTGTTCAGAATCAGGACAACAACTATACACGTTTTATATGTATCGCTAAGCAGCTTGAGATCTACCCCGGAGCCAATCGGACCAGTATCATGCTCACTCTTTCTCACGAGCCCGGCGCGCTTTACAAGATACTTTCAAGGCTCTATGCATTAGGCATCAATTTAAACAAGCTCGAAAGCCGTCCGCTTCCGAACAGAGAGTTTGAGTTCATGTTTTACTTTGACCTTGATGCACCGGTATATTCACCGAAGCTTATCCAGCTTATGGCGGAACTTCCCGGTGCCTGCGAAAGCTTTAATTATCTCGGAAGCTACAGCGAGATCATATAGCATGTACGGTACCGGGCTTTTGGCAGCCGGTTCTTTGATTTGAAGCGATGAAACGGAGATTTATATGATAAAATGCGGCCTGCTGGGTAAAAAACTTTCACACAGTTTTTCGCCAATGATCCACGGTATGCTGGGTGATTATGAGTACACCCTTTTTGAAAAAGGAGAAGACGAGGTTGCCGATTTTATAAAAAACGGCGACTTTACCGGCATAAATGTCACGATTCCCTATAAAAAGACCGTTATGCCTTATATGGATGAATTAAGCGATGTCGCAAAGAAAGTCGGAAGCGTCAACACGGTCGTAAGGCGGCCCGACGGTACACTTTACGGCGACAACACCGATGTCTACGGCTTTATGGAGCTTGTAAGAAAATCCGGAATAGCGGTCGGGGATAAAAAGGTTTTGGTACTCGGAAGCGGCGGTGCGTCCGTTGCCGTTACGGCAGCGCTTGAAATGCTTGATGCAAAGCCTGTCATCATAAGCAGAAGCGGTGAGAACAATTATAACAATCTTTTTCTTCATAAGGATGCTGAGGTTATAGTAAACACAACGCCGCTTGGCATGTATCCGAATAACGGTGAGGCAGCTCTTTCTTTGACACTCTTTCCCGCATTAACAGGAGTGATCGATATAATATACAACCCTTCAAGAACGGCACTTGTGCTTGAGGCCGACGAACTGGGTATTCCCGCTATCGGAGGACTTTACATGCTCGTGGCTCAGGCCGTTAAAAGTTCGGAACAGTTTCAGCAGAATAAGATCCCGATCTCCAAGATAGATGAGATCTATAACTGCCTTTCGGTAAAGATGCAGAATCTCGTGCTCGTGGGAATGCCCGGATCCGGTAAAACAACGATAGCAAGGCTTTTAGGCGAAAAACTTGACCGTGAGGTCATTGATACGGATATTAAGATCACAGAACGTGAAGGCAGAAGTCCTTCCGCCATAATCACCGCAGACGGCGAGAATGCATTCCGCGACATCGAGACCGATGTCATAAAAGATCTCGGCAAGCTTTCGGGTAAGCTGATCGCGACCGGCGGCGGCGCGGTATTGAGAAAAGGCAATTATAACCTTCTTAAACAAAACGGCATCATCATATGGATCCGCCGTGATGCGGCGCTTTTGCCGACCGATGACAGGCCTCTGTCAAAAGGACGCGACCTCAATGAACTATACAGAGAGCGTAAGCCATATTATGAACGGTTCGCGGATATGACCGTTGAGAACACTACACCCGAAGACACGGTCAGGGAAATACTTTCAAAGCTTGAAGCGTTCTTTTAGCCCGTAAAGACAAATAAATAGCGAAATTATTAAAAATTTGCAAATCATTCGCAAAAGTCATTGACACTCCGATCAAAGAGTGATAACTTATTTTGCGAACGATTTGCAAATTTGTTTTTTACTTAAACAGAAATTTTCTCCGAAATTTCCTGTTTAAGTAAAAAACGCTCCGCGAGGGTGCGCACAAGCACGGGAAAGGATAAGCATGGCAAGGCAGTATCACACCAAAGGAAAAGAAGTTTTGCTTACATATTTTATGGGTAGTACCGGCAAGAGATTTTGTGCCAAGGATGTGCTCGATTATCTAAACGACTGCGAGATATCCATGAACCAGGCGACCGTTTACAGGAATCTTGAGAAGCTTACCGAAGAGGGCAAGCTTTTAAAGACAAAGAATCCTTCCGACGATACGGGGTATTATCAGTATGTGGGCGATGGTTCATGCTGCAGGGAGCATCTTCATATCCAATGTAAGGTATGCGGGAAGATCGTTCACCTTGAAGGCCCCGTTATGGATTCTTTTAATGATTACGTGCAAAACAAGCTTAACTTTGTTTTGGAGCCGAAGGAATCTGTTTTGATAGGAAAATGTCCGGATTGCATCGATAAGGAATGATTTGGAAAAGAGAGATACTAAGGTGAAAAAAGCAATTAAGATCACCGGACTTATTCTGGCGCTTTGCACAAGTCTTTGCACATTGGCTGCCTGCGGTGGGAAAAATGCCGATAAGGGTCCGGACACAAATATGTATTCTTCGGATAAAAAGAGTATTGTCTGCACGATCTTTCCCGAATACGACTGGGTAAAAGAAGTGATCGGCGATAAGGCGGATGATTTTGAGATCACGCTTTTACTTGATAATGGCACCGATATTCACAGTTATCAGCCTACGGCAGCAGATCTGGTAAAGATCGCATCATGCGATGTTTTTATATATGTGGGCGGTGAGTCGGATAAATGGGTTGAAGATGCCCTTTCGGGAGCCGTAAACAAGGATATGCAGGTTGTTAACCTTCTTGATGTCTTAGGCGATTCTGTCAAGGAAGAGGAATTAGTCGAAGGCATGGAAGCGGAAAAAGAGGAAGAAGGCGAAGGTGAAGAAGAGGAAGGCCCCGAATATGATGAACATGTATGGCTTTCTCTTAAAAACACCGGAGTGTTTGTGGATGCAATAGCTTCTTGTGTAACAGTTTTAGATCCCGCCAATGCCCCGGTATACGAAGGCAACGCTAAGGCATATAACGAAAAGCTTAAGGAACTTGATGATGAGTATGCGGATGCGGTAAACAAAGCATCTGTAAAGACTGTTCTTTTCGCCGACAGATTCCCGTTTCGATATCTTGTCGATGATTACGGACTTGATTACTTCGCTGCATTTGAGGGATGCTCCGCAGAGACCGAAGCAAGTTTTGAGACTGTAACTTTCCTTTCGGGAAAGGTTGATGAACTTGATATCGGCGCCGTTTTGGTGATCGAAAGTTCCGATAAGAAAATGGCGGAAACGATAATCTCAAATACAAAGGACAAGGATCGGGAGGTTTTGGTTCTTGATTCGATGCAGTCCGTAACAGGAAAGGATATCGAAAACGGCATCACATATCTGGGTGTTATGAAAGATAACCTTGAAGTATTAAAGAAAGCACTTAAGTAATTGTTTTATAAAATGCCGGAGCCGGTTTTGCCGGCATCGGCAAGGAGTTTGGAATGTTGTATGTTAAAAACCTATCGATCGGATATGAAGGAAAGCCTGTGGCCGAAGATATCAATTTCTCGGTAAAAGAAGGCGATTTCCTCTGTATAGTGGGCGAAAACGGTGCAGGTAAAAGTACGCTCATCAAAACCCTTTTAAGGCTTACAAAGCCTTTATCGGGCGAGATAGTATTTAAGGAAGACGGCATAGGCTACCTTCCGCAGCAGACCGTTGTCCAGAGGGATTTTCCCGCTTCCGTATGGGAGATCGCTCTTTCGGGCAATATTTCAAAACTGGGAGTGCGTCCGTTTTACGGAGCAGAAGAAAAGAAAAGGACAGAAGACAATCTTAAGAGGATGGGTATCTGGCATCTTAGGAAAGAATGCTACAGAAACCTTTCGGGCGGACAGCAGCAACGGGTTCTTTTAGCAAGAGCACTGTGCGCTTCGGAAAAGCTTTTGGTGCTTGATGAGCCCGTAAGCGGGCTTGACCCAAAAGTTACGGCCGAGTTTTACGATCTTACAAAAGAACTCAACAAAGCCGGGATAACGATCGTCATGGTCTCGCATGATATAAAGGCAATAACGGAGTTTTCGGATCATATATTGCATATAGGCAAAGAAAATGTATTCTTCGGCACGACCGATGAGTATTTAAAGAGCAGTATTGCAAAAGAGATCGGGCTCGGAAGCGGGGAGGAAGGATAGTGCTGAATATGATCAAAACATTGCAATTCTATTTTGAATTTACGCTTGTAAGGAACGCCTTCATTGTCGGTGTACTTATAGCACTCTGTTCGTCGCTTCTGGGCGTGACGCTCGTGCTTAAGCGTTATTCGTTTATAGGTGACGGGCTTTCGCATGTTGCTTTCGGAGCGATGGCAGTTGCAACGGTACTTAAGCTGGCCGATCAGTCGGTGCTCATACTTCCCGTCACTGTCATAACGGCAATACTTCTTCTAAAATCAGGACAGAACGCAAAGATCAAAGGCGATGCCGCAACAGCGATGATTTCGGTGGGCGCGCTCGCGGTAGGCTATATGCTCATGAATGTCTTTTCTGCTTCTGCCAATGTATCGGGAGATGTGTGCAGCACGTTGTTCGGATCGACATCGATACTTACGCTTCAGGTGAAAGATGTTGTTCTGTGCCTGGTTCTTTCGACGGTCGTGATAGTGTTGTTCGTTGTTTTGTATAACAGGATATTTGCGGTTACATTTGATGAAAATTTTGTGACGGCAACGGGCAAAAGCGCTGATTTTTATAACCTTATGATTGCTGTAATGATCGCGATCGTAATAGTACTCGGTATGAATCTTGTGGGATCTCTCCTTATCTCGGCACTTATCATATTCCCGGCGCTTTCTTCGATGAGCTTACTTAAAAACTTTAAGAGTGTCGTGATCTTATCTGCGATCATGTCGGTAATATGTGCTTTTATAGGTATCCTCGTTTCGATCCTTCTTTCGACTCCGGTAGGTTCCACGATAGTGGTCTGTGACATGATCTTATTCTTTATATGTTTCGTGACAGGTAAGGTTAAAGGCGCCTGAAATAGTCTTTTGTATTAAAGATCGAACGATGCTTGGGAAGAGTGGTAAAACAGATTACAATGATGTAAAATATCATAAGGACGGTCAAAAATCTAAAGATATTGAAAGCTTTCGGCCGGTCTGAAAGCTCTGATATGTGAGCATTCAAGTGTAATTTGGGGGATTTTAAAAATATGAAAGCAGTGATCATAGTTTTTCTCATCGGGATATTGACATTGGGCGGGTGTTCTTCGCCGTTTGAAGTTTCTGTTGATATGCCGCAAAGCATCTCGGTGGAGAATGATTCTAAGGATGATGCAAACACGGGGAGGACATCGACATCTGTGGAAAAAGAGGATAAAACAGAGCCTTATCATGATTGCGACGGCACATGGTATGCTCAGGACGAAACAGGCATGGCCCTTTTGATAGAGGACGGGGTCATTACCGTTACAGGTTATGATCTTAACAGTTCCACGGCATTCAAGGCGGAGACCGTTGATGATCGGATATCATTTGCTCTTGAGGATCGGCTTTTCTTCTTCTATGAGGTTAATTATTTTGCAGAAGAAGATACTATCGAGGCATACACATGGCCCATACTTGACGATGACGGAGGTTATAAGCGTACCGTGTTTAAAAGGAACGAGTACGAACCCGGAGACAGGATCATGCTTGGGATCTTACAGGGTGACTGGGAGTTAATGGATGACGGGGAGATGTTGCAGGAACCCGGTATCATGCGTGATATCGTCCATTTTTCGACAGCGGACTACCATATGATGCGTTTCATCAGGCCAAACGGTGATAAAACGACCTTTACTGTTGAACTTACGGATGTTTTTAAGGAAAAACAGGGAACGTATGACCGAATGACACTTTCAAACAGATTTACATCCGGGCAGTACAGTTGGGATGAAGTGAGACCCGAACAATCATTTCAGATACTGATCGCCAATAATCTCGGAATTGATTATATGATGTTAAGAGAGCTGGGCGACGAAAGGACAGGGTTTGCGTCGGATGGTCTTAGATATGACAGAAGTTCATACGGAACATGGTTCTTCAGAAGACCTAATCCGTATGATTACGACGGGGAGTATGAATCTGATACGACAACCCCTTCAACCGTCGGGATCGAGGACGATGTACGATTGAAAGGGACATCGTTCTATGCGTTCAAATGGGCTGAGTTTGGCAACAGTTGTACCCTCCAGCGTGTTGAGGTATTTAAGACGACCGTTACCGTGGACGGTAAGGAAGAGAATGCTATGGGATACATTATTCCCAACGATGAGTACGCATATTCGGCCGTTAATTATGAATATAAAGGGATGCAGTATATGGCATCCGGAGGTTACTTTGATCCTTGTCTTGTCAAAGTCGTTACGGATGAGGCAGGGCAGATCATCGAAATGGTAAAGTTCGCATATGCTTTTGACGGTTTCTACCTTGAACGCGGAGTGAAGGTTTTTGAGAGTGAATAAACTTATATAAAAAATTGTTGACAAGAACTTAAAAAAATATTATCCTTACTTCAACCAAATAAAGTACTAAACCGTTGACGAAGAGGAGTAGCTTGGGACACTTGCTGTAAAGAGAGTCCGGGATGGTGAGATCCGGGTAGTAAAGGCTTGAGTGAATGGACTTCGGAGGGCGCGGTGGAAATACCGCGACGAGAGGCATGCGTTAGTTGCCGGGGATATGTTGGTATCCCGCTAAGGTCACGAGTCATGTCGTGATGAATAAGGGTGGCACCGCGGATAGTGTATTTGTATATTCGTCCCTGACAGTAGTTATACTGTCAGGGACTTTTTTGTTTTACTTGGCGCGAGTGTATCGAAAGCGATACACTTTTACGCTTAAAATGAGGAGGGAAAAATGACGATCGAGGAACTTAGGAAATTAAAGGAAACGGGCCGGTACGATATAGCACCCGTATCGCGTGAAATGCTGTCGGATATGAAGACTCCGCTTGAGGTACTGAGGATACTTAAGAATGTATCGGATCACTGCTACCTTCTTGAATCGGTTGCAGATAACGATAACTGGGGCAGATACACATTTTTGGGATACGATCCCAAGCACGAGATCACCTGTCTTAACGGTGTCCTTAAGATCGATAAGGACGTGATAATGACAAACGAGCCTTACAAATACATAAGAAACCTTTTAAAGACGTATAAAAGCCCCAAGGTTTTAGGACTTCCCCCGTTCACGGGCGGTCTTGTGGGATATTTCGCATATGACTACATAAAGTATGTAGAGCCTACTCTTAAGCTCATAGAAGAAGACGATGAAGGTTTTAACGATGTGGACTTAATGCTTTTTGACAAGGTCATAGCCTTCGACCACTTAAAGCAGAAGATAATCCTGATCGCCAACATAAAGCTTAACGATATCGACAACGAATACAAAAGGGCTCAGAAAGACTTGGACGATATGGCGGATCTTATCACAAACGGTAAGATGAGCGATGATATAAAAGGTTATGCCAAGGAAGAGTTTAAGCCCGAGTTTTCCAAAGAAGAGTTTTGCGAAATGGTCGAAAAGGCCAAGCATCACATAATCGAAGGAGATATCTTCCAGATCGTTCTTTCAAATAAGCTTTCGGCCGAATTTGAGGGATCGCTCATAAATACCTACAGGGTCTTAAGGACTATCAATCCTTCGCCTTACATGTTCTACTTCGGCAGCAACGATCTTGAGATCGCGGGTGCGTCGCCCGAGACTCTTGTAAAGCTCGAGGACGGGGTGCTTCATACATTCCCGCTTGCCGGTACAAGACAAAGGGGCAGAAATCATGATGAAGACGAAGCGTTAAAAGAAGAACTGTTAAGAGATCCAAAAGAACTTGCCGAGCACAACATGCTTGTGGATCTCGGCCGAAACGATATAGGCCGTATATCAAAATTCGGAACGGTAGAAGTTGAAAGTTTAAGAGATGTGCTCATGTTCTCGCATGTAATGCACATAGGCTCAACGGTCAGAGGAATTATAAAAGACAGCGAAGACGCGATGTCGGCCGTCGGAGCGATACTCCCCGCCGGGACACTTTCCGGAGCACCCAAGATCAAGGCCTGTGAGCTTATAAACGAGTTTGAGAAGAACAAGCGCGGTATCTACGGCGGAGCGATCGGATATATAGACTTTACCGGAAACCTTGATACCTGTATAGCGATCAGGACCGCATACAAGAAAAAAGGAAAAGTATTCGTAAGAAGCGGAGCGGGCATCGTAGCCGATTCCGTACCCGAATCGGAATTCACCGAGTGCATCAACAAAGCCGCGGCGGTAGCCAAGGCGATAGATATGGCAAAGGAGGTGCTGTAATGATCTTACTTATAGACAATTATGACAGTTTTTCCTATAACCTTTACCAGCTTATCGGTGAGTTTGAGCCGGATATAAAGGTAATAAGAAATGATGAGCTTACCGTTGACGAGGTTAAGGAATTAAAACCCGATGCCATCATTCTTTCACCCGGACCGGGAAGACCCGAAGACGCGGGCATCTGTATCGAGACGGTCCAAAAACTCGGAAGTAAGATCCCGATACTCGGTGTGTGTCTCGGACACCAGGCGATATGTACGGCTTACGGCGCCAAGGTAGGCTACGCAAAGAAGCTTATGCACGGAAAGAGTTCGATGGCAAGGCTGGACGTTAACTCAAAGCTTTTTAACGACTGCGCGGATGTGATCGAGGTGGCAAGATATCATTCGCTTGCCGCGGATGAGAAAACGATCCCAAAAGAACTTAAGGTTACGGCAGTCACAAGAGACGGCGAGATAATGGCGGTAGAGCATGAAAAGTATCCGGTATACGGTCTTCAGTTCCACCCCGAATCGATACTTACGCCGGCCGGACGCGACATAATAAGAAACTTTATCAATATAAGCAGCAACAAACAATAAATCATACAATGAGAGGAACAAAAAATGATAAAAGAAGCTATAGTAAAAATCGTAAGCAAGCAGGATTTAACTTTTGATGAAGCATACACCGTTATGAACGAGATCATGAACGGTGAAACAACACCCACACAGAACGCAGCTTTCCTTGCGGCACTTTCCACAAAGTCTGCCAAAGCCGAGACTCAGGACGAGATATCAGGCTGTGCAACGGCAATGAGAGAGCATGCGACAACGATCTCCTACGATAAGGATGTTCTTGAGATCGTGGGAACCGGCGGAGACAATTCACAGAGTTTTAATATCTCCACAACTTCCGCAATGGTGATCGCTTCAGCAGGCATAAGAGTTGCAAAGCACGGAAACCGCGCAGCATCATCAAAATCAGGCGCGGCAGACTGCCTTGAAGCACTCGGCATCAACATTGACATGTCGCCCGAAAAGTGTGTATCGATGCTCGATGACGCAGGATTCTGCTTCTTCTTTGCTCAGAAGTATCACTCATCCATGAAGTACGTGGGTGCCATCAGAAAAGAACTCGGTTTCAGAACGGTATTCAATATCTTAGGCCCCCTTACCAATCCCGCTAAGCCTTCGATGCAGATCCTGGGCGTATATGACGATTATCTTGTGGGACCTTTGGCAAGAGTTCTTACCGACCTTGGCGTAAAGAGAGGCCTTGTGGTATACGGACAGGAAAAACTCGACGAGATCTCGGCATGCGGTCCCACGACGGTTTGTGAGATCAACAACGGAAAATATACCGATTATGAGATCAGACCCGAAGATTTCGGCCTTGTAAGAGGCAATGCGGGCGAACTTACGGGAGGCACGGCTGAAGAAAACGCACAGATCACAAGAGATATCTTATCGGGCAAAGAAAGAGGCGCCAAGAGAAGCGCTGTATTACTTAACGCCGGTGCTGCGATCTATGTGGGCGGCAAGGCAGATACCTTCGAAGACGGTGTTAAAGAAGCAGCCAGACTCATCGATGAGGGTATCGCACTCAGGAAACTTGAAGAGATCATTGAAAAATCAAACAGATAGAGGAAAGCATGGACAACATACTTAACACGATAGCCGAATATGCAAGGGAAAGGGTAATATCAAGTAAAAAAACACTTCCTTTGGACATTCTTAAAGAGAAGGCACTCGCACTTCCAAAAGACAATGCTTTTTCTTTTGAAAAAGCCGTAAAGAAAGACGGTATGAGCTTTATATGCGAATGTAAAAAGGCTTCTCCGTCAAAAGGTCTTATCGCAGAGGATTTTCCTTATGTTAAGATAGCGAAAGAATACGAAGCGGCAGGTGCATCATGTATATCGGTACTTACCGAACCCAAGTGGTTTTTGGGAAGTGACGGATATCTTAAGGAGATATCGGAAAATGTTGATATTCCGTGCCTTCGAAAGGATTTTACGGTCGACGAATACATGATATACGAAGCAAAGATTTTGGGTGCTTCATGTGTACTTTTGATTTGTTCGCTCTTGCCTGCAGAAACGCTTGAAAAGTACATAAAGATTGCAGATTCTTTGGGGCTTTCGGCTTTGGTGGAGGCTCACGACGAAGAAGAAGTCAGATCGGCCGTAAGTGCGGGCGCGAGGATGATCGGGGTAAACAACAGAAACCTTAAAGACTTTACGGTCGATATAGGAAATTCTATAAGACTTCGAAGCCTTGTACCCGATGATATACTGTTTGTGGCCGAAAGCGGTATAAAGACCGCAGAGGACATCAAAACCTTATACGAAGGAAAAGTCGACGGCGTTCTTATAGGTGAATCCTTAATGCGGGCACCCGATAAAAAAGCTGAACTTGATAAGTTAAGAGGACTTATATGATAATAAAGATCTGTGGTCTTAAGACACAAGACGATATAGCATATGTCAATGAGTTTAAGCCCGATTATATAGGCTTTGTGTTTGCAAAGGGGCGTAAAAGGACGATCGACGGGGAAACGGCAAGGCTGTTAAAAGAACACCTTGATAAAGGCATAAAGGCAGTCGGAGTCTTTGTGGACGATCCGCTTGATGAAGTATTATCGCTTCTTGAAGATAACATCATCGACATGGCTCAGCTTCACGGCGATGAAGATGAAGCATACATAAAGGGATTAAAAGAAAAAACGGATAAGCCCGTCATTAAGGCATTTGTGGTAAAAGAAGATACGGATATCGGTCTTATAAACAATTCTTCGGCCGACATGATACTTTTGGACAGCGGACAAGGAAGCGGGAAAAAACTTAATGAAGCACTTATAAGATCCGTAAAGAGGGATTACATTCTGGCAGGCGGTTTAAGCCCGGAAAATGTAGATGGCGTTCTTTTAAACAGGAGCAATCGTCTTATCGGACTTGATGTAAGTTCCGGCGTCGAGACGGACGGAGCAAAAGACAGAGAAAAGATAGAACTCTTTATCAAAAGAGTAAGAAATGAGGAGAAAAGATGAGCAGAGGAAGATTCGGTGTCCACGGCGGACAGTACATTCCCGAAACACTTATGAACGCGGTGATCGAACTTGAAGAAGCGTACAATAAGTACAAAAACGATCCGGATTTTGTTCGTGAACTGGATGAACTTTTAAACGAATATGCCGGAAGACCTTCAAGACTTTATTTTGCAGAGAAGATGACAAAGGATCTTGGCGGTGCAAAGATATACTTAAAGAGGGAAGATTTGAACCATACGGGTTCGCACAAGATAAACAACGTGCTCGGCCAGGCGCTTCTTGCAAAGAAGATGGGAAAGACACGCCTTATTGCCGAGACCGGTGCGGGTCAGCACGGTGTTGCCACCGCGACGGCAGCAGCGCTTATGAATATGGAATGTGTTGTTTTCATGGGTGAAGAGGACACAAAGAGACAGGCATTAAACGTATACAGGATGAGACTTCTTGGAGCGACCGTGATCCCTGTCAAGAGCGGAACCGCAACATTAAAGGACGCCGTTTCCGAAGCCATGCGTGAATGGACGAGCAGGATCGCGGATACTCATTATTGTTTAGGATCCGTAATGGGGCCGCATCCGTTCCCGACGATCGTAAGAGATTTCCAGTCGGTCATATCAAAAGAGATAAAAGAAGAAATGCTTAAGCGCGAAGGACGTCTTCCCGATGCCGTTGTGGCATGTGTGGGCGGCGGTTCAAACGCCATAGGTTCATTTTATAACTTTATAGAAGATAAGGAAGTTAAGCTCATCGGATGTGAGGCGGCAGGACGCGGTACAGATACTTTTGAGACGGCTGCTACCATAAATACGGGTAAGCTCGGTATCTTCCACGGCATGAAATCATATTTCTGCCAGGATGAATACGGTCAGATCGCTCCGGTCTATTCGATCTCCGCAGGACTTGATTATCCCGGAATCGGCCCCGAGCATGCAAATCTTCATGATACGGGAAGGGCCGAATATGTTGCGATAACCGACGATGAAGCGGTAAATGCGTTTGAGTATCTTTCCCGTACAGAGGGTATCATTCCCGCTATCGAGTCGGCTCACGCGGTCGCTTATGCGATGAAGCATGCAAAAGATTATACAAAGGATCAGATAATGGTAATAACGATCTCAGGCCGCGGTGACAAGGACTGCGCAGCGATCGCAAGATACAGGGGGGAGGATATCAATGAGTAAGATCAAAGAAGCTTTCAAAGACAAAAAGGCCTTTATTCCCTTTGTGACCTGTGGAGACGGGGGGCTTGAGAATACGATCGACATAGTAAAAGAGGCTGTTAAGAACGGGGCCGATATAGTGGAACTCGGTATCCCGTTTTCGGATCCGACGGCGGAAGGACCCGTTATACAGGAAGCCAACATACGGGCATTAAAGACAGGTGTCACGACTGATAAGATATTCGATATGGTGGTTGAGTTAAGAAAAGAAGTATCCGTTCCGCTTGTGTTTATGACATATGCAAATGTCGTATATTCATACGGGATCGAGAAGTTTATGAAAAGATCGTCAGAAGTCGGTATGAACGGTCTTATCCTTCCCGATGTTCCTTTCGAAGAAAAAGAAGAGTTTGCGCCCGCAGCGAGGAAATACGGAATAGACTTCATATCGCTGATCGCCCCCACCTCTCATGAAAGGATCAAAATGATAGCAAAAGAGGCCGAAGGGTTTATATACATTGTCTCAAGCCTCGGAGTTACTGGTGTAAGAAGCGAGATAAATACCGATATTGCGTCCATGGTAAAACTGATCCGTGACAATACCGACGTTCCGTGCGCCGTCGGATTCGGCATATCCACACCGGAACAGGCTGCCAAGATGCGTTCTTTGTCGGACGGGGTGATCGTGGGTTCGGCTATCATGAAACTTGTGGCCAAATACGGTACGGATGCTCCGAAATACGTAGGCGATTATGTAAGAACTATGGTAGAATAGCATTCAGATAAAAACCTTAAGCTATAAGGAGACGGATATGGCATACGAAAATAAAGAATTCTATATCGATTGTGACGGTATCGACATCCACGCAAAGCTGGATTTTCCGAATGAGACAAAGGAAAAGATGCCGATCCTTGTCGTGATCCCGGGATTTACGGGTCACATAGAGGAAGACCATATAATAGCGGTAGCCAAGGCTGCCAACGAAGTCGGATTTGTAACTTTGAGGGCCGAAATGTACGGTCACGGCAAAAGCGGCGGAGAATTTAAGTATCACAATGTTCTTTTATGGATGATGGAGGCCGCACGCGTTATAAGATATGCAAGAAACCTTGATTTTGTATCGGATGTGTATCTTACGGGACATTCACAGGGCGGTCTTACCGCAGTATTGGCTGCGGGCATAATGGCCGATGTCATAAAGGCGCTCATACCGCTTTCACCAGCAATGAACATTCCTTTTGACGCAAGAAGAGGCTCAATGTTGGGAAATGTATTTAATAACGAAGATCTGCCGGATGAGGTTTCATGTCCCGACTGGACGCTTTCTTCCGATTACACAAGAGTGGCAAGAGTGCTTCCCATCAGGGAATGCATCGAGATGTTCAAAAAGCCGGTCCTTGTAATTCACGGTACCGAAGATGAAGCGGTTCCTTATGAATTCGGCGTCGAGCTTTCAAAGCAGTACGAAAACGGAAAGCTTGTCTCGATCGAAGGTGACGACCATTGTTATGACTATCACCTTGATGAGGTCACAAAGGCACTTAAGGAATTTTTGACCTCACAGTTATGATCATACGGAATATGTTAAAAGCCCGGCGATGCCGGGCTTTTAAAGTTGTGCATATGACTTATGCCATTATGCTGTATTTTTATCCCCTATTTTACGAACCATCTTTTACGGCCGGCTACGATGTTATCGCGTTTAATGTCAAAGTAGCAATAACTGTCGGTAAAGGAATCTGCTTTACAGCCGAACAGGATTCCGTTTGCGGAGTTTACGTTCATCTCGAGCCCTACGTTATCAAGGCTTATATTTGCGGATGCATCACGGCAGCCGATACCGGTTCCGATGTTTGCTTCGCAGTAGAAGACAAGTTTGCAATGGTCGAGTTCAACGTCCAGACCGCCGCCGTTTGTACCGATGGCTGCGATGTTCCAACCGTTGATGGCAATGTTGACCTGTGCTTCGCTTATCTTGATGCGGCCTGAAGATTTTTCGGTCGAGCCGATACCGACAACCTGATTTCCGGAACCGAATATCTTAAGAAGCGTGTTCTTTATCTCGATGTTCTGACTTCCGAAAGCTGCACCGATCATGGAACCTCTTGCGATCCTTACATCTATGGCTATATCCATATCAGAGATGAATACATTGGCTGTATCTCTGTAAGAACCTATGCATATACAGTTCGAAGCGGCGCATACACTTCTGAACGATCCGGCTCTTAAGTCGATCGCATGAGGTTCAACGGAAGACTTTCCGCCTATGCATACGCAGTTTTCTCCGCTAATATCTATCTGAAGAAGTCCCGTCATCTCGGAAACGATGCGGCCGTATGCACACAAGTGGTCGTTACCTATACCGTATGCATTGGTAAACGTCGGAGTGATCTTAAGATTTCCGTTACCTTCAAGAGTAAGCTTTGTAGTTTCGGGAACCCTTATGCCGTTTCCGTTAAAGGTATTTTCGCCTTCAATGTTCAGAATGAGCTCGGATTCCTTACCAAGGTCTATGCACGGGGTGGTATCGACATCACCGATGCTAACGTTCTTTATGGTAAGCCTGCAGCTTGAATGATCTTTGATCCTTATGGATACTGCCGATAAGAAATCGGGATTTCCCACAAGCGTAAGGTCTCCGCCCGAAAGAAGCAGGATGCTGTATTTTTGAAGCGATAAGTCCACAAGAGAAAGCTGCTTTTCATCCTTTACAAGATATACTTTCTGTCTTGAATTGTTGGAGACTATATCAAGGTTTGCACGGCTTATTTCGGAAAGCAAAGCGGGAGAAAGCGCATCCAGGATATCCGGAGTGGGCTTTGCTGTATAGAATCCCTGAATAAGATCCACACCCATTCGTATAACGGCATTCAATTCCTCAAGGGTCTCAACACCTTCGGCGAGGGCCTGGAAGCCGTTGTCGTGGGCAAACTGTATTATCGTGTTTACGAAGTGTTGCTTTCTGGGATCGAGATGGACCTCGGATATGAGGAAACGATCGATCTTTACGTAGTTCGGCAGGAATTTGAGCAGGTTATTAACGTTTGAATAACCTGTTCCGAAGTCATCGACCGCAACCTGGAAACCGTCGTCTTTGCTTCTTTTTGTAAGGTAGTTAAGGGTGGTTTCTTCAATGTCTGTTTCTTCGGTAACTTCCACAACCGAACGGGAAAGCGCATCCTTATATAGAGCGGACATTTCATCATATTCTTCGTCGGAAAGATAGTAGCCTGGAATACTGTTTATAAAGATCTTTCTGTTCTTAAACTCACTTTTACGCTCAGTGGCTATCTTAAGAACGTTGTTGAAGGTTGCTCTCTCCACATCCTTAAGCCTGTTTTCCTCTGTTGCATATTTAAGAAGAGTAAGAGGAGTTATCCTGTATTCGTGCGGTGCGCGCATCAAAGCTTCATAGCCCATGATATCGCCGGTTTTGGCACATATTATGGGCTGGAAATAATATTGAAGCTCATTGTTGTCAAGTATCCTGTTTACAAGGCTTCTAAGCTGAGGGTCCTCTTCATTGGCTTCGACAGGCACATATCTGCTCTGGGGCTTGGATTCGGAAACGGCTCTGTGGTGCTCGGAAAGCTGCGCAAGTATCTGATCGGGCTCAAGCTTTGTAGCGGGATCGACTATCATGAAAGCCATCGAAGGATTTAAGGTATAATCCTTTCCCGAAATCTTGTTATAGTGCTCGAATCTGTCGGTTATGCTGTTCTTTAACTCTTTAGTCAGTTCGCTTTCTGCGCTGTCATCTTCACAGATCACGGCAAATTCATCATGAGATATACGTCCTATGAGGTTTTTGTTCCTGACGGTATCTATAAGGATTTCCGCCACAATGCAGATGATCTCGTGTATCTCGGCTTCATCGTAGAGGTCTTCGATCCTTGTAAAATCGGTGATCTTAAGTGAAAGAAGCAGAGTGGGATTTTTAAATCTCGTGGAACTTACAAGTTTCCGGGTTAATTGCTCCGCAAACTCATCTCTTGTAAGAAGTCCCGTTTCAGCATCCCATTTGCCCACGGACGAAGAGTTTGACTTTCTCTCGACAGTCATATCTGCGTAGTGGTTTACAAAGTAACCTAATGCAATATAAGTAAACACCGAATAAAAATATCCGTGGTCGTCGCGGCCTAAACTTAAATATTCTCCGGCTTTTTCGGGAGTCAGAAGCATATAGTCGCCTATACGTTCCGAACCTTCGGTACCTTCGTTGTTTATTACGGAAGTATCTTTAAGATGTATTACGGCCATTACGATCGCATTGCTTTCGTCGGTCATACCCGGAGTGCTGAAAAGAAGAGGATTTACGATCTCGATCGTGTCTTCGCCGGAAAGTTCGATGCCGGTTTCTTCTTTTATCTCGCGCTTTGCGGCTTCTATCACGGGATTTTCCGAAGCTTTGTCGCTTTTGTCGATCAAACCTGCCGGAACACTTAAAAGCTCACGCCCTGCGGGATAACGAAATTCGTGAGTAAGTAAAAGTCTCGGTCCTTTTTCGGGAGTCATGATTACAACGATACAACTTACCGCATCGGGAAGCATACCCAAAAACTCTGCTTCGGTCTTGGGAGCAACAATGTCCTCATAACTTCGCCTTGTCGCATTGTAATAATGCCGTCCTTCGGCGTAGCGATAATCATATACATTCATGTACTTAGAGGTGAATTCCTCATGGATCATATCTTTTGTGATCTTAAAGTCTGACATATATATTCGTCCTCTTAAACAGATCTCGTATTTAAAGACTTGGATTTGAAATTATATGTTATAAACCGCTTATAAAATGATCAATAATTTATCATTTTTATGTCGATTAAAAAAACTTGTGTGTCTATATCCGTTATTGTAGCACAATTCAATGAATTTTTCGACACAAAAAGTATTTTATCACCGCATAATTAACGGAATTATTAACAAAATCAAATTATTCGCGATCGGGCGCAATTTAATAAAACACCGAAAGCGGCATTAATTTATGTTGTGCCGAAACAGGTGCGGAATTATAATAAAAAACAGTGAAACCGCAAAGATATGGCGGATCATCTTAAATCCAAAACAGACAAGGGGAGGACAGGAGAATGTCGGAAAAAGAAAAGATCTATATAACGGGACACAAAAATCCCGATATGGACAGTATTTGCAGCGCTTATGCGTATTCGGTACTCAAGAATAAGATAGATCCGGCATACGAATATGTGCCGGTCCGCCCCGGACACTTAAGTGACAGCTCAAAGGCGATCTTAAAGGCGCTTGATATCACACCGCCTGTTTATATGCGAAACGTATATCCCAAGGTTTCCGATGTAATGCTTAAGCCGGCCGAAAAGATCGAAGCGGGCATGCCTCTTACGGCGATCGCTAAGACCTATAAGGATTCAAATCCTTCGGTAATACCGATCTACGAAAACGGTGAGTTTTTGGGACTGTTAAGCGTCGATGATATCACGCACTGGTTTATGGGCAAGCTTGCGGATGACGGTAAGATCTCCGAACCCCCCGTCATTAAGATGCTTCTTCGCGAAAAAGAAACCTCGCTTTTGACCACGGATCTTTTCGAGGATGCAAAGGTAAGTCTTTCAAGTTCCAAGAAGCGTGGCCTTGCGGTATTTGATGAAGATGAATTTGTGGGCTTTGTAACCAGAAGATGTTTTTTGAAAGCTCCTTCTTACAAAGTGATAATGGTGGATCATAATGAGTCGCGTCAGTCCATATCCGGGATCGAGAGTGCGACTGTGGTCGAGATAGTGGATCATCACAGACTTGATGCCACCAAGACAAATCTTCCGATATTTATAGATACCGAGCCTCTCGGAAGTACATGTACGATAGTGTATCAGATGTTTTTAAGAAACAATATAGTGCCCGATGAATACACTGCAAGAGTTATGCTGACCGGGCTCATTTCGGACACGCTTATATTGAAAAGTCCCACAACGACAGCTGTCGACAGGGAGACCGCAGCGGCCCTTGCAAAGATCTGCAAGGTCGATATCGATGCTTTCGGCCGTGAAATGTTCAGTCATGTCGAAAGTCTTGCCACCAGAGATCCCGAGAAGGCGATCCTTTCAGACTTTAAGAAGTATACGGAGAAGGGTGTCATGATGGGTATCGGACAGTGCGAAGTAACAACGCTTGACGATATCGAAGATTATAAGGATACATATCTTGCCACTCTTGAAAGCGTAAGAGAGAAGAACGGCTTAAACTGGGCTGCTGTGATGATCACGAATGTGCTTAAAGAACACAGTATCCTCATTACGACCGGGTTTAAAGCCGAGAAGTATCTTCCTTATGAAAAACTTGAGGATAAGATGTTTGATATGCCGGGAGTGATGAGCAGAAAGAAACAGTTGCTTCCCGAAATGCTGTATGCTTTAAACACTGTGGCGTATTAAGAGTGGGTTTACGGGGTATTTTTTGCACATATTTTATATTGAAAGAGTTTAAAGATTGTAATTTAATGTAAAACTGTGTGGAAAGGATATCTTGTATGAATAAGAAGGACAAACTTAAACCGATGCTGTTCTCGGTGATCAAAAAATACAGCAAAGAACAGTTTTTAAAGGATGTTGTATCAGGTATCATAGTGGCGATCATTGCATTGCCGCTTTCGATAGCCCTTGCTCTTGCTTCGGGCGTCGGTCCGGAACAGGGTCTGTATACAGCGATCGTCGCAGGATTTATAATCTCATTTTTGGGAGGATCGCGCGTGCAGATAGCAGGTCCTACAGCAGCTTTTGCGACGATAGTTGCAGGCATCGTGGCGAGAAACGGCATGGGCGGTCTTGCGCTTGCGACATTTATTGCGGGTATCATCCTTATAATCCTGGGTCTGTTAAAACTCGGAAGTCTTATAAAGTTTATACCGTATACGATCACAACGGGTTTCACTGCCGGGATCGCAGTCACCATAGTCATAGGTCAGATAAAGGATTTTCTTGGTCTGACATATCCTCAGGGAACGGTTACGATAGAGACTGTTGATAAACTTAAGGCAATTGCCGGAAATATCATGACTATGAATTATCAGGCTCTTATAGTGGGAGCCGTATGTCTGGCAGTGCTTATCGTATGGCCTAAGATCAGTTCAAAGGTCCCGGGATCGCTTATAGCCGTTATAATAGGTATATTGATGGTCAAGGTCTTAAAGATGAATGTAAACACCATCGGAGACCTTTATACGATAAGCAATAAACTTCCGTCGTTTGCTTTGCCGGAGTTTTCTTTTAACGGAGTCAGGACTGTATTTGCCGATGCATTCACTATAGCGGTCCTTGCAGCCATAGAATCGCTTCTGTCCTGCGTTGTGGCCGACGGTATGATAGGAAGCCACCACAGATCCAACATGGAACTTGTGGCACAGGGAGCAGGCAACATTGGCTCTGCACTGTTCGGCGGTATCCCTGCGACCGGAGCGATCGCAAGAACAGCTGCCAATATTAAGAACGGCGGCCGTACACCGATAGCCGGTATGGTACATTCCGTTGTTTTGGTGCTTATCCTTGTGATATTGATGCCGTACGCAGCGCTTATTCCTATGCCCACGATCGCGGCGATCCTGTTTATGGTAGCTTACAATATGTGTCAGTGGCGCACATTTGTGCACCTTTGCAAGACCGCTCCCAAGAGCGATATCATCGTGCTCGTGGTGACGTTTGTGCTCACAGTCGTGTTCGATCTTGTTGTAGCCATCGAAGTGGGCATGATCTTAGCCGGCATAATGTTTATGAAGAGAATGAGCGATGAGGCAGAGGTTAAGGGCTGGGAATACAGAGATGCCGATGAAGCCGACCCCGATTCGATCTCTTTAAGACAGGTACCCAAGCATGTTCGTGTATATGAGATCACTGGTCCGATGTTTTTCGGTATGTCGGGTCTTATATCAAATATAACGGTAAAAGATTTTACAAAAGTTTTGATCATAAGGATGCGAGGCGTGCCCGCACTTGATGTTACGGCTTTAAAGTCACTTGAGGAATTGTACGAAACCTGTAAGAAGAAAGATGTTACGCTTGTCTTCTCACATGTCAACGAACAGCCGTATAAGACTATGGAAAAGGCGGGATTCATCGAAAAGGTGGGTAAAGAGAATTTCTGTGCACATATTGATGATGCACTTGAACATGCATCTGATATCCGGTGATCGTAAGCTTTTTGGTTTTTGGGGAATATAATGCGAAGAACGCTTTACGGATTATTGACAATAACTTTTCTTTTAGTGACACTGTACGGTTGCGACAATACCGCACAGTCTGTTTCGAGTGAGGATTATACCGCGCAGTCTGTTTCGGACGAGGATAATATCGAACAGTCTGTTTTGAGTGAAGATGATGCAGATGTTTATACCGTATCGGGCGAAGATGTTTCTTCGTCCGATATTTATGTTTCGGATCCTTTGTCGGCAGAGGATCTGATCGATACCGATGTATCCGGAAATGACGTTTCTTTAAATGAACTTAAACCCTTTACCTTTAGGGATGTATACGGCAAAGAATATGAGACCACGATCAACCCGGGTTTTCCGAGGCACCCTTATGTGATCGAAAATTTTATAAAAGATAACGGGCTTATGAGTTATGAGGACGATAACTACATAGCCGTAAGAGGAATAGATGTATCCAACAAACAGCATGAGATCAACTGGGAAAAAGTAAAAGCTTCCGGTATCGAATTTGTGATCATAAGGCTCGGTTTCAGAGGATACGGCGAAGCCGGCGACATACATATAGATCAAAGTTTTAAAAGAAACATGGAAGGGGCGGCCGAAAACGGCATACCCATAGGAGTGTATTTCTTTGCACAGGCGATCAACGAAGAAGAGGCGCTTGAAGAGGCGGAGTTTGTGATCGAAAATCTTGAAGGCTACGATATAAGTCTGCCTGTTGTATACGATCCGGAAAGCATACTGAAAGATACCGCAAGGACCGATAATGTAAGCGGCGAGCAGTTTACAAAGAATGCGATAACGTTCTGCGAAGCGATAAAGGCTGCCGGTTACGAACCGATGATATATTCCAATATGCTGTGGGAGGCTTTTAAATTTGAAATGGATAAACTTACCGATTACAGATTCTGGTATGCGGATTACGAAGATCTTCCTCAGACTCCGTACCATTTTGAATTTTGGCAATATTCGGAGAGAGGTCATATCGCCGGAATTAAAAATGCCGTGGACTATGATATCTGGATCAAAGAAAAATAAATCAAATATATAAATGTGACATTTTTGTAAGTGTTTTTCGTTTCTTTGTAAGGCAAATCGATTTTTCGTTTTATACAAGCCGACTATTATATGTATTGCATGAAGTAAGAAAAACATGTAACAGAAAACAGGAGTATGAAATGAGAAACA
>JAEEMP010000112.1 GCA_016283275.1 Lachnospiraceae bacterium
ACATCCATCCAGGCTGTATACGTACCTGCCGATGACTTAACGGACCCTGCACCCGCAACGACATTTACCCACCTTGATGCGACCACCGTTCTTTCGCGTGATATCGCAAGTATGGGTATTTATCCCGCTGTTGATCCTCTGGATTCCACAAGCCGTATCTTAACTCCCGAAGTTGTGGGAAATGAGCATTACGAAGTTGCACGTGCGGTACAGAAGGTGCTTCAGCGTTACAAGGAACTTCAGGATATCATCGCCATCATGGGTATGGACGAACTTTCCGAAGATGATAAGACAACCGTTAACCGTGCGCGTAAGGTACAGAGATTCCTCTCTCAGAGCTTCTCGGTAGCAGAACAGTTTACGGGTCTTGAAGGTAAGTATGTACCTCTTAAAGAAACTATCCGCGGATTTAAGATGATCCTCAACGGTGAGTGCGATGACATTCCGGAAAGCTGCTTCTTAATGGCAGGTGCAATTGACGACGTATTTGAAAAAGCAAAAGCTCTTAAGCAGTAAAGGAGGTTGTCCATGAAGACATATCCGTTACGAATCGGAACGCCGGACGGTCTTTTGTTTGAGGGTGAAGTTGAGCGGGTAATGTGTCGTACGATTACCGGTGACGTTGCCATCCTTGCGGATCATATGAATTATGTGACAGCACTCGGAATGGGTGAAGCTTTTATAAGACTTCCCGACGGAACCGACAGATATGCGGCCTGCATCGGCGGTATGTTAAGTGTCATGAACGGTTCGTGCCACCTTCTTGCCACCACATGGGAGTGGAAGGAAGACATCGATAAAGACAGAGCACTTCGTGCCAAAGAAAAAGCAGAGGCTATTCTTGCGACGGAAGGCTTAAGCGACAAGGATTTTAAAATTGCCCAGGCCAAGCTTAACCGTGCGCTTGTAAGACTCAGTGTTTCGAAATAAATTTAATTTTTTACGATAAATCCAAATCCCGGGATACATCCCGGGATTTTGGTGTATAATGGGACTTAAGTGAGGAAAAGCGCATGAGAATATTTACGGTTACTTTAAATACTGCTATCGACGTGATAGTCAAAGAAAAAGACTATAAAAGGACCGGACTTAAAAAATCTGCCGAGATCCCTGCGGGAAAGGGTATAAATGTCGCACGTGCCCTAAAGAGTGCGAAGCTTCCTTCGCATGCGATAGCCCTTGTGGGAGAAAACGATGTTCCGCTTTTTGAAAGCATCGGAAACGACTTTATAACTGCGCATATAATTCCCGTAAAAGGAAAGACCAGACGCAATATCACTCTTTCGCATACGGAAGACGGGCTTGAGCATCATGAAAGATTAGAGGGATTTACAGTCACCGAAGATGATTTTAAAAAGGTTACAGACTGCATCATGGATCTTGTAAGCGAGGGCGACTGGGTCATATTCTCGGGTTCTTTGCCTCAGGGTATAAGTATCAATTCCTATTCCCGTCTTATCAAGTTATGTAAGACGATGGGAGCATACACGGGCCTTGATACTTCAAACGGAGCACTTCTTACCGCGATATCTTCGTCACCTTATTTTTTGAAGGCAAACCTTGAAGAACTTGAAGAGATCAAGGGTTCGAAGCTTTTTGCAAAGGAAGAGATCGAGGATTGCGTAAAAAAGGTTTCCGCTGCTTACGATATACCGTCCGTTATGGTCACATTTGCGGAAAAAGGTGCCTTGATATATATATTTGAAGAGGACAGATTTATTTATTCCGATGCACTTCCCGAGCTGGAGGAAAAGGTGTCGAGCGTAGGGTGCGGTGATGCTTGCGTGGCCGGAATGATGGCCGGAATGCTCAGAAGACTTTCTTGGGAGGAGTGCCTTGACGAAGCGATGAAATACGCCAACGCAAATCTCTATACGGTCACGCCCGGAGATCTTGACATAAAATATTTATCTATGGATATTGGAGAATTTAAATGAAAGTATTGTTCAGGGCAGATTCCAACAAGGTCATAGCAATGGGCCATGTAATGCGGTGTCTGTCGATCGCAGATGCTCTTAAAGAGGAAAAGAACGAGGTGTTGTTTTTGACAGCCTCCGATGATCCCGTTGAGCTCATCACAAGAAGAGGTTTTGATGTTAAGGTCTTAAATACCGATTTTGAGCATCCTGCCGATGAATTTACGGTTTCAAAGCCGCTTATCGAGGCTTTTGATCCCGATATCACCGTCGTGGATTCCTATTATGTGACGGATGCGTTCTTTGAAAAGCTGAATACTCTTTCAAAGACCTGTTACATCGATGATTACGGAAAAGAAGCATTTCCGGTTGATGTGCTTGTAAATTACAATATTTACGGCCCGACGGTTCCCTATATCGCACTTTATGCAAAGAAGGGCCTGGCACTTCCTAAACTATGCCTCGGTACGGAATACACACCGCTTCGCAGGGCATTCAGGGATGCAAAACCCATTAAGATAAAAGAAAAAGGCGAGTTTAAAGTCCTTCTGTCGACCGGCGGTTCGGATGCTCTTTCGATGGCAAAGGATATTGCGGATAAGTTTCTTTTGACAAGACTTAAGGATGTGAGTTTAAATATACTCGTGGGACCGTTTTCTAAAGACAGAGACTATCTTTTTAAGCTTGAAAAGGAAAATCCCCACCGGATAAAGATCCGTGAAAACATAACCGATATGCCGGGATTTCTTTCCGAGTTCGATCTTGCTTTAAGTGCTGCGGGAAGTACCTCCTACGAGATATGCCGGATGGGCGTGCCCGCGATGTTGTTTGGCATAGCGGACAACCAGAACATGATCAACAAAACCTTTGACACACTTGATATAATAAAGAGTGCAGGCAGCGCCGAGAGTGAGCGCGAAAGAGTTATAGGTAATCTTATAGCATTTATCAAGGAGGCCAAAGAAAATTATCAGTACAGAGTAAGCGCTTCGGAAAAAGAAAGAAAGACCGTTGACGGAAAAGGCGCAATGAGGATCGCCGGGGTTTTAAACGGGATAACAATAAAAAATTAACATACCATAAAGGAGAATTGACATGAAGAAAGGGTTAAAGGAATTCAAAGAGTTTATCGCAAAAGGCAATGTTCTTGACATGGCAGTCGGTGTTATCATCGGCGGTGCTTTCGGTAAGATCGTTACAAGCCTTGTAAACGACATTTTTATGCCTCTTCTGGGTCTTGCAACAGGCGGTGCCGATTTCAGCACCAAGAAGATCGTATTAAGTCCCGCTGTTGTGGAAGCAGGCGAAGTTGTTAAAGAAGAATCCGCTCTTTTATACGGAAGCTTTATCCAGAACATTATCGACTTTTTGCTCATCGCGATCTGCGTATTCTTCTTTACAAAAGCGATCACAAAGGCTATGAACAAGTTTAAAAAGGAAGAAGAGAAGCCCGAAGAACCCAAGGGACCTACACAGGAAGAACTTCTTACCGAGATCAGAGATCTTCTTAAAGAGAATAAGTAATAAAAGATTTCGGGCAGATAATCTTTTAAATCTGCCCGATTTTTATGCAATTTGGTATTGGATATAAGATATGGAGAGATTTATGAAAAGATTAATGCCGCTTATTTTGACAATGTGTATTTTTCTTGCCGGATGCGGCATTTACAGGATCAAAGATGTTGTTGGGGATATTTCGCCCAATGATTTTGTGCCCCAAAGGTATGAGCCAAGCGGGGTAAGTGTAAGCAGCACAGATCCGGATACAGTCGTTACGGATGACGATCACGATGTAAACGTGGGAAACGGTTATGAATATTGGGGCTATCTTTTTCACAACAAATATAGTTCAGAGTATGTATGTGTCGTAAAGAATACTTCCAGACAGACGCTTGAACTTGAAGCCAATGCGATCGGATACTCTAAAAGCGGTAATGCGGCGGGTGCCGATCAGGGAAGGCTAACGATACTTGCTCCCGGTGAAGAAACGGCCGTGATGTTCTATTTTTCTTCAACGGAAGTAAGCGATGTGAAAGTTGAGCTTTATCCGAGTACGACTAACGGCTATCTTGATCCTTTTATCTCGGATATGGAAATAGAGGATTTTGTATATGACGGCAGGATAGTGGAGAGGCTCACAAACAAGAAAAACAAAAGGATCTCTTCCGTTACGACGATCATGGTGTTCTTTGACATAGACGGCAATCCGATCGGCTTTGAACACGGTGATTTCGGCGGTATCGGCGGGATAATAGATTCCAAAGAATCATTTGCAGAGCAGTATGATACTCCGAAAGAATATGATCACTACAAGGTATACGTTAGCGGCTGGTGCTATATCGATCAGTCGAGGACCGACAGAGATCGTTCATATTCGACCGATGATGATTTTGAAGTGACCGAATATGTATTTAACAGGGATAAAGAAAAAAACCGCATCGCAGTCATAAAGAATAATTCCGATGAGACCCTTACTTTTATGGTAGGCATCACGGGATACGACAAAAAAGGTCAGCTTATCTCCGCAGATAAAACCTATATAAGCGTGATAGGACCCGGTGAAGAAGGCGTTGCGGAATTCTATTTCTTCGATGAATTTGATATCGATCATGCGGAATATCATCTGGATTATAAACTCGAGAATTATTA
>JAEEMP010000113.1 GCA_016283275.1 Lachnospiraceae bacterium
GATGGAGAGTTTTATCATTACGATACACCGCTTACCGTAGAACACGAAAAAGAAGCACTTCTGGCAGCAGGGTTTACAAAGGTCGAAGAACTGGGAGATTGGGAATCGACTCATACACTTAAAGCCGTAAAGTGAAAAGCAAAGTTTGAAAGGAGAATTAAATGAAGATAGAAACAGACAGACTAATTGTCAGATCAATAGAAAAAGGCGATGAAATCGCATACGCCGAAATGGCGAAGGACGGAAGTTTGGAAGAAATCGGATTTGATGAAAACTTTTCGGACTGGATGGGCGGATGGATAGAAGAGGCACTCGAATTAACCCAAAATGATGACCCGAGAGCGGATTACATTCCTTGTACTGTGGTTCTTAAAGACACGGGAGAAGTTATCGGGAATGTCGGCTGTACATATTACGAAGATATGCAAAAGGTCGGAATATGCTACTTTGTCGGATCGGCGTACAGAAGAAAAGGATATACAACCGAAGCGGCAAAGGCGTATGTATCCTATTTCTTTGAACACTATAACGAAGACGAGATACTGGCTACGATTCTTGATATCAATACGCCCTCTTGGAAGACGGCCGAAAAAATCGGATTTAAGTTATCGGAAACCAAGATGTATAAAGATCTTTATGATGAAGAGGAAGAGCTTTACAGATTTTACGCCATAAAAAAATAAGATTCACAAAACATATTATTAAACAAAAACCTGTGCCAAATTGCAACTTAGACATTGTGAGTTGCAACTTAACACAGGTTTTATTGTTTTGCATTTCCTTTTGGGATATTGTGTGTTCATCAAATGAAACAGACGAAAGGAATAAAGAAATGGAAAACACAAACGTTAAGAAAACAAACAGATTTATGGAAGGTTTCAGATTCTTGATATACGGCATTGAAATATTCGGAGTAATCGGATTCGAACTTCTCTGGGGATTCGTGGTTGAACCGTTTTTATATAAAAGAGGCGTAAATGATTTTAATACATGGCAGATGATAGTTCACTGGGTGGTAACCTGTGCGGCATGGGGTGCGGGAGCGCTTCTTGTGGTAAAAGAATGCAAGAAAAAATCCGGTCTTGATTTAATTGAGAATTTAAAGAAAGCATCATTTTTTAACAAGGAAAACAAGATAAAAATCTGGCAGTGGATTTTAATTATCATCGGATGTGTTCTCTGCCTTGCATCTACATGGATTGACTGGAACGGAAGCAAGGTTCTTGCAGAGTTTCACAGCCGCGGACCCCTTCTTTTCGTATTTCAGTATATTTATTATCTCTTTGAAGTTATGCTTGTTTTGCTTATAATAATCTTTGGACAGATGGCATTTGAAAAGTGGTTTAACAATAATAAAATCCCCTTTGGAGGAATCCTTGTTGCACTTACATGGGGACTCGGACACTGGTTATCCAAAGGTTCTCTCGCTACAGGTCTTTACACGGCAGTCGGCGGATTCATTTTCGGAAGCGCGTATCTTTTGACCAACAGAAATGTTAAACTGTCTTATATTTTGCTTTGCATCATGTTTATTTTGTAAGGATTTGTATGAAACTTATTAAGACCAAGGAAGAAAACCTTGAAGAGAATTATCTGGAACTTCATTACGATACGATTGATGAAGAAACCAATGCGGTTTTGGACAGATTAAGAGACACTCTTCGCTATATTGAAGGCACATACGAAGATAAAAAAGTCACAATAGCACTCACCGATATTTTCTATATCGAAACGGTGGATCGAATAACTTTTGCATATACCGAAGATATGTGCGTTGAGGTAAAAGAAGCGCTCAGGGATATTCTTGAAGAATATTCAAAGATCGGATTCGTACGTATCAGTAAATCTGCGATCGTAAATATTTACAAGATCAAAAAACTTCAGGGTGATATCAATATGAGAGTTATCATTTTCTTAAAGAACGATGAAAAGCTTATGATGAACAGAAGTTATAAGAATGATTTTTATGCTAGATTAAATGATCTTCAGGGGAGGAAGGCAAAATGAAGTTAATTAATAAAAGAAATTTTGTATCAATAGTCTGTATTTTTTTCACCCTGATCACATGCGGAAAACTCCTTTTAGAGAAGGCATATGGTTTTACGGATAAATACTATACCGATAATATCTTCACTATCCTGGCGTTCTCGGTTCTTATAACTCTGATATTGTCACTCCATTTCTATCTTCAGAAATTTCCTTTTCTGCTCGTATTGATCGCTCAATATGCATTAACGGTCGGAATAGTGTTCCTGGCTATTTTCATACACGGACAGTTTTCCGAAAATGCCCCGACTGCATATTGGGATATGTTTATTTCAATAACGATTCCGTTTATCGTAGGTGCACTGGCTTATTATATCTGCTTCTTCGTGCAGATAAAAAAGGCCAACCGGATCCTGGAGGAACTTGAATGAACCCCTAACCCCGTCCCCTAGTATACATATACCTGAAGGTCATCGTAATCAGTGACAACCGTTAAAACAGGAACGTTTACCGTCATATCGTTATCGGTAAGATCGAAGTAACAGTATCCTCCGCCCACAATCTCTCCATCAAGGTAAAAAACCACAGACATCTTGGGACGGTGATATACGATCGTGCCATCATCTTTTACATAGCTGTGAGTATCATCAATATGGATATTCACATCCACGGATTCAGCGTTTCCTTCGTCGTCCGGGTTGACTTCTTTAACCGACTTTTCAAGGACCGTCAGATTTTCCTGATCGGGTAAATAAACCGCATATTCATTAAAGATCACATCCTTGAATCGCGTGTCCGGATTATTGGTCCATATCTGCCAATTCACTAAAACCGTTTTTGCTTCCTCATATAGAAATCCACCAAAATCTTCCACGTCTGCTTCACGAAGATCGATCTTTTCGTCATAGAAAGCAATCCCGACATCTCTGATCCTATAAGGGTTTGGGTTATAAACTTCCGCAAATATAAGAGTTTCCAATACACTTTCTTCAAGCTTGGGAGATTTCGGGAAAGCCTTAACTGATAAGATCTCTACAGGAAGCCCGTTGTCAACCATCTCTTTTGCCGCATCCATCTGTGCAACTTTCTCAAGGATCTCGGGGTACTCTCGTTTGCTTTTGTAAAAAGCGGTGGAACCATTCCGGTATTTTCTGAACAATTTTCCGTCCTTATAGCTCATATCGATATATGCTTCATAATAAGCCGGATCTGCACCTATGTGTGCGGAATCTTCGGAACGCCACCATGTGGACGGTAAACGGCTTCTGTCATAATCCCATTCAAGCTGCCAGTCATATCGGTTAAATCCCGGAGCCGGAGGAGTAAAGTGACCGCAGTACCAATATAAGGAATTGTAATTTGAAAGCTCTGTTTCTTCACGATCCTCATAGTAAAAAATATCAATAATATCGCCGTGAACATATGCCACGTAATGCTCATCGCCCCTGGAGGTCCAAAAGCCGTCAAGACTGTCGATCTTACGATTATTGTAGATCTTGATAATGATAAATACCAATACAGCAATACAGCTCAGTGCGAAGACGATAGTATAGCTTATTTTGTGCTTTTTTTCTTTGTCCATTATGAACCCCTAACCCCGTCCCGCCGAGACCATTATGTCGGCAAGGATGCTGATAGCCTTGTTTATATGTTTATCTTTATGAACGAATATCTGCGAGTAGACCGGAAACGGATTGCCCTTCCAATCAAGCCTTTTGAGGCTTCCTTTTTCCACTTCCCTTTCCGCAGTCATATCGGGAATAAATGCGATCCCGAGACCGTTTGAAGCGAATTGCTTTAAGACTTCCTTGCTGCTCGTCTCAAGAAGTATATCAGGGTCAACCGCGAATTTTTCAAGATCCGTTAACAGCATATGTCTGAAACTACAGTTATGCCCCGTAAGTAAAAGGGGTTGATCCGACAGATCCTTTTCTTTTATCTTTTTTCCTATGAGCGGATGATCGGGCGATACAAAAAAACCGAGGGATTCAGGC
>JAEEMP010000114.1 GCA_016283275.1 Lachnospiraceae bacterium
TGAACGGTAAGCGTGCTTCCGCGCGATTCATCAAAAAACTTCTCTATGCGGTCACCCTTTACGCTGAAGATCGGATCTTCCCACTTATCCTTTTCTTCAAACGTGTACGGGAATTTGATCTTGCATTTATTGACCTCGGATGCATACTTGATACGCTCAAGGCCGCCCTCTCCCTGGCACGGAAGCTCACATAAATGAGACTTTTCACCGCCCGAATAAAATACGGGAACCGGAACGGTCATGTTGATGTTTTCTTTTACCGGAATGCCGAACGGATTGCTCCAAACAGGGAAAAGTGCGCTGTGAGGCGCTACGCCCGCGAAAGTCTCGGGATATTCCTGGAAAAGATCCCAGGTCTTGCCGCAACCCATTGAAAATCCTGTCGCGTAAACCCTCGTAGGGTCGATGTTGTAAGTCTTTTTAAGTTCTTCGACCACCTGGATGGCTTCGGAAGCCGGCAAGTTCTGATGATTCTCAAAAGAAACAAACATGAAGCCGTATTTATGGGCAATCTCCCACCAGCCTGCCACAAAAGTAAGATACATCGAGGAATCGCCTGCGCCGTGGAAACCGATAAGAAGAGGAACGGGTCCTTTATCGAAAATACCGTTGTTGTAATATGCAAAATAACCGACTTTATGCTCTGTTGTACCCTTAAAGATACCACGTTGGTCTTCTGTCGTCTTTACTACGGAGCAACATGCCTTTTCAGTCATATCAAGAGCCTCGAAATCGGGCTCGATCTCCATATTTCCACACCACATTTTAAACTTTCTGACAAATGACTTAAAATCGGCCGGATAATCGGCGTGTTCTTTTACCAAAAGATTTTTGCATGACTTGAAAGCGTCGTTAATTTCAGAAGAGTTACCCACACTTAAGACACCAATGTCAGTTCTCTCAACTTTGGGAAGCACGCTTAAACGCTCCATCGAGCACATAGCCGGCGTGATCTCGCCGGGACCCCAGAGGTATTCACCCTGTAAAGTCTTTAAAAGATGCGTTGCGACATAATCTGCCGAAGCACCGTAACTGTATATATCCGCTCTGAAGATCGCACCACGTACGGCGTAACCCTTAAGCTCTCCGGTGAAAAGATTGCGGTCTTCCGCAATCCCGTCCGCATAAGTGGGCACCATTTTGATCTCTGCGATGATCGAAGCATAAAGATCCTCGCCCGCATCTGTCCAACCTGTCTTCGGATAGATGAACAAAACACTGGAGTCGACCGCCGAAGCGATCTTACCAAAACCGTTCTTTTCGGCAAAAGAAACCGCCTCGTCCATGCTCTGTCTTGTCTCCTCGAAGATCAAAAGAAGCGGAGCTCTGAATCCGTAATTGTTGACCTGTCCGTCAATATCCGTCTTGGGCACATAAGCTTTAAGATAAAACTTTTCAAACTCGTGCTCCCAGACTTTCCCGCCGTCAGCCAATACTCTGACAGCCGGTCTTTCCTGCATACCCATAATCTTAACCTCCTTTTTATATGGTCTGTTGATTATAGAGTAACCGAAATATATGAAATTTGATCATCACGAGTTGCTTAATTTTGTGATAATTTTGCGTGGTGTGACGTTTTACTTAAGAAATGTCCTTATCATCTCATCAAGAACCCTGTCATCAGGCATCGCATCGGATGTTTCAAAAGTATAAAGCATGTTTTTGCCGTACCAAAAGCCGTTTTTCTCGTACTCTTCGATCTTTTCGACCGCCCGTGCCGAGTATTCGGGATTATCCATCATTCCAAAATGTTCAAGGTAATATTCTTTGCGCAATCGGACATTTACAACCGCAAAATCCGGATAAACCGTAATATGGTTATTTAATGCAAGCGTAGGTTCGTAAACATATGGGATTCCGGCATGTTTAAGCTTATCCGCAATTATCTTCTCACTTTTCGACCGCACAGGTTCTCCGTTTTCGGTATGTATATTTCCCGTAATCTCATAGGAGTTTTCACCGGTGATCTTTGATGCTTTCCATCTGCTTATAAACTCCGCATCCGGCAGTTCAAGCGGTATGATGAGAGATTGTCGATTTGCTGAAAGTTTTGCGTATTCTGCCATAGGGTCGTGTTCTTCATAGCATCTTAAGGCTGAATTGATCATGTTCAGGCGTTCTTTTACCTTGCTGGCCACCTGCTTGTCATATGATTTTTGCGCAAGATTAACTGCCAGCGGGAAGTCATTTTTTCGAAGATATTTCCCGTTAGGCTTGTCTGGCATATTTTGCGGGTCGCAGTGATAATATTGCAGATAATGTCTGTGAGATTTTAAAATCTTCAATGTACCTCCAGGCGCAGATCTTAAGCGCTTTTCGAGTATTGACAGTTCCGCTTTGAGCTCTTTTTGTTCGCTTAGCAATTGATAATAAAAATTTTTATTCATAGTGCTCCTTTTTTCGTGAAAAGCAAAAGAAAGCGCCTTGTATCAACAAATCTGCACATTTGGCTTTTCACAGATCGTGATGATATGCACGCATATTATCTTCACGAAACATAGCGGTATGCAATGTATGTCTTTGCATCCATCAATCGTGGCAATATGCGGCGTATTGAGTTTGTCTTTTATTCTTTATTCTTGGTTTATTAGGAAATCAACCGGGAAAGAATTTTCCCGTGCGGCTTCGGAGGAAGCCATTTGATCAAATATATTTTTATCACAATTCATTTCAAGCGACAAGTATTAAATTACCATCGGATTGGAGAAATTTGTCCATGGTGAGGGTAAAAAGCAAGTTGGATTACCCTCGGACTGCAGATTTCAGGCTACCCTGAGGGTTAACCCCTTCGGTCATATCAGGGTTTTATCTTCAGCCGCCCGGTAACACACAGATCATTACCATTGTTTTTCTTGCAACAGGGGTGAAA
>JAEEMP010000115.1 GCA_016283275.1 Lachnospiraceae bacterium
CCGATATGTATCAAACTGACACCGTTCTTTTGCAAATATATCTGTCCTTCGGGAACGGTTTCGGGCATACTTCTTTCTATATCAAACAGCGCCGTGGCATCAAAGCTTGGCAGGATATTTACATGGAAACTGATCGTTCTTTTAAGTGTACTTATTTCTTCGCTTATCATATTCCGACCGTTTTGCAAGTATATCTGTCCTCTCGGGGCGATCTATGGATTGTTTAATCGGTTTTCGCTTGTAAAGATGGAGTGTGATAAATCAAAGTGTATAGAGTGCGGTAAGTGCGCGACCGCATGCAAAATGTGTGTGGATCCTTCCAAATCTCCAAACAGCGCAGAATGCATACGGTGCGGTGACTGCATAAAAACATGTCCGGTCAATGCACTTAAGAAAACGGTTAAGCTATAGATCATTCGCCGAAAAGTCTGTGCTTTAAAGGCTTAAGAGCGAAATACAGTATCATACCGAGTACCATTATAGAGATAACCTCTCCGATCCCTACCGTAAACATAAGGAAGTAAAGCGCGTCTTCAAGGCCGTATGCATATTTAAGCACAAACGGGATGATGATAGCGTTTGAAAGAACCGGCGGAACGGTAAAAATGAATTTTGTCTTTCGAAGCATATATGTACCGACAGCACCGATCAGGGTTGCGAGTGTACCGAATATGATATCGGGAAGCGCGCAGCCGGTTATGATGTTACTGAGTAAGCAGCCTATGGCAACACCCGGGATGGCTGCGGGAGTAAAGACGGGAAGTATGGTCAAAGCTTCCGAAATCCTTACCTGAATGGCTCCGCTTGCTAAGTTGAATACTGAGATAAATAACGTAAGAACTACGTAGAGCGCGGCGATCACCGCCGCATGGGTGATAAATAAAACTTTTTTGTTCATGATGGTCTCCTTTAGTTTTGTCAAAACTTAACGTTTTCGAGTGGGAAGGACGCCCGTGGGCAAACACTCGTTTAAGTAACTTTTGTGATACTATCACTGATTTGTATTTTGCGCAAGTAAATTCTCAAAATATAGGATGGTAACAGTTTGAAAAACAACAATTTTTCAAAAAAGTGGATACTCATATTTATGGCGGCGGTGTTGCTTGTGCTTGCCGTTACAGCCTCGATGGTCATATATGTCGATCCGTTTTTTCATTATCACAAACCGCATACGGATAAGTACTATTATGTGCTGGACAATCAAAGGAGTCAGAATGACGGTATATTAAAAAGATTTGACTATGATTCTTTGATAACCGGTTCATCTATGGCGGCCAATTTTAAGACCTCGGAAGCCGAGGAACTCTTTGGGGGAAAGTTTATAAAAGTTCCTTATCTGGGAGCGACAAACAGAGAAATAGGGGAAAATGTCAACATTGCTCTTTCGAAGAAGCCGGAGATCAAAACGGTTATAAGGGCTTTTGAAATGTCGCATTTTATTGAAGATAAGGACGCCATACGATATGACATGGGAGTATATCCCGTATATTTAAGCGACAATAATATATTTAACGATGTTGAATATGTTTTTAACAGGGATGTGATCTTTAAAAGAACGCTGCCCATGATCAAAGCTTCAAACAGCGAAGGCTTTAAATCGGGAATTGACAGTTTTGATGAATATTCGCGATGGGTTCATGAATACAATTCTTTCGGTATTAACACAATTGTTCCTGACGGGCCTTGGGAGATGACTGTAGGTGAGCCTGTCCACATGACAGAGGAAGAGCACGAATTGCTGGTCGGCAACGTGACCCAGAATGTTATCGTACAGGCCGAAGAACACCCGGATGTGGATTTTTATCTTTTCTTTCCTCCGTACAGTGCTTTCTGGTGGGAATACCTTGTTGAAAGCGGGAATATATACAGGCACCTTGAATCGGAGAGAGAAGTTATCGAAATGCTGCTTCCGTATGAGAACATCAAATTGTTTTCTTTTAACAACATTCCGGAGATAACAATGGATACGAATAATTATACTGAAGCCCTCCATTACGGAGAATGGATCAACACTCTTATGCTTAAGTATATGCATGACGGAAAAGGAAGGCTTACAAAAGATAATTATGAGGATTACTTAAGTGAGACAGAAGATCTGTATCTTAATTTTGACTATATGACATTATTCGATCAGGAAGATTACGAAGACGATTATCTGGTTTCGGAAAAACTGCTTGGATCGTACGGTGATTAAATACATTGCGGGTTTTTCCCATAAGTGTTAAATTGTTTTTATGAAAAAAACGGCTCTTTTTATATCAAAAATCGCATATATCATCGCTGCGTTCATTCTGCTTATACTCATGGCGGAATCGGCGCGATATACATATCATTACAGCATCACCAACCTTCTTGATTCCTCGATAAGAGAATACAAAGATCATATTATATTGCATATAATAAGACTTCCTATCGGGACTGCTTTGTTTTACCTTTCGGGCAAAGTAGCTTTTATGGACTGTAAGGATGATGCGGCAAGGAAAAAACGCCTCAAAGCTTTTTCGGCGATCGTGGCCGTCATTGTCTTTGCGCTTCTGGCCGCATGGGTATTTTATGCGTTTATACCGCCGTATTGGGATCAGGCTCAGGTTTACCTCGACGCACAAGCCTTTATGCTGGGCGATTATACCGATGTCGGGCTTAAATATCTTGCCATGTATCCGCAGCAGTACGGTCTCATTTTCTTTGAATCGATCCTCTTGCATCTTTGGAATCATTTCGGATGCCTTCAGATCTTTAATGCGATCTGCATAAGCCTTTCAATTTATCTTTCGGGTCAGCTTGCATATGAATTTTCCGATTCCGTAAAGGCCGGACTTTATACTTCGCTTCTTACGGCAATGTGTCTTCCGTACGATTACTATGTAAGTTTTGTGTACGGTGATGTGTTCTTTACCTTCTCGATGATCCTGATCTGTTACCTTCTGGTAAAGTGGCGCAAATCCGAGAATGCATGGTTTTTGCTCGGGTCTCTTCTTTTGTCGGCGATCTTAGTACCCATAAGGCAGAACGCACTTATTTTTATGATAGCGATCATAATATATTTGATCATCATTGCCATAAAAGAAAAGCGCGGAGCTCTTGTATTTTTCTCATTGCTCTTTATAGCCCTTCCGCTTCTTACGGATAAAGGGATCAAGGTTTATTACGAAGCAAAAAGCGGGATGGAGATCGAAAATAACGGTATCCCGGCGATAAGTTGGATAGCGATGGGAATTCAGGGCGATGTGTACGCGGGTGAAGGTGTAGGTTATTACAACGGCTTTAACCAGTTTTCCTATGTGACAGGTGAATATGACAAAGAAAAAACAGCTGAATATGTCACAGAGGTTTTAAATGAAAGGATCGAAGAGTTTAAGGCCGATCCTAAGATGACTGTTGATTTCTTCAGGTTTAAAGCCTTTGAGCAGTGGCTCGATCCGTATCTGGATTCTGTTCAGATGACAACCGGTGATGTTGAATACGATACGATAAAGCTTTTGTATAACAGTACGGTACTTAATGTTGTGGGATTTTTCATGAACGGTTACCAGACATTTTTGTTCTTCTTCGCATTTGTGTATATCATTCTGTGCATTAAAGGCGATAAAAGCCTTCACTCGTTTGTGCTTACCGTTGCGTTTATAGGAGGGTTCATTTTCAGCCTTATCTGGGAGGCAAAAGGCAGGTATATTTTCCCGTTTTTTGTGATCTTGATCCCGGCTGCGTCGATAGCACTTGACAGATCCATTGATTACGGCAAGGTTTTAACCGATAAGATCCGTGCACGAAAGAAAAAGAAAAATGAAGAAAACAGTTGATATACTTTCAAAAATTGCATATGTGATCGCAGGACTTATATTACTTTATCTTTCGGTTAATGCGATCCACTATTCCTTCGGCATGAATCTGTATTATTACGAAGGCATTTCTTTTATACGTGAAGGTCCGGATTCAAGGCTTAAGAGTATAGTGGTCGTGGCATTGGCATTTTTGGTACTTTTCGGCCTTGCAAAACTTTTGTTTATAAAAACCAAAGATGACGATAAAAGAAACAAGCGTGTACTTATACTGGCTTTGGTCTTTTCGGGCATTATCCTGACAGGCCTTGTCTATTATGTGGTAAGAGTCAGATTCTTGATAGAGTGCGATCAGTACGAAGTTTATACAAGAGCGCTTTTATTTGCAAAAGGTGATTATTCGCCGGTTTCCGACTACTATTTTCAGATGTACAAGCAGCAGATAGGTCTTGCTTTTTATGAAAGCCTGTTTCTTAAATTTACGTCGGACCATCTGATCTTTCAGATATTAAACGCATTTTTCATAGCGGGAGCGGTGTTCTTTGTATACAGATTGAGCCATGAGCTTTTTGAAGATCCGTATATAAGTTTTTTCACACTTATGCTTACGGTCATCTGTTTCCCGCTTTATTACTATGTGAGCTTTGTATACGGCGACGTATTCATGATATTTGCATCGCTTTTCATATCATGGAGTGCGGTCAAATGGATAAAGACAAAGAAAGCCGTATTCCCCGTTCTTTTTCTTTTGACAACGCTTGTAATGGTGCCTGTTCGGAAAAATTCTTTGGTATTTTTGGCGGCGCTTTCGATCATGCTTATATTGACCGCGTTAAAAGAAAAAAAGAGCTCAGCCTTGATCCTCGCAGTATTTACGATAGTTCTTCCGCTTGTTTTTAACGGGATCGTTCTTTCATACTATGAGACAAAAGCCGGTTCAAAGATAGAAAACGAGATGCCTGCCGTTAACTGGATAGCCATGGGACTTTATGAAGCGGTAAACGAAAACTGCAGCGTCGGCGTTTACAACATGTATAACGAACTTACGTATTTCAGTGCAGGCAGGGATAAGGAAGCATCATCCAAGGTCGCAAAAGCCTTTATCGACGAGCGTATTAAGTTTTTTAGGGAAAATCCTGAAGAAGCTAAAAAGTTTTTCAGGTTCAAGATACTTGAGCAGTGGGCGGAGCCTACATTCAGTTCGATCGATTCAACGGTAGGGCTTCATAAAATGTGTTGGGAAGAAGTCAGATTCTCATACGATTTCCATACTCTCGACAACATGAGCAAATCCACAAACTATCTTCAGAGTTTTGTCTACATTTTTGCACTTATATACATGATATTTGCGGTATTTTCAAAAGAAGGACCGGGTAGTGTTCTTTTACCGGTTGCTTTTATAGGAGGATTTTTGTTTAGCCTGTTATGGGAAGCAAGCGGAAGATACGTATTTCCGTACTTTATTCTTTTGATCCCGCTTGCGGCGGCTGCTGCAGGAAAGTCGTTTAACCTGTGTGCGGGTCTGTTAAAAAAGATAGCCAAAAAGGAAAACTGATGGAAAACCTTGTTAAAAATTCCGTGGTGACAATTAAAAAGGGTGAGGGTCGAAGTCTTAAAGCCGGCGGTGCCTGGATATATGATAACGAGATCGAGTCGATCATGGGTACTTTTAAAAACGGCGATATAGTTAAGGTCAACGATTTTGACGGGTTTCCTTTGGGTGCCGGTTTTATAAATCAAAATTCAAAGATCCGTGTGAGGATGCTTACAAGAAGCCGGGACCAGATCGTTACGGATGAGTTTATAAAAGAACGCGTCTTTTCAGCCTGGAAATATCGAAAAGACACCATGCCAAAGGAGGATTTAAACTGTTGCCGCCTGATATTCGGCGAGGCTGATTTTCTGCCGGGGCTCGTGGTCGATAAATATGATGACATTCTGGTGGTCGAATCGCTTGCTTTGGGTATAGATAAGCTTAAACCCATGATCCTTGATTATCTTTGTGAGGCGCTTTCCTCAGACGGTTATAAGGTCCGCGGTATATATGAGCGTTCCGATGCGCCGGTACGCAAAAAGGAAGGGCTTGAATCTTATAAGGGATTTATAGGCGAAGAGTTTGACACAAAAGTAAAAATTGTGGAAAACGGCGTAAAATATATTGTCGATGTGGAAAACGGACAGAAGACAGGTTTTTTCCTTGACCAGAAATATAACCGTCTTGCGATACAAAGACTGTGCAGGGGAAAAAAGGTTCTTGACTGCTTTACGCATATGGGAACATTTGCACTTAATGCGGGAATCGCAGGAGCGGAATCGGTTCTGGGCCTTGATATATCCGAATTTGCGGTTTCCCAGGCAGAGGCAAATGCAAAGTTAAACGGCCTTGAAGATACGGTTAAGTTTAAAGCCGCAAATGTCCTCGATGAACTTCCGAAACTTCTTGACGAGGAAGAGTCTTATGATGTTGTGATCCTGGATCCTCCGGCATTTACAAAATCAAAGGAAGCAACAAAAAACGCGATCAAGGGTTATCGTGAGATAAACATGAAGGGGCTTAAACTCGTGCGGGACGGCGGTTACCTTGCTACATGTTCCTGCTCTCACTTTATGACCGAAGAGCTTTTTAAAGAGACAATCTCCCAGGCGGCAAAGGCCGTTCATAAGCGTTTAATGCAGGTTGAATTTCGCACCCAGTCATGGGATCATCCGATCCTATGGGCAGCGGATGAATCATATTATTTAAAATTTTTGATCTTTCGTGTAACGGATGAGAAGTAAAAAAGATTATAAGGATAAAAACAGGCAATTGTTTACCAAATCTTTATTGGGAATTGCCTGTTTTTTGTTGTATACTGATAAGCACAGGCTAACTATTATTATTTGAGGTATATACATGAAGCAGACATTTGATATAAAAGGTATGGCTTGCGCGATGTGCGTAAAGGCTGTCGAGAAGGCGGTTACACCGCTTGAGGGCATGAAGGAAGTAAACGTAAGCCTTATAGAAAACGTTATGACCGTGGAGTACGATGAGACGGTACTTTCTGCAGATAAGATAATAGAAGCAGTCAGTTCGGCGGGATATAAGGCATCCTTACCTAAGGCAAAGGGTTCGGATGTTAAGGAAAAGAAAGAACTCTCGGTATTTTGGGCAAGATTTCTTCCCTCGCTCATTTTGCTCCTCCCACTTGTATATTTTAACATGGCGGGTATGATGTCGTGGCCGCATCCTGCAGATCTTTCGCCGTATATTCAGTTTGTTCTTGCGGGTGGGATCCTTATCATCAACCGGACATTCTTTAAAAAGGGCGTAATGGGCGTGAAAAATATGGCACCCGGTATGGATACTCTTATATCGCTCGGTGCGGCAGCAGCATTTTTATACAGTACTGGTTTGATCATAAGAAATATCATAGTTACAAAAAGCGTTCTTTTTACGTCGATCCTTAATAAGAGTAATGATACAACGCCGCATTCGATGTATTTCTTTGAATCGGCAGGCATGATATTTACACTGATCACATTAGGCAAGATGCTTGAGGCCAATTCGAAGGCTCATACAATGGATGCGATAAATGCGCTTTCGGATCTTACGCTTGGCAAGATCACCGTCATCCGTGACGGGGAGGAAAGAACGATCACTTCCGACGCTGTAAGAGCTAAAGACATTGTGTATGTAAGAGAAGGTGAAAGGATATGCGCGGACGGAACTATAATCGATGGTCTTGGAAGCGTTGATAAATCGGCCCTTACGGGTGAGTCGGTTCCCGAAGATGTTAAGGCCGGCGATAAAGTGCTTTCGGGAAGCCTCTGTGTAAGCGGGTTTTTTAAGTTCAATGTCGAAAAGGCGGGTGAGGAGACAACTCTTTACTCGATAATAAGACTTGTAAAAGAAGCAGCGGAGAAAAAAGCACCGATCCAGCAGCTGGCCGATAAGATAAGCGGATACTTTGTTCCTGTTGTAACAGCGATAAGTTTGATAACATTTATCGTCTGGATGGTAACGGGGCACGGATTGTTCTTAGCCCTTAATTTTGCCATAAGCGTTTTGGTGATCTCATGCCCGTGTGCTTTGGGGCTTGCCACTCCCGCAGCCATGATGGCGGGAACGGGAAATGCTGCGCGTCACGGTATCCTGATAAGATCTTCAGAATGCCTTGAAACCGCTAAGGATGTGGACTGTGTAGTCCTTGATAAGACAGGTACGCTCACAGCAGGCGTAATGACTGTAACCGATGTGATATCAACCGATGAAGCCCATACGGAAGAATATATGATAAAGGCATCGTCGCTTGAGTCGGGTTCAAAACATCCTTACGCCATTGCCATAAGGGATTATAAGGAGAAAAATCATAGCGGCGAAGATCTGAACGTATCAGATGTCGAGAATGTACCCGGAGGCGGTCTTAAGGGAAAGATCGGCGGAAAAGAATATTATATAGGCAATGCGAAATTTGTGTCGGAAAACGGCATATCGCTTGATGATGATACTTTAAGGACGATAGATAAGCTAAGTGCCGAAGGAAAGACGGTTCTTTTGCTTGCGGGGGAATCCCTTTATTTAACGATCGCTCTTATGGATGTGATAAAAGAAGATTCTTATAAAGCCTTAAGTGAATTTGAAAAGGAAGGCTTAAGCGTGATACTTGCAACGGGTGACAATAAGATCACGGCCGAAGCTATAGCCAAAGACCTTCCTGTTGACAGGATTTATTCGGAGATCCTTCCCGATGATAAGTTTAAGATCGTGGAAGAACTTCAAAAAGACGGTAAAAAGGTTGCCATGATCGGTGACGGCATTAACGATGCACCCGCTCTTGTAAAAGCAGATGTCGGAATAGCTATAGGAAGAGGATCCGATATAGCGATCGATTCGGGTGACTTTATCCTCATGAAGGATTCTCTTAAAGATGCCGCATATGCTCTTTCATTAAGCAAAAGAACAATGAAGATCATAAAGGAGAATCTGTTCTGGGCGTTCTTTTACAATATGATAGGCATTCCGATCGCAGCGGGAGTATTATTTATTCCTTTCGGCCTTCGTCTTACTCCCGCGATAGCCGCCGCATGTATGAGTTTAAGTTCTCTCTTCGTGGTCACAAACGCGTTGAGGCTTCGTAAATAACTTTTGAAAAGTTGCATTATCCGTTTGACTTAAGCAAGTGATAGAAAGTATTATATTTTATAGGGAATTATTATTTCTTTTTAAGGAGGCAACTTATGTTTTACGATAGCAAGATACTTATTGGTAAGGCCGGCGACGAAGACATTTACATTTATCCCAAAATGGCCAATCGTCACGGTATGATCTGCGGTGCTACCGGTACAGGTAAAACCGTTTCGTTGAGAGTTATGGCTGAGTCCTTCAGTGATATGGGGGTTCCGGTATTTTTGGCTGATGTTAAGGGTGACCTTGCAAGCATGATGAAGCCGGGTGACGACAGTGAAAATATCGTTAAAAGAGTTGAGGCCATGAATCTTAATGAGAAAGGCTTCGAGAGCAAGGGTTATCCCGTTAATTTCTGGGATGTATACGGAGAAAAAGGTCTTGCGCTTCGTACGACCGTTACAGAGATGGGCCCGCTTCTTTTAAGCCGTATTATGGGTCTTAACGATACACAGACGGATATCCTTACTATCATTTTCCAGATAGCCGATGAAGAAGGAATCCTTTTGATAGATACAAAGGACTTAAAGGCTATGTGCCAGTATGTAGGCGAAAAGTCCAAGGAATACAGTTTAAAATACGGTAATATCGCACAGGCAAGCCTTGCAGCTATTACCAGAGGAATAGTGGCAATGGAATCGGACGGTGCCGATCAGTTCTTTGGTGAGCCCGCACTCGATATAAGAGACTGGATGAAGACCGATTTTAACGGCAGAGGTATGATCCAGATCCTTGATGCACAGAAACTTGCGCTTAATGCAAAGATGTATTCGATATTCTTACTCTGGCTTATGAGTGAGCTGTTCGAATCACTTCCCGAGATCGGTGATCCCGAGAAGCCCAAGATGGTGTTCTTCTTCGATGAAGCTCATATGCTTTTCGATACTGCCAATAAGGTATTGCTTGATAAGATCGAGCAGGTTGTTAAGCTCATCCGTTCAAAGGGCGTAGGTATCTACTTTATCACACAGAATCCGAAGGATATTCCCGATGGCGTACTTGCCCAGCTCGGCAACAAGATCCAGCACGCACTCCGCGCATACACTCCCAAGGAGCAGGAAGGTGCGAGAGCAGCCGCTAAGTCATTCAGAGAGAATCCTGAATTCAATACATATGATACTCTTCAGGAACTCGGAACAGGTGAAGCGCTTGTATCCGTACTCGATCTTAAGGGTATTCCCACTATGGTACAGAGAGCGAAGATCCTTCCTCCGCAGAGTTTGCTCGGAACACTCGATGAGATGACGAGGCAGTCAACGATCAACAATTCCGAATTCTATAATAAATATGCGGAATATGTTGACAATGACTCAGCTTATGAATTCATGCAGAGAAGAAGCTTGCAGCTGGAAGAAGAAGCAGCCAAGGCTGCTGAAGAAGCGGCTGCGGCAAAAGAACAGGCTATAGCCGATAAGGAAGCTGCAAAGGCTCAGGCTAAGGCTGAAAAAGAAGCTGAGAAAGAAAAGGCCAAGAAGGGTAAGGCGGTCAAGAGTGCAGCCAAGTCCGTTGCTTCCTCAACAGCAGGCACGATCGGCCGTGAGCTCGGTAAATCGCTCGGCGGTTTCGGCGGTAAGTTCGGAAAGACTTTGGGCGGTAACGTCGGTGCATCTTTAGGCCGTGGTATTATCGGAACATTGTTCAGACTTTGATAGGATATATAATGAAACCCGGTTCACTTTATTGTGAACCGGGTTTTTACTTTTTACTCTGCAAATAAGATCAATGCTGTCAGCCGTTTAACTTGATCACAAGCACATCGTCTATGATCTTAAAACTTCCTTCGGCCGGGAATTTGTCCATTGCTTTAAATTCATCGGTATCGACGATCTTAAGTTCCTCTTCAAGAGTCAGGATCGGGAAAGTAAAGTTCAAATATCTTTCACAGAAGGTCTGATACGAACCCGAGGAATTGCACACCAGATTTCCGTCCACACCGAAATAACCGCTTAAGTCGTCTTTGGTGATATCGGTTGAAGGATAATAGTTTTCATCCGGGAATCCGCCCAGTATCGCTACAGGCATACCGGCCCTGTAGCCTTCGGTCTGTTCTATCCTGTCCACAAGTCTTACGCATGTCGCAAAGGTTTTTTCGTAGCGTTCGTTAAGATTAAAATAAGCGATATTTCCCGCAACGGCAAACTGAAGTATAAGCACAAGCGCCGATACAACGGATACGATCGAAAGGCAGGTCTCAAACTTAACCGCCACTTCTTTATTAAACATATTAAGAAGCGCTACAAAGAATATCATTATGACCACCCACGGCATACGCATCAAAAGATGGAAGTATGTATCGGGAGAAAGGATCGTGATAAGGCATGAAGCGAAAGGCGTGACCGCTGCAAGTATTACAAGAAATACGATGTTTAAAGGGTTCTTGTATGTTTTTTTCTTTATAAAAAGATATATAAAAGAAACGACACCCAATGCCATAAAGATAAGATAGAAGATCTTTAAAGCCAAAGTCGTTGAAAAGGCTCCGCCGTATCTTACAAAGTAGTAGAAATTGTCCCAGGCGGCTTTAAGTCCCGCGGTAAGTTCGGAAAGCTTAAATGTCGATACGCGGTCTGTACCCTGATAGCCTGAGATCGCGGTATTTTTAACGGAAAGCATTATCTTCAGCGTAATAATGTAAAATGCATATCCGCCTATACCCATCACAACATATTTTAAAGCCTTTGTAAGAAGCTCTTTTGTTTTTTCGCCGTTCAAGATATCAAGCATAAGACCGAAGATACAAAGAAGTATCGTAAAAGAAAACTCCGCCTGATATATTCCGATGCTTAACCCAAGAGCAAATATTCCGGCGATAAAACCGTATTTAAGATTTCTTGAAAGAAGATATGCAAGGCATGCAAGAAGAACTGCGAGCATATATCCGTCTATCGTATATGTATAGGCAAAAGTCGAAGAAACCGAGGGAAATGTTACAAGAAGCCCCCCGGCGATCACGGGAAGCACCTTTCCTTCTATATTAAACGCAGAAACGATCGCGACTGCGGCAAAAGAAAGATACAGTATCGCAAGAAGACCGTTTATCAAGGGAAGATCATAGTAAGAACCAACCGAACAGGCATAGGTTAAAAACTGCCTGCCGGAAGTGATCATATCCTGGTCGGAATAGATATTCCACATTGAATCAAAGGTGAGAAAGTTATTGGTTATCGCATAAAGATGTGCGAGTGATCCGATTATAAATGTGCCAAAGAAAGCGGCCTTATATTCAGGTTTTATCTTCTTATAAAATGAAGACCAGATCTTATCGGGTGTCATAAACATGCTCCTATATCCATTGGGTACAAACCCTTATTTGATTATAAACGAGGGCCAATAAATTGACAACAAATTGATTTGTCTGACTTTATTTAATCCACTTTACAACCAAAAATCCAAGTGTAATAATAAAAAAAGTATAAACTTTTTTGATTATGGAACAGGAGGAGAAAGGTATGAAAATGATTTATACTGTTGAAGACAGGCCTTCATTCGGAAAGACCCTGGTCTTCGCACTGCAGCAGTTACTGGCTATCCTGGCTGCAACGATTGCGGTTCCCGCAATAATAGGCAATAACATGTCACCTTCGGCGGCGCTGTTCGGTGCAGGTGTCGGTACTCTGGTTTATCTTCTTTTTACAAAGTTCAAGAGCCCCGTTTTCTTAGGCTCATCATTCGCTTTTATCGGTTCTATGTTCTCTGCTTTCGCAGGCGGTGTTTCAATGTCTCTCGGTTATTTAGGTCTTATCCTCGGTGCAGCTTTTGCAGGTTTGGTATATGTGGTTATCGCTGCTATCGTTAAGTTTGCGGGAGTTAATTGGATCAACAAGCTTATGCCCGCAGTAGTGATCGGACCCACAGTTGCGATCATCGGTCTTTCGCTTGCAGGCAATGCGATAGGCGATCTTACGACCGGTAAGGTATTTTTGGCAGACGGTACACAGGCAGCATCACCTTATGCTTGTCTTATCTGCGGCCTTGTTACATTGTTCGTAACAATGATCTGTTCGGTATACGGTAAGAAGATGCTTAAAATGATCCCTTTCATTATTGGTATCGTATGCGGCTATGTGGTTGCGGCGATCATGACTCTTACAGGAATCGAATCACTTCAGATTATTGATTTTTCAGCTTTCTCCCATATGCAGTGGTATCCTTCTTTTACCTTTGTAACCGCATTTTCCGGCGGATTTACATTTGGTGATGTCGGTTCCATGGGCGCATACATTGCTACTATCGCAGCAGCATATGTACCGGTTGCTTTCGTAGTATTTGCCGAGCATATCGCAGATCACAAGAACCTTTCATCTATTATCGAAAGAGACCTTCTTGAGGAGCCCGGTCTTCACAGAACATTACTCGGTGACGGCGTTGGTTCCATGGTCGGTGCATTCTTCGGCGGATGTCCCAACACCACATACGGTGAGTCCGTAGGTTGTGTAGCTATTTCCGCTAACGCTTCGATCGTAACGATCCTCACAACTGCTGTACTTGCAATAGTTGCTTCCTTCGTAGCTCCTTTTGTAACCTTCCTTTCCACAATTCCCAATTGTGTAATGGGTGGTGTGTGCGTAGCTCTTTACGGATTCATTGCAGTATCCGGTCTTAAGATGCTTCAGCCCGTTGACTTAAACGACAACACAAACCTCTTTACCGCTTCGGTCATCTTGATCTCCGGTATCGGCGGTCTTGTGGTAAGTTTCGGTTCAATCACGATCACTTCCGTAGCATGCGCATTGATCCTTGGTATCATTACTAACAAGGTTCTTTCCGCAAGAAAGAAAAAGGAAGATTAAGATTTAGATAAAGAAAACCGGCTCACGCGAGCCGGTTTTTTTGATATTTGAAATTATTGAAACGATAGAAGATCGATTACTCGATAACTTTGATCCATCCCTTGGGAGCTTCAAGTCTGCCCATCTGGATACCGGTAAGAGTATCATAAAGCTTCTTGGTAACAGGTCCCATTTCGTTCATGCCTGCAGGGAAGCAGATCTCTTTGCCGTGATCGACAACCTTGCCTACAGGGGAAATAACTGCAGCGGTACCGCAAAGTCCGCATTCAGCCATATCTTTTACTTCATCAAAGTATACTTCTCTTTCTTCAGCCTTAAGGCCTAAGATCTCTTTTGCAACATACATCAAAGATCTTCTTGTGATCGAAGGTAAGATACTGTCAGATTTGGGAGTTACAACTGTTCCGTCCTTTGTTACGAACAGGAAGTTTGCTCCGCCTGTTTCTTCAACCTTTGTACGGGTTGCGGCATCAAGATACATGTTCTCATCGTAACCCTGTCTGTGAGCATCCATGATAGGATAAAGGCTCATTGCATAATTAAGACCTGCCTTGATATGGCCGGTTCCGTGAGGAGCCGCACGATCATAATCACAAACTCTGATCGTTATGGGCTTTGCTCCACCCTTAAAGTAAGGGCCTACGGGTGTGGTGAACATTCTGAACTGATATTCTTCAGCGGGCTTTACGCCGATGACCGGAGAACTTCCGAACATATAAGGTCTTATATATAAGGTCGCACCGGATCCGTAAGGAGGAACATATGCATCATTGGCCTTAACGGTATCAACAACAGCCTGTACAAATCTTTCTTCGGGGAAGACAGGCATCTCAAGTCTCCTGCAACTGTCTGCCATACGCGAAGCATTTAAGTCGGGGCGGAAGCAGACGATGTGACCGTCTTCCGTAGTATATGCTTTTAATCCTTCAAAACAGCTTTGCGAGTACTGTAATACTCCGGCGCACTCGCTGATGACGACTTTATCGTCCTCTGTAAGACAGCCGTCGTCCCAGGCACCGTTTTTGTAATTGGATACAAATCTTTTCGCAGTGGGAAGATAGCCGAAACCGATATTGGACCAATCGATATTTGCTTTTTCCATAATCCGAACACTCCTTTTGATTCTTTTTGATTTAACACGCTAAATCTTTGAAAAACATTATCTGCTTATTTTGGCGAAAAGTCAATAAAGCGGAAGACTTCCTTGCATAAAGATGCATATAGGTTGTAAGATACAAGAGGAATGCGGGAGTATCATACATGGGGAGAATGGAGTCAATATGGAATTTCGTCCATGCATAGACATTCATAACGGAAAAGTGAAACAGATAGTGGGTTCGACACTTAAAGATGAGGGAGACGGCGCAAAGGACAATTATGTGTCGGATAGGGATGCTTCTTTTTACGCGTCTCTTTACATGAAAGACAATATAAAAGGTGCCCACGTTATATTACTTAATTCCAAAGACAGCGAATATTACGAAGCCACGAAAGCGGAGGCGATCTCGGCATTAAGATCTTATCCTTCGGGCCTTCAGGTCGGAGGCGGGATCACAGCGGAAAACGCCTTTGAATACATTAAGGCGGGAGCATCCCACGTGATCGTCACAAGTTATGTTTTTAAGGACGGGAAGGTTGATTTTGAGAATCTTTCAAAACTTGAAAAAGCGGTGGGCAAAGAACACATCGTGCTCGACTTAAGCGCCCGCAAAAAAGGCGACTGTTACTATGTGGTAACGGACAGATGGCAGAAGTTTACCGATGAAAAGATAAGGCTTGCTCTGTTTAGAAGTTTAAGCGCATTTTGCGATGAGTTTCTGGTCCACGGTGTGGATGTGGAAGGAAAAAAAGCCGGTCCGGATCCTGAACTTATCGGGATACTTTCAGAGGCTTCCGATGAGCTTGATATGCCGATTACTTATGCCGGAGGGATCTCATCAAAAGAAGATGTTGAGGCAATAAATGAGGTCTCCCACGGAAAGCTTAACTTTACGGTCGGGAGTGCGCTCGACCTTTTCGGGGGAAACCTCAAATATGAAGAAATGAAAAAATATCGTTGATCAGCCTGTGGCTCCTGCGTCGGTGTGCATTTTCCTGTACTGATGAGGAGTCACTTTGTTTTTCTCTTTAAATGCGTGTATAAGATGCGAGCAGTCACAAAACCCGGTTTCCTGACTTATGTAAGTAAGATCGTAATCGGTGAAAAGAAGCATGTTCTCTGCCTTACACAGTCTCAAAAATGAAATGTAGTGTTTACATGATTGTCCGTACAGCTCGGCAAAGCATTTCGCAAAATAGGAATAACTCATATTACATTTCTTTGCCAGATCTTCCACTCTCAGATCTTCGTTTAAATGATCGTCTATATATTCGGTAATGTTATTGATGTTTTCGGATCCTTTTACATCTTTTAAGTCATCCAGTTTAAGACCCATCGCACGTCTTTTTCTTAAATAGTGGATCAAAAGCTCGCATATATAAGATCGCGTAACGGAGAAGTAACCAAATCCTTTGCCATTCATTTCTTTTATGCAGCCCTCAAAAAGCCCTTTGACTTTTTCTCTTTCCAAAGAATCCTCATCGGATGAAAGATCGAGTTTTAAAAATTCTTCTGTTCTGGGCATACTCGGCGGAAAACAGGAAGTAAAGCGTATATTGCCGGTTTCCGAAGAATGTACGGCCGATTCAAGCTGGTTTAGGTCAAATTTCAATACGTAGTATCGTAAGGGACCGTAACTTGTGGAATAGATCGAGTGTACCGAAGACGGCGGAAATATAAAAACTTCGTCGGGCGACAAAACAAAACTCTCCGAGTCACAGTTAACAATAGCATTACCTTCGAGCATATAGAGAACCTCCGTAAAGTAATGCCAGTGAGAGCGAATTGGAAAGGTTTCTTTGGACACATCAAACAGAAATGCCTCATATGGAGCGTTAAGCGTATCCGTGTACTCAAAGAGTGAGTTCATAGACCCTCCGAAAAATAGGTTTGTACAATTTTTATATAGTGTGATTATAGCGGTTTTACTTTGCAAAATCTATATTATTTATTGGAAAAAGGTTTTTTCATTTTTTAAGAAACGGAGAAATTTATGGAATACATATGCGGTATGACTTTTGCACCGTTTGTGCCAGGGGATCATCTATGCTCAAAAGAATCAAAAGAGAGTTTTCTTAAGATGAAAGAAAACACCCATGCAGATTTTGTGACCTTTGTGCCCAACGCACTTCAGGATACGCCGCAGTCCGAGACCATTACGGTCGGCAGGGAAAGCGTTACAAAAGAGCAGCTTACGGAAATGATCCTTTTTGCAAAAGAACAGGGTATGAAAGTTGCCATTAAGCCTACCGTTAACTGCAAAAACGGAACGTGGAGAGCCCATATCAATTTCTTCGATGAAGATGTACCCTGTGAGCCCAAATGGGGCAACTGGTTCAGATCATATACGGAGTTTCAGGCCGGTTTTGCAAAGATCGCCGAAGAGGCAAAGGTTGATCTGTTTATTCCCGGTTGTGAAATGGTAATGAGCGAGCACCGCGAAGAAGAGTGGAGAAAACTGATCTCGGATTTAAGAGATGTATATAAAGGACCTATTACATACAATACCGATAAATATCAGGAACATAACGTAAAGTGGTGGGATGCGCTTGATTATATATCGTCCAGCGGTTACTATCCGATAGATAAGTGGGATACTGAGCTTGACCGTATCGAAAAGGTTGTTAAAAAGTTTGATAAACCTTTTATCTTTGCAGAGACAGGCTGTATGTCGGTCAGGGGTTCCAATATGGTTCCCAATAACTGGGCAATCCGCGATGAATGCGATCTAAAAGGCCAGGCAGACTGGTATGACACGATGTTTAAAGCATGCGAAAAGCGTGACTGGATCAAGGGAATGTTTATATGGGCATGGTGCCATAAGCTTTATAATCCAAAGGATGCGGACAAACAGTTAAACTACGATGTTTATTCAAAGCCCGCCGAAGAAGTGATAAGAAACTTTTATGATAAAAAGCGTTTGTTATAATAAATTCTCTCCCTAAATGTTAATACCCCGACTCATTTGAGCCGGGGTATTTTCCTATTTAACAAGATCGGATAATCTTGCAAACTGTTCAAGGGTCAATGCCTCGCCCCTTATCGTTTGAGGCAATTCCATCTTTTCAAGAGCATTTACTACGTTTTCTTTTGCTATTCCCTGTAATCCGGCATTGGAGATACTGTTTACAAGGGTCTTTCTTCTTTGATTGAAGGCTGCTCTTATAAGTGCAAACATTAAAGCTTCATCCCTGACAGATACGGGATTATCCTTATGCAGAGTAAGCTTTATGACTGCGCTGTCCACATTGGGCTTTGGTATAAAACAGTTGGCAGATACATTTAAAACTGTTTCGGGATGAGCATAGTATTGAACGGCCAAAGAAAGCGCACCGTAATCCTTTGTGCCCGGACCGACTTTCATGCGGTCGGCCACTTCTTTTTGTACCATTACGGTTATACTGTCAAGCGGAACATGGCTTTCGAAAAGTCCCATGATAATGGGAGTTGTAATGTAGTATGGAAGATTGGCCACGACTTTAATGGGTTTTCCACCGTTATACTCATCACAAAGTGCATTAATATCAACTTTTAACACATCCTTGTTGATAATTGTCTTATTGTCGTATTCCGATAAAGTATCGTTAAGTATCGGGATAAGGTTCTTATCTATTTCAACGGCAATCACAAAACGGGCTTTTTCGCATAAATACTGGGTCATGGTACCGATACCGGGACCGATCTCCAAAACGCAGTCGTCTTTTGTGATGCCGGCCTTATCGGCTATGGATTCAAGAATATTTGAATCTATAAGGAAATTTTGCCCGTATTTTTTCTGAAAATTGAAATTGTATTTTTCAAGTACTTTAAGCGTATTTGAAAGATTACCGAGATCTGCCATAAATTTTCCTTCGTTTTTTATGTGTAATTATAATATATGCCGTAAAAAGATACAAATATTGGCAAAATCCGCTGTCTGTATGCTATAATAATCACTGTGTATGCACATTTTTGCAGGTCTAACGTTGGGTTCGGAGGTTGATACCGATGGATGAAAAGAAAAATCCTATCGATGCGGTCCTAAGATTCATATATTTGGCTTTTCTTGCGGGTACGATCATTTTCTTCATATATTGCATGTCTGCCGTTAATCTGCCGGTTCAATTCAGAAATGTATGCGAAAGCTTAAGTGACGGCTGGAAGGTGACATTTCCTGACGGTACCGTTGAGGATAATCTAACGCTTCCTTATGCCTATGACGGTGTAAAAGAGGAAGTAGTTACCTTCGAAAAGACGCTTCCCGACAGCATTCCGGTCGACAGCAGCATATGTATTTCAAACAGTGCAAACGTTGAAGTGTATATAGGCGATGAACTTCGTTCTTCTTTCTATCTTAACGATATCAATATGCCGGGTACGGTTGTCAAAGATTTCTCGATGTTTATAAAGCTCAATCAGAACGACGCCGGAAAGACATTAAAGGTCATAAGATGGAAGCCCACTGATTTCAACGGTCTTTTTAAAGAAGTATATATAGGCAATGTTAACGGTATAATTATCGAGAAGGTTTCACGAGAGTTTTATCCGATCATTCTTGCGCTTATCCTTCTTTTCATATGTTCTTTGATAGTCATTACCAATATCGTATATTACTTGATCAGCAAAAAAACGTTGCTTGTGGCCAAGCTTTCCGGAGCAATAGCGTTGGGCGCTGCCTGGTATTTAACCGACAGTTATGCATTTCAATTTGTTTTCGGAAAGTATGTAGTGGACGGTGTTACTTCATATCTTGTGTGTATGCTTGTACCGCTTTCGTTTATTTCCTATGTAAACGCCATGCTCAAAAAGAGGTATAACAGAGCTTTCCGATGTCTTACCGCATTGTCATTGTTATGTTTTACCGTGTTTACGGTGCTTAATTTTACCGGCGTTTTCTATTTTATCAATGCATTGCTTTTAATAGATGTTCTGATCGCGGTTATAATCGCTATAATACTTGCCATAATCGTATATGACGTAAAGCGCGGATACAGTAAGGATTACAGACTTTATCTTTACGGTCTTATAGGTTTTACGGTTTTTGCCGTTATAGAGATATTGATGATAAATCTTGTCCCTCATCTGATCGACGGATATTATATGCTGACAGGTTTGTACATTCTGTTCATTTCGGGTGTTCTTCAGCAGATATGGGATATAAAATCAGTTGATGTGGAGAGAGCGAAGGCTGTTGCCGCCAATGAGTCCAAGAGTGCATTTCTTGCAAAAATGTCTCACGAGATCCGTACGCCCATCAATTCTATCATCGGTATGAATGAGATGATACTCAGGGACTCCGATGACAAGCAGATACTCGAATATGCCGATTATATAGATCAATCCGGTCATATTCTTTTAAGCATCGTCAACGATATTCTTGATTTTTCAAAGATCGAGTCGGGAAAGATGGAGATTGTGGAAGCTCCGTACAAGACACTTGCGTTCTTGAAAGATATGAATGCTTTGATGAAAGAACGCGCTTCAAAGAACGGACTTGAGGCGATATGTATATTTTCACCCGATGTAGCTTCCTCTTACAGAGGAGATATAACGCTTATACGTCAGATTGTGACAAATCTTATTTCAAATGCGTTTAAGTACACAAAAGAAGGGCGTGTAATACTTGAAGTAAGTAATGAGGCGACGGATATCTTTGATGTAGACCTTTTGAAGATCTCAGTTTCCGATACCGGAATCGGCATTAAGGATGATGATATAAATAAGCTGTTTGTTTCTTTTAACCGTGTGGACGAGATCAAAAACAAAAACATTCAGGGAACGGGACTGGGGCTTGCGATCGTTAAAAATCTCGTGGAAGAGATGCACGGCGAGATAAGCGTAAAGAGCCGTTACGGTTCGGGAAGCGTGTTCAGTGTTTCGATCCCGCAGGCTGTTGAAGATCATTCTCCGATCGGAGCATTCAGAGATGCGGTTGTTTCAAACAATACAAATAAATCCGGCTACAGGGAACTTTTCCATGCGCCGGAAGCAAAAATACTTGTTGTGGATGACAATAAGACAAATCTTGATATAGTTAAAAAGTTATTGTCGCGTACAGAGCTTCAGATCGATACGGCACTGAGTGCCAACCAGTGCCTTATGAAGTGCCGTGACAAGCAATACGATCTTATATTTATGGATCACATGATGCCTGAGATTGACGGTGTTGAGGCGTTCAGGATGCTTAAGACCGACAGCAGGAGTCTTAATAAAGACACGAAAGTGATCGCACTTACTGCCAACGCCATAAACGGTGTCAGGGAAGAATACTTGGAGATCGGATTCGTGGATTATATTTCCAAACCCATAGAACCCAAGCTTTTGGAAGAAAGTATCATAAAACATCTTTCAAAGGAACTTGTTACCATAGTATCAGCCGATTAGGATCTTCTTAAACCCCGTATATCAATATTGAACAGTGTGGCCGCGTTTTTCTCCGTGACATCTTCGACCTGTTTGGGATGCATGGACTTAAGCGCGGCTATTTCGTTGACCACATACGGAAGATACAAAGAAGAATTTCTTTTGCCTCTGTTGGGTTCGGGAGCAAGATACGGTGCATCGGTTTCAAGAAGGATCCGCTCCAAAGGAATGGCCTTAACGGTTTCTTTAAGTCTTTTGCCGTTTTTAAAGGTTACAACACCGCCTACACCTATGTAATATCCCATTTTCACATATTCTTTTGCCATTTCGGGAGAGCCCGAATAGCAGTGTATAACGCCTTTTTTGTCCGGGCCGTATTCTTTTATGATCTCAAAAGTTTCTTCCGAAGCTTCTCTTGAATGGATGATGACCGGAAGATCGTATTTTTGAGCCACTTTAAGCTGATATATAAATGCTTCGTGCTGCACATCGGAAGATGGTTCGGGATAGTGGTAGTCAAGACCGATCTCGCCTATCGCTACAGGCTTTATCTCTTCTATTAAAGCATTCATTTCCCGTCTTTTATCCTCATTAAAGTCAGTCACTTCGCTAGGATGGATACCTATAGTGGGAAAAAGAAAATCATACTTATCGCAAAGAGCTTTTATCTTTACTATTGAAGGAAATTCCGCACAGGCACATATCGCACCGGAAATTCCGCTTTCATAAAAAGAAGACAGAAGGATATCTCTGTCTTCATCAAAAACACTGTCATCATAATGGGCATGTGTATCAAATATCATATTGCCTCCTTACAAAGTTTCTGTTCATAAGTAGCCTGAAAGGTTTCATTGTTGATTATGAACAGCTCATCGGGTGCATCAAGTTTTGCGGCAAGATAATCACCGGGTTTTCCCAGGGTATATTTTTCTTTGTCCCATACTGTGAAAACCTTTACCCTCTCGCTTAATTTTCTGGCATAAACGGGAGTTGCCTCGGATATTATACACGATCTTGCATACGGAATGACAGAAAAAAGTTGTCCGGAGTTGGCATCCTTTACTGACGGCTCATATTCACCGGGGAATTTGTAAGGTATATCGGAAATCGAAAAACTCTTTTCAAAATCGGTTTTCTTTATAGGGAATATCTCTCCGTCAATCCTGATCATTATATAAATGGAATCATCGCAGTATACATCGATATCGCCTTCAATGGAACGTAAGGTAACGGTTTTTCCGATAAGATCCATTTCGGCGGGATCCACATAGCCCATAAGAAGGGCTTTTTTCGTGTAGATCGGGGAATAAGTAAGGTCTTCATTGCAATTTCCCGCGTGGAGGATCTTTGTGTCCGCAAAATAATCTCTGATACGTTTTTTGATGAATCCGTTAACGGCTTTCTGTTTATAATCAACGCCCATAAGATCTAAAAGAGAGCGTTCCATATAACCGCCTGCTTTGTCGTAGTGCCCGCCTCCGGAGCCGAGTCCGTCCGAAAGGAATTTCACAAATTCATTGCTTTGCACTTCTTTGATGCAAGATCTTACGGAAAGCTTTATGCCGGCATTTAAAAGGGTGTAGGCTATACATGTATCCACACCGTCCACTTCCAGGAGCATATCGCTTATAACACCTAAGATATTGGGGTCGCAAGGTTTTACTTCAACGAGTCCGCAACGGTATTTTTTGCTGTAATGAGTCTTTTCAAGTGCCTCTCCGGCAATTTTCAACTCACTTAAGGAAAGATTGTTGTTTCTGAAGGATTGTATGCTGCTTTTACTGTATTTTAAAGTGTCGCGAAGGTCTCTGTCCAGAGGATGGTACAGTTCGGTAAAACCGTTTGTATCGGTCATAAGGCCATAGTAAAGAGCTGTAGCCAGATCGGTATTTTTATTGACATCAAAGTTTTCTTTTTTGAGAAGATGCCATACAATAGTCGAACATGAGCCCAAATTGCTCTTAAGCACGTTTAAAGAAGGAAGCGGGCCCGAAGCCTTGTGATGATCGATCACCGCAACGTTTTTTGCGGGGAAATACTTAACGTTTCCTTCTTTGTACTGGCAGTCTACAGTTATCAAAAGATCGGGAATATCAATGGATTTAACGTACTCGATGGGAATGTTTAAAGAATCTTTCATTAAAACGAGGTTAGACTTGTGAATGGGGAAATCTCCTCCGTACACAAACCTAACCGGGATATTGTTTTCTTTAAGATAAAGATAAATACCGAAACCGCTTGCAATAGCATCGGCATCGGGATTGTCGTGACACTGGATCACAACGTTCTTGTAATCCAAAAGTTCCCTTAATCGCATATTTTCCTTCTTTCCCAAATCTAATATCTTATATCACAGCAAACAATCAAATTCAAGAAATCTAACATACTTGTAAGACTATTTAACATGTTTTATATTAAAAATATGGAAAAGAAAAAATTATCTACTTTATTATATATATTGTCTGCGGGTGTGCTTCTTGTTGTTGCTTTTGTGTATCACAGGGAAACACCTTTTATGATGGACGATCTTTGGTATTCTACCAATCTGGTGACCGGGCAGCCTCTTTCCGGACCAAAAGACATAATCGAAAGTCAGATCTGGCATTATTTAAACTGGGGAGGAAGAAGTATAACGCATACACTTCTTCAGTTTATTCTGATGGGCGGTGAAGTCTTTGCCGATATCTTGAACATATGTGTTCATGTTCTTCTGGCCGTTATAATGACTTTATTTATTAAGAAGGAAGATAAGGCGGTTTCTTTTGCGGAAGCGGTCGTTTTTATAATCGCGCTGAATCCCGGTCTTTTCTACAGCATATTCTGGCAATCGGGTTCGGTTAATTATCTGTATTCGACTGTATGGATCTTGCTTTTTGTATACATATATATACGGGAGTTTTCGGATGATGTTAAACCGTTAATGGGAGCATCGGTATGGATGGTTCCTCTTGGGCTTATCACGGGCTGGAGTAACGAAAATATGGGGCCCGCATCATTTTGCCTGGCTGTCGGGGTTTCGTTCTACCTTCTGATTAAAAGAAAAAGACGTATAAAGGCATGGATGATCGAGGGTATTGTTTTTTCTTTTATCGGAAGTGCTTTGTGTATACTTGCACCCGGAAATTTTGTAAGAAGCGAGTTTAGCGAGAGCGGTTCTGTTATCGAAGCGGTAAGGAACAGATTTATATCTATGCTTACGGCAGGGTGCGCTTATCTGTTTCTTTCGGTGATAATACTGATATTTTTGATCGTGATATCTTTCAAATATTGCAAAGTTAAGCTCGATGAATGTGAGATCTCTCTGCTTGTCATGTCTGTCCTGGCTTTTGGCGCTATGCTTCTATCACCGCATTTTCCGGACAGGGCGGCATTTGGGATCATGATATTGAATACGGTGGTATCACTTAGGCTTATAAATAAGATTACCGCCATTTATAAGGATTTTTCGGTATATACCGCATTGTTGTTTTCTTTTGCATGGGTATACAGTTTAGTGATAATAGTTACAAGAATTGTGTAGGATTAAGATGAAAAAAGCTGTTTCAATATTTTTAACCGCATTATTGGCGATCGCTTTTGTGTATGCGGTACATGATTCACAGACCGCAACGGGAGTCGGTTACTTTTTCTGCCTAAAAGCGGGAAGTGATCTGAGGATCGTTTTTGATATCATAACAGATGCGGCTTATACGATCATAGCCGCATTGCTTGTGATCATTCCGCTGGTTCGCTTTAAATATATGAATATCGGAGCGGCATGCAGATTTTTTGTCATTTTTACCGCTCTTATGCAGATTGTATCTCCGGATTATGTAATAGAGATATTCAGGGCTGAAGCGTATAAGTCAAATCCGGGATTGCCCGCGATGCTTTTAACTTCCGTATCGGATCTAATCCCTTCGATCATTGTTCTTATTCTGGCGGCCTCGCTTTCGTACATAAAGGGCATGAAAAGGGGCAGGACCGGTTTTATCTGGATAATTCCTTCTCTTTTACTTCTTTCCCTCGGAATTATCGTTCCCGGACTTTATCCGGTAATAATGTTTATGCTTAAATATCTTACGACCGTACTTATATTTGATATTCTTGAGTCCGCAGAGATCAGATCCTCGCTTATATACGGGTTTTTGTATTTAAGAGCGGTATATATGATCGTATATATTACTGCGGTTTAAAGTTTTTTATTTTGGTACAGGTAATACAAATTTAAAAAAAATTAAAAATTTTCTTGCCAAAATATAAAACCTGTGCTATATTCATTTTTGCGTTGTGAATATAGTATAAATGCGCTTCTAGCTCAGTTGGTAGAGCACCTGACTCTTAATCAGGGTGTCCAGGGTTCGAGTCCCTGGAGGCGCACGCGG
>JAEEMP010000012.1 GCA_016283275.1 Lachnospiraceae bacterium
ACCGTCGGGAAGATTATTCCGAATAATCGCGACGATCAGGTCGGAATACTTGATACAGCCAAAAGAAAAAGCCTTATCCTGGACGGCGGAAGCTTATGTCCCAAGATATTTAAAAGAGACAGGATAGTAAACGAAAAACTATTCTTTCCCGAAGGTATCTTTTATGAGGACAATGCGGTCGGAAACGCTTATATGGTCACCGCAAAGCATTTTGAATATGTAAAAGAACCTTTGTATTATTATTACCAGCACGATACCTCGACCGTTCATACCGTTAACAAAGCACGCTGTGAAGACCGCATGAGATCCGGGATCTTAATGATCGAGGATGCGAAAAACAGAGGTTTTTACGAAGAACTCAAAGAGGAAATAGAATATAAATTCATAAGTCTGTATTATTTAAATACGCTGTTTTCATATGTGCGCGAAGGAAAGCATACAGATAAGAAGTTCATTAGATCGATCGGAGAAGGACTTTTGAAGTATGTCCCCGATTTCAGGAACAATAAATACTTTAAGGAAAGGATAGATGCGGAAGAAAAGCGAATGACGGATCTTCATCTTAAGCATCCGTATCTGTTCATTTTTTACTACAGAGCACTTTGGGCTTACAGAAAGGCAAAAAGATGAATGTAGAACTTGTACTTGAACAGCTTGATAAGGCAGTTAACGAAAACCGTGGCAATGAAGTTGAAGGTATACTTACCGAAGGCATTCAGTCCGCTATCGAGGACGGAGATGAGGGAGCGGTTCTACAGCTTTTGAACGAGCTTTTGGGTTATTACAGGGAAGTCGGCCGCACGGAAGACTCGTATCAGATCGCGGACAGTATTTTGAGTGTCTGCGAGCATATGGGACTTGTGGGAAGCATCCCTTACGCTACCAGTCTGTTAAATATCGCCAACGCATATCGCGCCGGAGGCAGGCTTGAGGAGTCTCTTGCATATTACAACAACGTAGAAGAGATATATAAAGCGGTGCTTCCGAAAGATTCCATGCTCGTTGCAAGTTTTTACAATAATAAGGCACTTCTTTTCCAGGAGATGGGGCAAAACGAAAACGCTGCCAATGCATTAAAAAAAGCGCTTTCGATCGTTGAAAAAGCGGGCGAACCTTTTGAAATAGCGGTAACACATGCAAATCTTGCGAACACCTTCATCGGTATGATGAAATACGATGAGGCGTATTCCGAGGCAAGTATTGCAAAGGACTTGTTTGAAGAACATCATACGGAAGATTCGCATTACGCATCGGCTTTATATGCGATGGGTATATGCCTTAACAATAAAGGTAAAGGGTCCGAAGCCGAAAAGCTTTTATCGAGAGCCTTAAAGATAATGGAAGATACCCTTGGACGAAATGAGTTCTACTACAGGATCAGGGATGAACTATTAAAATGTGAAAAGAACCCGGTCGGCGGGATCGGCGATCTTAGTATAAAGGGCATCGATCTTGCAAGAAATTTCTACGAAGAATATTTTAAACCGATCATAGATGTAAAATATCCGTCATACAGGGAAAGGATCGCAGTCGGCTTGGTGGGAAAAGGATCGGACTGCTACGGATTCGATGATGCCCTGTCTTTGGATCATGATTACGGCCCCGGTTTTTGTGTATGGCTTACAAAAGAAGATTTTGACCAAATAGGTCAAGATCTGCAGAAAGAATATGACGCCCTTCCCGATGAATACGAAGGCGTCAAACGGGCTTTAACCTTAAGCGAAAGCAAAAGACGCGGTGTTTTTGTGATCGACGAATTCTACAGAGGATTGTTGGGAAAGTGGCCAATCACGGATGACTACTATGCCGTTATTCCGGATTATGCGCTTTCGACAGCCGTAAACGGAGAAGTATTCACTGACCCGCTGGGTCAATTCACCGAGATCCGCAATAAACTGATGAAGGGTTATCCCTCAAGGCTCTTATACACAAAAACAGCCGAGGCGGCAGCAGGATTTTCTCAATGCGCACAGTACAATTATCCGCGCATGAAGGCAAGACAGGATGATTTTACATCCGATCTTATGCTCATGGACGGGCTTAAGGATGCACTTAAGCTTGCACACTATATCGAGAATAAATATCCTCCGCACGATAAATGGCTTTTTAAGTCGGCAGGCAATTTAATGATCGGTTCCGAGCTTTTACCTTATATAGAGCGTAAGGACCATGAGACGGTAGGCAAGATCCTTGCGCGTAAAATGTATGAGAAAGGGTTTATCAGCGACATAGACGATTATCTCGATCATCACACGCAGGAATTATTGTTTAAGGCGGGGATCGCACAAGACAGTATCGAAGAACTTGCCGATAAGGTCACAAGGTATGAATTTAAAGCCTTTGACAAGGTAAAAAACGAAGGCGGAAGAGCATATTGCCAGGATGATTATTTTACCTTTGAGATCATGCGGAAAAGCCAGTATCTTACCTGGAACAAAGAGATGCTTATGCAGTATCTTTACGACTTTGACAGAGAATATAAACTCGGTCATAACTTAATAACCGAGAAGTACGGTCGTATGATGATGAGCACGGCACCCGAGGAATACGAAAAGATAAAAGAAAACTTTCCTTATATATCAAAAGAAAAATCGGATATCATAGAAGCCGTTGTGGCAATACAGGTAAAAAGACGCGAGGATTTTTCGATTAAATATCCCAAATTATCGAGCAGAGCCAGAACCGTGCACACCGACGAAGATCTTCCTTACGATACTTCCTACGAGACTTATCTGCGAGGTGAGATAAGCACTTATTCCGACAAGATGCTCGAACTTTATGCAAGATATATAGTGGATCTTGAAAACCGGGGCGTAAACGTGACCGAAGAGATCATGAAAAACAGCGTAAAGATGTACGGATATTCTTCTCTGGAAGATGCGGAAAGGAAAATGTAAAGAACAAGGCGGCAGTTAACTGCCGCCTTAATTATTTGGGAACCGTAAAACTTATACATGTACCTAAGTTTATGGTGGATTCGACTTCGAGGCCCGAATTATATAAGTTTTTAAGTCGTTTATCTATGTTGTATACACCTATGCTCTTGTTTTCTTTTGGCTGTTCGAACAGCCTTCCCATTGTTTCTTCGTCCATTCCGACGCCGTTATCGCTCACATAGAAAGTTACGGAATCGAACGATTCCCTTATACGAAGTGTCACGACGCCGGGCTTATCGTTCTTTCGGACTCCGTGCTTTATGGCATTTTCTATAAGCGGCTGTAAGGTTAACGGCGGCATATTGACTTTCGGCATCCTTATCGGAAAGTCTGTATAGAAGTTGATGGACGGGAAGCGTTCTTTTTCAATATTTGTGTATGCCATTGCAAGCTCCATTTCTCTTTGGAGCGGAACGGTCTTATCCATGTTGTCGATGCTTAAGATAAGGCGGCAGTAATCCTTAAGCGAAGCGATAAGATTTTTGGCCTTTTCGGGATCGGTAACACAAAGGTCCGCTATCGTATTTAATGTATTGTACAAAAAGTGCGGCTTCATCTGTGCATTTAAGAATGCATTTTCG
>JAEEMP010000116.1 GCA_016283275.1 Lachnospiraceae bacterium
AATCTGCTGCAAATTGCTTCGGTGGTTCGAATCCACCTCCATCCATTTATATTTATCGCGGGATGGAGCAGTCTGGAAGCTCGTCGGGCTCATAACCCGAAGGTCGTAGGTTCAAATCCTACTCCCGCTACTTTCGCCCAGATAGCTCAGTTGGTAGAGCAGAGGACTGAAAATCCTCGTGTCACTGGTTCGATTCCGGTTCTGGGCACGAAAAAAGTTCCGAAGATCTTCGGAACTTTTTTATTTTATTTTTGCATCATTTTTACTTTCGATCATGCATAGATCATGTATCAAATGTATTCTTTTCCTGATATCTTGCAAGTGCGCGGTTTAAATTCCGGGATTCCGACATTTCAAATAAGTAATCGATCAAAGCGGTTATAACGAATACTACAACTATTCCGATTGCAATCCCTATAACTATCTCTTTTCTTTCCGTAGGTATCGTATCGACGGAAAACGCTATAAACAAAACAGCCGCTTCTATAATGGCAAGTTCCGCTATATTTCTGACCAGCATCTGCTTAACCGAAAGTTCTTTGTCCCGTTCAAGCAGTATTACGGGAAGCGTTCCGATGACTGCGTATATGAGCGGAGAGGCATAAGCCTGATAACTGAATGTCCGATCCGAGTCAAAAGCAAGTCCAAGTACCATCAAAAGGACGGTGATCAGGGTTACTTCTATAAAATATAATTTAAGTGCTTTTTCAACTGTTCTTTTAAATTTATTCATGGTTATCCCCCATCAGAGTCTTTTTAAAATCCGGGAAATATTTCCGGGAAATAATGACTTCTTCGTTATTCTTAAGCAAAGCCACATATCTTCCGCTAAGCCCCGGTTTTATAGACTTAACTTTCATAAGATTTAGAAGCATTCCCTTCTGGATCCGTATAAAAGAACTTTTGGCAAGCATCTCTTCCATTTCATAAATACGCAGGTTAACTTCATAGTTTTTATCTGCGGTATAAATGAAAGCCCTGTCATCGACCGACTCAATGTAATATACATCCGGAACCGCCACTTCATATATTTCACCGTCAATGATCCCGCTAAGAACGCCCTGACGCGACTTTACAAACGATATGATCTCATTTACTTCATCGGAGATCTTATGACATCTGATCTCCAAAAGTTCCGGTTCACTTATCGGGATCCTGCTTACCTTAAGCTGCATATCTTACTCCTGTGAAACATCAAGCTTTTTCAGTAAAAAGAAACTGTATATTGCCAGAATAACGATATAAATTATAACACATATCATTTCAAACAGTTCGGGATCCATCAAAAGAGACTTTGCGACGTCGGAAGTGTCCTTTTCGAAAGCCGACAAAGAATTGTTGAGAGAATGAAAAACGATACAGGGTATCAGGCTTTTTCCTTTGTAAAAGAGGATCACAAGTGCAAAACCGACAGCGATCGCAAATATTATCTGAAATATTGTCCTTGCAAGATCCCGGCCGTTTAAAAGATTTACAATATGTCCGATCCCAAAAGTTACGGAAGCGACGATTATGGCGGATCTTACGTTTTTCTGTGCCATTCCGACAAAAAGAAAACCCCTGAACAATATTTCTTCCAGGAAACCGACACAACACATGCTTATAACAAACAATACCGTTTCGAGCGGACCGTAATTAAGCTTTATCCCGAACAGAAGACCGGAGCAGGCAACAAATATGAGAGGTAAAAAGAACCATGCCCGAATAGGTTTATATTTTGGAAGGATGAGACCGTATTTTTCGGTAAGGCCGTTTTTGGCGATCCAGACAGCTGTAATAAGCGTAAACAATACGTGAAATATCGCCGGTATCAGCTTTTGAATGCCTATACCTGCCGTGATCGTTTCGGATACCATTGTTCCGATCACATAGATCACTATCATTACGATCGCAAAGGTGACTTCGTTTTTACGGTAAATCTTATTCATGGAAAATCCTCCTTAAATAAAGAAAAATAACTGTTAATGCGAATATATCCAAGGAAGCCTCCCGATTCAACGGATAAGGGGGTGAAATGCATTTTTGTGCCGCAAGATGCATCGTTTTATTGAATGAAAAAGCGTGATTTGTTATAATCCTTAACTGGATTGAACTATAAAATAAGCGATATATGACTGTTTTTAAAGACAGAGCAAGGTAAATATGGATAACAATAATGATATAAAAATGACAAATAAAACCGCACCGGCAAGAGAAGAAAACAAAATGGGAGTTCTTCCCGTAAACCGCCTTCTTATTTCAATGTCACTCCCCATGATGGCATCGATGCTGGTACAGGCTCTTTACAATATAGTCGACAGCATTTTCGTGGCAAGGGTAGCCGAAGATGCTTTAACGGCAGTATCAATGGCATTTCCGCTCCAGACACTTATGATCGCCTTAGCAGGCGGTACCGGGGTCGGTATCAATGCTATCCTTTCCAAATCACTTGGTGAGCATGAATACGAAAAAGCAAACAAAACCGCAGTAAACGGTATTTTTCTGTCGGCTCTCAGCTATATTGTGTTCCTTATAATAGGACTTACGGTTGTAAAACCTTTCTATATGAGTCAGACAACCGATCCTGAGATAACACAATACGGGATCCAGTATCTGACGATCGTCTTAACGTGTTCTTTTGGCATATTCGGACAGTTTATATTTGAAAGACTTTTGACCTCGACAGGCAGAACTTTCTTTACAATGATCACTCAGGGAACGGGTGCGATAATCAACCTGATCCTTGATCCGATCCTTATTTTCGGTTTATTGGGAGCTCCGAAACTCGGTGTTGTAGGTGCTGCTGTGGCCACCGTTATCGGACAGATCGTGGCTTGTATTCTGGCATGTATCTTAAATATCCGCAGCAATCCCGATATTCAGATATCATTTAAAAAATTCAAGCCCGATCCCGTGCTGATAGGTCATATTTACAAGATTGGTGTTCCCTCTATAATCATGCAGTCCATCGGTTCACTGATGGTCTACATACTCAATAAGATACTGTTTGAATTTTCGTCTACGGCCGTTGCCGTTTTCGGAGTTTATTTCAAGCTGCAGAGCTTCATATTCATGCCCGTTTTCGGACTTAACAACGGTATGATACCGATAGTAGCCTACAATTACGGTGCTCGGAAAAAAGAACGCATGATGGATACATGGAAACTCGCGTGGATCTACGCGACTGTCATGATGATCATCGGCGTTATCGCATTCGAATGCTTCCCGGGGCCGCTTCTTAAGATGTTTGACGCATCGGATACTATGATCGGTATGGGTTCGGTTGCACTTAGGATAATCGGAATCCATTTCCCGGTAGCGGCGTTTTGTATAGTTACGGGATCGATGTTCCAGGCGCTTGGGATCAGTATTTACAGTATGATCACGTCCATAATGCGTCAGATCGTGGTTCTTATTCCGGCTGCTTACCTGCTTTCGCTGCTTGGAAGCGTTGATTATGTTTGGTGGTCATTTCCGATCGCGGAAGTTATGTCCGCTGCAGCAACCATTTTCTTTTTCGTTAAGACCTACAGGGGTATAATAAAGAAAATATAACCTGATAAAAGTAATGGGAGTTATCAGATGCATCTCGGTTTTTCTTATATCGGTCTGATATGGCTTATAATGCTGTTCGTACCGAATATAATCTGGACAAAACATAAACCCAAAGATTATGACAAGTTTTCGGCCAATGAAAACAAAGTTCTTTTGGTACTTGAAAGGATAGGGCAGGTAGCTGTTACTTTTCTCGCACCGATCTTTACCGATTTCAATATAAATATCCATTCATTTCATGTTGTTTGGCTGTTGGTTTCTTTTTTGTGCATGGTCGCTTATGAGGCATATTGGATCCAGTATTTTAAGAGCGAGCACAAAATGTCCGATATGTATAAAAGTTTCATAGGCGTACCGGTGGCGGGAGCGACTCTTCCGGTGGCGGCTTTCTTTCTGCTGGGAGTATACGGCTATAATTTCTTTATGATCGTTGCAACGGTCATTCTGGGTATCGGTCATATAGGAATACATATCAATCATTCCCAAGAAACCGAAGACAGAAGCGGATTATCGTTAAGAGATATCAATGTATGGCTTATAGTAACTACGGTCATAATGGCCGCTATGGTACTGTTTTCTTCGGTTCGGATGACATCATCATTTAAAAACATCAATAAAGCGACCGATGAGTATATGGAGCTTGAAAAAGCGGCGCATAAGCTTATGGAAGCATCGGACTATCTTACCGAGCGTGTTCAGAGATTTACCATCAACGGAGAAAGACGTTTCCTTGACGAATATTTTAATGAAGCATTTAACGATAAAAATCGTGATGAAGCACTTAATAAATTAAATACGGGCGAAAAAACCGAAGCGGCTTTTAAAAGTCTCGAAGAAGCCATGGCAGGGTCCGTTGAACTGATGGACCGTGAATACTATGCCATGAAGCTCGTTATCGAAGCCAAGGGATATACCGATTATCCGGAGGTTCTTAAAGAAGTTACATTAAGTCCCGAAGACGAAGCTTTGTCAGACGATGAAAAGATAAGACTTGCGACCGAGATGGTATTAAGTGATGAGTATTACGATCAGAAAGACAAGATCCGTGAAAAAGTAAAAGAGTGTCTTAATGAGATCGATATTCTTGCCCAGAATATAGAAACAAATGAGTTAATGAGACTGTTTCGTCAGCTTACGGATGTTACAACTTTTGTACTCATACAGGCCGGTCTTACTTTCACAATGGTAGGATTGACATCATATTACGGTATCCATCCGATCATCAAGGCTGTTGATAAGATCCGTTCCGACAAACCGATACGTGAGATAGGTGCAAGTGAATTCAGATATCTTGCCAAGGCATACAACAAGATGTACTTAAGTTACAAAAACAGTCTTGAAGAACTGAGTTTCCAGGCATCTCACGATGAACTTACAGGAGCCTACAATCGTGCGGGATACGATCTTTTACTGGAAGGGATCGATCTTTCATCTACTTACATGATGATCATCGATGTCGATGATTTTAAAGGATTTAACGATAATTACGGACATGAAGTGGGCGATAAAGTACTTATAAAAGTAGTCAGTGCACTTAAATCCGTTTTCCGTGATGATGACTGCATATGCCGTATCGGCGGCGATGAATTTGTGGTATTTATGGTTCATTCAGGAAATATGCAGAAAAAGCATATCGAGTCCAAGATCTTTCGCATAAGAGAAAAGCTTGAGGATACAAGTGACGGTCTGCCGCCTGTTTCTCTCAGTATAGGAATAGTTCACGGTAAAGATGTCTCCGATACCGAAAAACTGTTTGAAAGAGGCGACGAAGCGCTGTACGAATCCAAAAAGAAAGGCAAAAACACCTATACCTTTTACAATAAGTAACCTCTTAACATCATATAACTTCTTACAAAAATGTCACAAATCCGTCACGCCCTTCGATGTCGGTAATACAGCCGTTTCGATACAATGAGGTTACAATACGAAACGGAGGTACTTACAATGGAATTATTAAAGGTTACAGACCTTAAAAAGATCTATACATCAAGACTCGGCGCGGCGCAGGTTGAAGCGCTGAAAAGCGTGACTTTCAGCGTTGAAAACGGTGAATATGTGGCGATCATGGGTGAATCCGGTTCCGGAAAAACAACCCTTCTTAACATTCTTGCGGCTTTAGATAAGCCCACATCCGGTAAAGTCATCCTTGACGGCAAAGAACTTGCTACGGTCAAAGAAAACACTCTTGCCGCATTCAGACGCAACAATCTTGGATTTGTCTTCCAGGAATTCAATCTTTTGGACACATTTACGCTCAAGGATAATATCCTTCTTCCTCTTGTATTAAGCGGAGTATCCGTAAGGGAAATGGAAGGACGCCTTGAGCCGATCGCCGTATCACTCGGTATCAAAGATCTTCTTAAAAAATATCCTTATGAAGTATCGGGCGGACAGAAACAGCGTGCCGCAGTCGCAAGAGCTCTTATCACGAATCCCAGGATCATACTTGCCGATGAACCCACCGGTGCACTTGATTCCGCTTCATCAAACGATCTTTTAAAAGTGTTTGAGCAGGTCAATAAAGCGGGACAGACCATTTTAATGGTTACCCACTCGGTTGACGCCGCATCGCATGCCAACAGGATCATGTTCATCCGTGACGGTGTTGTATTCCATCAGATCTACAGAGGTGAGAGTACAAATGAGGAATTGTACAAAAAGATTTCCGATACCCTCACGATGTTAAGGACCGGAGGTGACAGACAATGAGCATGAAGCTTTATTCAAAAGTTGCCGCGTCCAACATCAAAAAGAACGCACGCCTCTATATCCCCAGGATACTTGCAGAGGCAGGTTTGCTTGGATGTTTCTACATAATGATCACTTTGGCACTCGACAAAAAGCTGGCCGAAGCTTTCGGAGGAGCATATCTTTCGGTATTTATGGTGATCGGAGCCGTTATAATAGGACTTCTTTCCCTTATACTTATATTGTATGTCAACAGTTTCTTAATGAAGCAGCGTAAGCACGAATACGGTCTTTACAATGTACTCGGAATGGAGAAAAAGCATGTCATACGCGTTCTTTTTTATGAATCATTCTATACGTCATGTATATCGATCGTGATCGGTATCATATTCGGTATATTGTTTTACAAGCTGTCTTCGCTTCTTATCTGCAAACTCCTTAAAGGGGCTATCGTTACGGGTTTTTATTACATAAATGCAGGAACGATCGTGTTACCGGTCATTGCATTTATGGCACTCGACGGTCTGGCATACATCATAAATTCGTTCAGCATCAGATTGCTTAAACCCGTTGAACTGCTTGCGGGACAGCATACAGGAGAACGTGAGCCAAAGATCAAATGGGTATTGTTTGTGCTCGGAATACTGTGTCTCGGCGCAGGATATGTCATAGCGATAACCGTAAAAAGTCCTCTTTCGGCAATGGGAATGTTTTTTGCGGCTGTGTTTCTGGTAATCTTCGGGACATATTTTCTTTTTGTTGCAGGCACGATCTTTATACTTAAATGCCTCAGGAGTAACAAAAAATACTATTATAACAAAAACCATATGCCGGCAGTTTCGGGACTTTTGTTCCGTATGAAGCGTAATGCGGTAGGTCTGGCTTCCATCGCGATACTTGCGACCGGAGTTCTTGTAATGATCTCCACTACCGTAAGCCTCTACAGCGGTATTGAGGATTCTTTAAAATGGCAATATCCCCGGGAGATGTATTTCAATGCAAGCGAGGTAAACGATGATATCTCTACTCCGATCCCGGCCGAAAAACTTGAAAAGATCGTAAGAGACGTGGCCGATGAAAAAGGAATTGAGATAAAAGCAGTTGAAAGACAGAGCAATTTATATGTTTCCTATATTTACAGAGACGAAAGACTCTACGATAAAACCGAAATAATGGGAGGCTATAAACCCGAGGAGATGACAGGCGTTTTGTATATCACAAGCGACTTATATAATTTTTCGCAAAACCGCGAGGAAGCCTCGACAAGACAAAAGCTCGATCTTGATAAAGACGAGATCGCATTTTGCCGGATCGCGACTCCCGCAGGAGGGATGTTTAAAAAACTGCCTGAAACGCTTACTGTCGGAGGTAAAGAATATAAGGTCAAGGAATATCTTGAACGTTTCCCCATTGAGGCAGGCATGGGTCAGCTGGTAAATACCATCGGGATCGTGGTTTCCGACGAGGAAGTCCTTGATGAGATCTACAGAGCACAAAAGGCGGCTTACGGTGAATATGCATCGGAATACGACGACAGGATCGCGGTTTCTTTTGCGGACGAAAAAGCTGTCAGTGCTGTCGGAGACGAATTTACAGGCGAAATTACGAACAGGTTAAGAACAGAGTATCCCGGTGAGATAGATTATCTTCTCGATACAAAGTGGGATACCGCAGAATCGTTCCTTGGACTTTACGGAAATTTCCTGTTCCTCGGAATACTGCTTGGTTTTGTGTGTATGTTTTCGGCCGTCCTTATCATTTACTACAAGCAGATATCCGAAGGCTATGAGGACAGAGACCGTTTCCAGATCATGGAAAAGATCGGTATGGAGCAGCGTGAAGTTCGTAAGACGATCGGAAGCCAGCTTATAATGCAGTTTTTCCTGCCGCTTATTACCGCGGGCGTTCATACTGCATTTGCATTTCCGATACTGTCAAAACTTTTAAAAGTTTTAATGCTTTCAAATACCGGACTTTTCATAATCTGCACTGTAATAACATTTGTGGTATTTGCCATCGCATACGGCATTATCTATATGATGACCGCAAGGACATACTACAGGATCGTGCACTAAGTCTTTATAGGCATAACCGTCACTGTTATGGTATGATAGATGTGTTTTGAGGTGAAAGTTATGTATAAGATTTTTTTGGTGGAAGATGATTTTGCACTTGCAGAGGTACTTAAAAAACAGCTTGAAAGCTACGGCAACGAAGTTAAGTGTGTTTCCGATTTTCAGAACGTATCAAAAGAATTTGGAGAGTACAGTCCCGACCTTGTGTTGATGGACATCATGCTTCCGTTTAAGGACGGCTATTACTGGACCGCGGAGATCCGCAAGATCTCGGCGGTTCCTATCGTTTTTTTGTCATCGGCTTCCGACAACATGAATATAGTAATGGCCATCAATATGGGAGGAGACGACTTTATCGCAAAGCCGGTGGATCCCATGGTTTTAAATGCCAAAGTTTCTGCTATACTCAGACGTACATATGAGATGTCGGATACATCTTCAAAGATAGATTTTTATGATGCGGTTTTGAACCTTTCGGATTATACTGTCGTAAGGGGAGAGGCCAAAGCGGAGCTTACCAAAAACGAGATCAGGATCTTGCAGGTTTTACTGGAAAACAAGGGTAAGATCGTAAGCCGTGATACACTTATGACAAGGCTTTGGCAGAGCGATCTCTATGTCGAGGAAAACACTCTTACCGTAAATGTGAGCCGCCTTCGCAAAAAACTCGAAGACATCGGTCTTTGTGATGTCATCGCCACCAAGCAGGGAAGCGGGTATATCATCAAGTGAAAACAGGAAAGATCCTTGTGCATTGCTTAAAAAAGAATATCCCGGCCATACTTCTGTTTATCATTATGACCGCGCTTAACAGTGCGACTTTTATGCTGTATGACATCATGATCGAGCCGTTTGTTTATTCGGAAATACTGGTCGGATTCATACTTCTTGTGATACTTGCTCTTGACTGTTTTAAGGAATATAAGGCGGCAAAAGAACGCGATGATCTTAAAAGAAGCATCTTAAGCGGAGCGGACAGTAAAGTGGAGGCTGTGACTTTAAGAGACAGTGATTATCTTGAGATGCTGTCGATGCTTGAAGAAAAGATCGCTTCGATCCGGACTGATTTTTCTATCAAAACGCAGGATGACGAGGATTATTACACTTCCTGGGTTCATCAGATTAAGACACCGATCGCAACCATGAAACTCATGCTTACCGAAGATTCCGAAAAGGACAGGGCGCTTTTGGCGGAACTCTTTCGAATAGAGCAGTATGTACAGATGGTGCTTGACTATATAAGGCTTGAAAGTGATTCGAACGACCTTGTGATCGCAGAATACCCGGTAGATGAGCTCATAAAAGAAACACTTCGCAAGTATGCGGCACAGTTTGTTTTAAGGAAACTTAAGCTTTCCTATGAACCGACGGATGTAAAGGTAGTTACCGACAAAAAATGGTTTTCTTTTATACTTGATCAGCTTATATCAAATGCCATCAAGTATACTCAGGCAGGGGAAATAAGTATAGAGGTTTCGGAAGACAAGATCATCGTTACGGATACCGGGATAGGCATTGCTCCCGAGGATCTTCCGAGGATCTTTGAAAAAGGATATACCGGCGTAAACGGAAGACTGGGTCAGAAATCGAGCGGACTTGGGCTTTTCCTTACCGGAAAGGTCGCAAAACTTCTTGCGATAAAAGTTACATGTGAAAGCACTGTAGGTAAAGGCAGTTCGTTTACCATACATCTTAATAAACAATGAATGAAATACATATTTATAAATACGGAACGGAGAGAAAAATGAAAAAGGTTTCATGGTACATATTACTGATATCGACGGCTTTAATGCTGGGAGCCTGCGGCAAAGAAGAAGATTCATCGGTATCACCAGAGACAGACGTTGCAAGTGTTTCGGTAAGTGACAAAACATCGGCAGCCGAAGAACAATATACCGAGACAGACCCGGAGATATTGGCACTTAAGGAACTCGAGTTTGTTTCTTTTGGCGGAAAATACAGACTTTATAATGTCAACTCGGATAAGCTTGTCAACGACAGTGACGATTACATGAATGAGTCGCGTGACAGGTTTATAGCGTTTGTGGTTACGGAAGTAGCCGATAACGGCAAAGAAACGATAGTCGCGAGAACGATCGGGGAGCCTTATCCTATGGATATTTTTACCACGGTCGATCCGTTCATTGCCAAAAAGTACGATCCCGAAAAGCTTTACAACAGATATCTTGAATCAAGGAAAGCATATGTTGATATGGGCTATTCGGAGGAAAGCATTCATACCGTACTTACAGGACTTTTGGCGCCCGGAAAAGCAGGCGATGCTGTTTTACCCGAGACAAGATTTACCGATATCCTGTTTCAGTTCATTCTTATTCCCGGTGCAACGACAAGAGGTGCCGATTTTGTGATGCCCGCATCATATTCGGATGGTTTTTCGATGTGTCTTTGCGACCTTGCGTCAGACGGATATCCCGAAGTTTTGGTAAAAGGCGAAACCGTCGATATAGTTCTGTGGGGTAAACACTGGATGGATTCCGATATTTTCGGCGGAGTAGGCTTTATAAACCCCGATGAAGGCATATTGTATGACCGTCACGATGAGTTCAATCCCGTTTACTATCAGCTGGTGGAAAACGGATTTACGGTATACGATCAGATACATTACAGCGGATACCACGAGGAAGAGGGATCTGATATTCCTTCATATGTTTTGGAACTTCCCGACGGGACCGAGAAATATATAGCTCCCGATCAGGCTCATATTCCCGGGCACGGTGTTAAACCGATCGATGAACTTAATTTAACTTTCAGTCCTCTTACTCCTTTGAACATCGTTAAGATATGCGAGCATCTTGAATAATGAGAATACTGATAGTAAGCGATACTCATGGCTATGATGACAATTTTTTAAAAGTACTTAAAAAGACCGGCGAGCCTGACCTGCTGATACATGCGGGAGACTTGTGCGGTCTTGAAAATTATATGGATTCTTATGTTTCCTGCGAAGTGAAGATGGTTTCCGGCAACAATGATTTTTCGCCGCGTCTTAAGAGGGAAGAGGTATTTGACGTTGACGGCATCGGGTTTTTGGTGGTGCACGGTCACAGGGAGCAGGTCTATTACGGCATAGACAATCTTGTATATAAAGGACTTGAGTACGGCGTTGATGTGGTGGTGTGCGGTCATACCCATAAGCCCTTTGTGGAATTTGACGACCAAAGCGGTATATATGTCGTAAATCCCGGAAGTCTTACTTATCCAAGACAGTTCAACAGAAAACCCAGCTTTATCCTTGCCGACATCGACAGGCAGGGAGAGATCCATTTTACGATCAATTATCTGTAGTCACTGTTTAACATTTTAAATATTTATTTGTTCACAAATAGTTTATATTACATTTATTGAGCAAACCACTTGCTTTTAGTATAATTATACATGTTACTCGCCAAAGAACAGTACATATGAGGGGTTATGCTCATGAAAAAGATCAATATCTCAGAATATTCTGCCGCCAAGACCGGTTTATGTCTTGCCAACGACACCATTTCCGAAGATCTGTATCAACAGCATCATGTCTACCGTGGCTTAAGAGACCTTGAGGGTAAAGGTGTCTTGACGGGTCTTACCAATATTTCAGAAATCGTTGCATTCAAAAAGATCGACGGGGTCAAAACGCCCGTTGACGGTGAACTGTGGTATCGCGGATACAAGGTAAATTCACTTATCGACGAGATCGCTCCTGATGCTTTCGGATTTGAAAGGATCGCATATCTCATTCTTTTTGGTGAAAAGCCGAATGAAGAAGAATATCTTGAATTTTCCAAGGTTATCGCACAGAACAGGACGCTTCCCACAAACTTTACACGCGATGTCATCATGAAGGCTCCTTCCAAAGACATCATGAACAGTATGACGCGCAGTATACTGACGTTAGCTTCATATGACAAAAATGTTGCCTCAACGGAACTTGAGGACTCGATAAGGCAGTGTTTACTGCTGATCGCACAGTTCCCGATGCTGGCTATCTATGGTTATCATGCATACAATCATTTTGAAAACTATGAAAGTATGTATATACACAGACCTTCCCAGGCGCTTTCGACCGCCGAGAACATCCTTATGATGTTAAGGCCTGACAAGAAATTTACCGAACTTGAAGCCAAGATACTTGATATCGCACTGATACTTCATATGGAGCACGGTGGCGGCAACAATTCAACCTTTACGACAAGAGTGGTAACATCCGCCGGAACCGATACGTATTCGGCGATCGCAGCGGGAATGTCATCGCTCAAAGGTCCCAAGCACGGCGGTGCCAATATCAAAGTCATGGAAATGATGAAAAACATCCGTGAAAACGTAAGTGATATTGAAGACCGCGATGAGATCAGGGCTTATCTTAAAAAGATATTGGAAGGTAAAGCTTTTGACAATAAGGGGATCATCTACGGTCTGGGTCATGCGGTTTATTCACTTTCCGATCCGCGTGAGGTGATATTTAAGGGATATGTCGAGAAACTTGCACATTCCAAGGATATGGACAAAAACATGGCTCTATACAATATGGTGGAAGAAGAGGGCATCAGTCTCATAAACCAAAGCCGTCATATCTACAAGGGAGTCTGCCCGAACGTCGATTTCTACAGCGGTTTTGTATATGACATGCTGGGTATTCCGGCTGAGCTTTACACTCCTTTGTTTGCGATCGCCAGGATCGTAGGCTGGAGCGCTCACCGTATCGAGGAACTTATCTGCATGAACAAGATCATCAGACCGGCATATTTAAGTGTCATGAAAGAACTTGAGAAATAGAAAGTATAACAACCCGGATCGCTCCGGGTTGTTTTTTACTGTCCTGTATGGATCACACCGTTTATAGTGCTTACAAAAAGTACAGCATTGTCCATATAGGGGCTGACTGCATTGTTAAAGTCTTCAATCTCTTCGGATGAGTAGGCATAAAACTCATGCACGACGTTTTCCTGGCCGCTTTCGTCAATTGAAAACATCTTGAAAGAATATGCTATCATTCCCTGGCTTGTATTCGGATAATACTCAATGAGATAGTCTGTATCATTTTCCCGGTAATAATAGTATGCATCCCAGCCGACATGAGGTGTTCCGATCATTGTCGTCCAGACAGCATGTTTGTCGCTATCTTCAAGGATTATATCAACCGTCTCGATCCTGCCGTCGGTGTAAACTCCGTGATTAAAATAAGCACAAAGCTTTCCCTTCGAATTCCCGTATGCAAAGTCTCTTTCTATCTTATCAACAGCATCGATGACCACGACCGGATATGTAGTATTATCATATATCCCGAACGTGTCATCCTCCTGTTCCAAAAACAAAGGTTGTGTGTGGAAAACGTAACATGCATAGCCATATTCCCACTTTCCGGTCACTTCAACGATCAGACCTTCTTCGGTAGGGATCATCACTTTTCCGGTTTCGGGATCATATTCGGCTTTTGCATATTCTTCGTATCCCAATTCATCATTTATATATCTGTCCGGCCAATAAGAAACATCTGTGCTGTCCGGCTTTACAGAAAAAGACATGGATAGTGAATCGGCACCCGGAGACACCGTTATATCCGGACAATGGCTAAACAGCGGATGCGGGGAATCCGCTTCAAATGCAATCCCATTACCATTTTCGTCTATGCAGTTCCATGACGCCGCCCCGTGATGAAGCTCAATGGACGATCCCACAGTCATAACCGTAAGAACGGGCGGTTCGACCAAGACTTTAGAAACAGGAGAATCGTCTATGAATGAATTAACCTGTTCGTCAGCAGGTAAATCTTTTCTGGGATCGGTGAGAAAGAAAACGCCCACAACAATACAGATCACTATCGCTACGCAAACCACCCAGAAGGCCGGTTTCTTGTAGTTTAATATTTCTTTGATCCTGCTCTTTACCCCCACTTCACCAAATGCCAACGGGCACGCGGCTATTGTTCTGCGTGAAAAATTACAGTCAAGAAGTGTCTGGGAATAAGCGGCAACCTCTTCTCTTCCCATGTCGCGGATCACTTTTTCATCGCATGCAGCCTCAATATCCCTGCACAGCAATATATACGCGATCCAGCAAAACGGATTGAACCAGTATACGGACAGCAATAAGAAACCGACCGGCTTCCACCAATGATCTTTTCTTAAAAGATGTGCTTTCTCATGCTTTAATACCGGATCGAGCACCTCTTTTTTAAGTGAAGAAGGCACATAGATCACCGGATTAAACATTCCGAGTATAAAGGGGGATCTGATGTCATCGCAAGTCTTCACGCCTTTTGAAAGTTCCATGGAAACGGATACCGTTTTCTTTATTCTAAGGAAACTGATAACAGCATATACGATCATAAAGGCAGCGCCGACGATCCATATCCTTGCAAGGATATATACTGTTATCTGCATAGGATTTACACTGTTTTCCGGTTTCGGAGCAAAATTTTGTGAAATGGCTTTATTGACCGGCTCGTTGAGTACAGGTATTCCGATATCAACAGAGGGTGTAGTCATCATTTCAATATCCATCGGAACGGGTTCGCCGTCCGGTATGAGACTGAATGCGCTTTCTATAGAGAAAGGGCAGATAAGCTTTATCGCCACTATTGCCCAGAGAAGACAGCTTATCCATTTCGGTGCCTTCTTAAGAAGAAAACGAACGGCTATAGCTGCAAGTATAAGCCAGCTCGCGGTTATGCTCATGTTTAATAATTTCAGGAAAACAGCATTCATTAATGCTCTCCCTTCTTATAATCATCGATCATTCGCTGTATTTCTTCCGCTTCTTTGGAACTGATCTTTTTGTTTGACATAAAAGCGGCAATAAATGCAGGAAGTGATCCGTTAAAAGTATCTTCAACGAACTTCTCGCTTTTCGATGCGTTATATGCTTCGCGTGAGAGCACCGATGTTACAATACCGTTTTCGTTCCTGAAAAGCCCTTTTTCGCAGAGTTTTCTCAATACCGTATAAGTAGTAGGCTTTTTCCAATTCAGTTCTTTTTCACATATCTTTACGAGTTCACCCGAACCGATTGGCTCGTGAGCCCATATGATATCGGCAAAGGCTGCCTGAACTTCACCTAATTCTATTTCCATGACCCTGTCATCTCCTTTGGTTTATTAATGATAAACTACACCTTGAGTTTATTCCGAATAAACCAATTTGTCAATACAAGAAACAATAAATGTTAAGATTGTTTAAAATACGCTTAAATGTGTTGTTCCATATGATTTAATGATAATATATAAGTATGTCGAAATGACCGGTAAACGGGGGTATAAGGGGTTTATATGAAAAGAAAAAATGTTTTATTGAATGGTATGCTAGTGATCCTGCTGTTATCCATAACCGCCTGCGGGCAGCCAGAACCCGCATTTTCTGCCTCGTCTCCCGAGGAGCCGCAGCTTTCTGATAAAGAAGAGGATGATTCACCCGCTATAACCCTCGAAATGCTTGATAAAGCACCCACTATAGAAGCAGTAACCTACTCCGGAATGTGGGAAGACGGCATGATCGTGCTGCTCGCGAAAGATGAGGAAGCCGGCGTGAGCGTTTATTCCATTGATGTCGGAGGAAATTATGTCCTGCGTGTCGGCGATGAAATATATGTGTTGGAAGATGAACTTGGAGGTCCGCAGTATTACGGAACAGAATTTTCCATGGTCGACCTTGATGATGACGGCGAAGATGAGTTTGCCCTGATAGTCTGCCGGGGAAGCGGAACGGGCTTTCTTAGGATGGAAATATCCGTTTATGAAAAAGAAAACGGACAGTACAAGCGGTATACACCGGATTATTCAGTATTTGTCGAGATAGTATCGGATTGGTTTAAAGAGAAGCATCCGGACATCGATAATTTTGGTTTTGAAGATTATTATTCCACAGAAATAAAAGGTGATCATATCACAGTTACTTTCTCGCCCGGATTTATCAATGAAGAAAACGCATATCCAGAATATGATCCTGCGTATAATGTTATGGCTGATATTGAATACTCAAAAGACGGTTCGTTTTATCTTACCGATATCCGCCCGGTTGATAACAACCTTTCTTACGAGGATATTATCGATGCGGCTCGTGATATGCTTTCCGGAAAGAGCAATAAAGCTATAATAGGCGAAAATATAACGCTCAGCCTCGAATTTGGCGGAATTAACCGCGATTACCAGGAACTCGGATACGCGATCACAGATATCAACAATGACGGCGTTGATGAGCTGATATTCGGTGTAAATCCGGTAGCGGGAAATCCCGGCTGGAAAGGGTACGTTTACGACATCTATACAACGGTTGACGGTCAGGTCATTCAGTTAGCGGACGGAGCAGCAAGATATCACTGGTTCATATGCAAAGACAATATGGTCGCTTATGAGATATCATCCGACGGCTTTTCAATCGGCTGGGAGTATTGGACCGTAAGTAAAGACGGATATATGTCACTCAAAGAAACCGTTATCAAACAGCAGATTCTTGACGAAAACGGGAAATCAAAAAACTTGTGGCTTCATTCGGATAAGTTGTCATATGAATATCACGACAGTTATGAACTCTTTGATACCATAACCGAAGAAAAAGCGCAGGAAATCAGGGATAAATATGAATACGTATATCCCGAATTTATAGCGTTTTAGCGATATATCGATTTATAAAAATCGAACAAATGTTCTTGACCGTTATTTGCCGGTCTGTTACAATAGAATTGCAGGGAAACCTGTAAAGGTGTTGCCAAACGGTAGCGGTTGACCCTCCTTCGCGGAGGGTGCTTTTTTCTTATCCTCCGACTAAGTTATGCATGGAGGGATGTCATATGGATATTCTCGATATGATAGCTATACTGTCATTTGCAGTAGCGGTTTTCGAATTGGTATATTTATTTGGAAGCAATAGAAAAAAAAATAACCGCCCGATTCCGAAATGATGGCGGTTATTTCTTTAAATAACTAATATCAACTGAGGGTCAACCGTGAACTACGGCAACACCTTTTTATGCTTATATTATAGGTTCAGGACAATAAACAGTCAATTGCTTTTTCTTTATTAAATCTTAAAAGACTCCGCGATTTTCAAATGATAAAATAGGAGATAGCGATCAGGATATGTAACGGTATTATGGAGGGATTTACTTTGAGGAAAAATCTTAACCTGCTTTTATCAATATCGGTCATATCAATGTTTCTACTAACCGCCTGTGGGAAAGCCATGGATGAAATTCCTGAAAAAATTACAAGCGTATCGGAGACACCTTCTGCAGAAGAGATAAGCCCGATCGATACCGACGAGCCTGTTGGGATAGCTGCATCACCCGAGGAGCTCAAAGCGGCAAAAGAAAGCGGATATGTCATAATGGAAGACGGCTCTGTGATCGGCGGGAAAGAGAAATGGCTTTCTTTTTACGAAAAAGTATCTAAAGGCGAGGCAGCAGACGTCAGGATAATAAATATCTACACGCTTGATAATATCAATTGTACCGAAGAATATTATGAAGCCGAGAAGGATAACTACCCGACGCTGTTTGCAAGCGAGCTGGTATATGACGGCGACGGCTTTACCACCAACCCCCTTCATTATGCCGGAAACGGTTTTTCCGAATCTTATATCGAGGGATATGACAGTCCACCTACGACATGGAAATATTTAATGCGCTACACGGGTAAGCCTAGTTCCGCGACCGCTCTTTTCAGCGACTATGACCGATATGTACTTGTAAATGACAATACCGTTTCATGGGAAGATATCGAGCAGGGAATGTACAGCAGCCAATTAGGCGACGGTATTCCGTTTGATGAGGTATTCTGCGAGTATACGTGGAAATAATGAATAGAACATATTGAAATTGTTTTCCCCATACATACCACATACATTTATGTGGTATGTTTTTTGTGTAGATAATCTTTCGGAGGCAGAGATGATTGATATTTTACTGATCGAAGACGATCCCGATATTGCGGACAATTGGAATGATTGTCAAAAACAACTGGAATCCGATAGATAAATTTATCAAGCGACCAAGACTGTTTTTTGAGCCTTTTGTTACGGGAAGCGAAGCTCACAGTGATTCAAATTCGGGAATAGGGCTAAGTGTATCCAAAAATCTCTTTGAGAGAATGGGACTTCACATCAGTGCAAAGCCGGATCTTGAAGAAGTCGCTTTTGAAATAAAAAGAAAATAAGAGAATAGATGTCACCCTGCCAGTGTTATTTCTTTAAATAACTAATAGTTATTTTTTATTGATTCTCGCTACGGTGGATTGCCATTTTCTTTTGCAGGAATCTATAATGTGAGAATAAAGAGGCTATGAGCCGCAAGCCGATGCGAGGGAGATGTGATGGACAAAAGAAAAACCGGTGAGATGATCAGGAAAGCGCGGACCGCAAAGGGATATACGCAGACCGAGCTGGGAGCCCTTTTAAATGTCTCCAACAAGGCAGTGAGCCGATGGGAGATAGGGGAAACTTTTCCGGATGTGGCCGTCCTTGAACAGCTCGCAACGGTGCTGGGTCTTCGGATCGGGGATATTGTCACGGGAGAAGAAGGCGCGGATACGGAAACCGCGTTAACCGATATTACCAGAGAAGTTAAGATCCAGAAAAAGAAAAGAGACCGAAAGATATCTAAAACGGCATTACTTGCGGCAGGAACAGGGTTTATGCTGATCTACGGTCTTTCTCAATTTGCTTTCCACCGGGCCTCAGGGATACTGTCGTGGACAGATCTTCCGTTTTATATCATGCCGCTCTACCTTGCCGCTTTGGTTTTTACGGCGATACGCATGGGAGAAATGCAGTCGTTTTTTTCAGGCAAGAGAAGTATATGCTTCGGTATCATCGGGATCGTAGAAGCTGTGATGATGTATTCGGTGTTTATGATCGTAACTCACATTTATTCCGTGGGAAAAACACTTTTTGATATAAAACCCGAATTGCTCGGAACTTTAATGGTATCAACGATGATGATCCCGTTTTTTATATCATTGGCGATCACCGTGACGGAGGTAATATTGTGGGAGACAAATTACGGTTGGTTTATCCACATATTTGATATGTTCTTGGCGATC
>JAEEMP010000117.1 GCA_016283275.1 Lachnospiraceae bacterium
TCGGCTTCCGAAGGCTGGCCGGCTATCGTGCTTCTTTCAACGGTGATATTTGCCGTAAGAGTCGCGTTTGCATTGTCAAAATCTCTTCCGTAAGCACGTTGAAGGGCGAAGTCATTTGCAAGTGTCCTGGTACTGCCTACGCCTATGGAACCGTAAGATGTGGAAGAACCGGATGAGAGGCTTCCGGGAGCGGATACATTGGGCATATTAACGGAGGCACCGTTTAAAGCTGTCATAACTTCCGCAAGGCTTGTCGATTCCGCAAGCTTAAAATCAAAAGATATGGGTGCATTGTTGTCGGGGCTTTTAAAGTGATAAGTCGCGTCACCGTCGAACGTTATCTCGCTTTCGCCGTTTCCGTCATTTTCCGTTCCCCAGTTTACGATCGGATAACCGCCGTTAGTGGAGATCACATTGCCGTTTTCATCGTGGATATTTGATTTGCTGCTGTCCTTAAAAGTGGCCCATGCGACATAATCGGTAGTATAGGTGTCCGAAGGATCCGACGGATTGGTTCTTTTTATGGCTATTCCGTTTTGGTTTGCAACTATCGAATAATTCTGATCTATGATATTTTTATTGGCGTTTGTGACCGTGAGAGTTCTTGTTCCGCTGACGATATCGGCAGACTGAACGGGCGACGCTCCGCTGGCTTTCACATCCCATGTTGCGGGCTGTGTAGCGCCGTCCCCGTTGATTCCTGACATTATATCATCCAGTGTTGCTTCTTCGTCCACACTGAATTCTACCGTCATTCCGTGGTGAGTGAAACGGTATAAACCCGTGCCAAAAGAAGATGTGTCTGTAACAGGCTGTCCGTTCGGCCCGATCACTTCGCTCCATTCGGCAGCAGGCTTCTGGTTTATATAAATACCGTTACCATCGGCTGTCCATTTATAGTTTCGTGTGGCCTCGCTTACAGACTGGCCTTCCTTCATCGACAGATCGACGGTTTCGCCGTCCCACAGTGAGAAACTGACGTCAAAGTCTTCGGTTGCTATTCCTGAAGAGTCGATCTTAAGCCCCTTACTTTGAAGTTCAGAGATATTGTAACGGACGTTATTGAATTCCAGCCCGCCGACTCCGCCGTTACCGCTATGGAAAACTTCCATGTCAGTCGGTGCGGATAGGATATCCGGTGTATAGGGGACATGGAAAAGCGGGATCTCGTTAAAATTGGCAACATTAAAGATACGGCGCATTTCATCTTTTAATGCGCCGACTTCTTCGTTTATGCTTTGGCGGTCTGAATCTGAAAGAGTAGCGTTGGAACCTTTTATTGAGAGCTCGGTGATCCTGTGAAGCATATCATGTACTTCGTTTAAATATCCGTCGGCCACCTGACACAAAGAAACTCCGTCCTGAACGTTGGCAGAAGCCTGGGTAAGGCCTCTTATCATTCGACGCATTTTCTCAGAAATAGCAAGCCCTGCAGCATCATCTGCCGCACGGTTGATCTTGTATCCCGAGGATAACTTTTCGGTTGATTCCTTTTTGCGGTTGCTCACGATCCCCAGCTGACGGTTTGAAAACATCGCCGGCAGGTTGTGCGCAACTATGTTGAATCTGCTCATGTTTGAATGCGTCCTTGACCGTGAAAAACTTCTATACTATTATATCGGTTAAAGCATCCATATTCATTAGATTTTATATGCGTCATATTACATAAAAAGCAACCGGTATTCGGCGCATCATTCAACTAAAACGGGATAAATGTATGGTAACTATTCTTGTAATAATTCTGTTTCTTTTGCTATATAAAAGCAGGATTGTAGTTAATGAGGATTATCTGTCTATAAGGCAGACAACTTGTGTTAACGGAGTATTTGCGCTATTTGTGTTTTTTAGACATATATGCGGTTATGTTGAGTATACTTCGCCTTGGGATATACCGATGAAAGCTGTTGACAACTGGCTGGGGCAGCTTATTGTTGTTACTTTCATTTTGTATTCCGGATTTGGAATGGCTGAGAGCCTAAAGAAAAAGACCGCTTATTTGCGGATGATTCCCTTTAACAGGATTTTTAATGTATGGCTTCAGTTCGCTATTTGTGTAACTTTATATATTGCTATAAAATTTGCTCTGGGCACGAAATTTCCTGCAAAAAAAGTGATTCTGGGGTATGTTGGCTGGGAGTCTGTAGGTAACAGCAATTGGTATATTTTCACGATAATAATGCTGTGGATTGGAACCTGGGCTGTTTTCAGCTTGTTTAAAAACAGAACAGAAGTAATTCCATACATTGCCATGGTTGTATATTCCCTTTTATATATTGTATTGATGAAAGCAGTCGGCAGACCATCGTATTGTTATAATACCGTTTTGGCATATAATATCGGAATGTTTATCTCTCTTAAAAAGTCATTTTTTGATAAGATACTCCGCGACAGCAAAAAATGGTTAATACTTACATCTATGTTTTTTATAATATTTGGTATTGTGTGCCCGCTTGCTATGAAGAATACCATAACGATGCAGGCAAATGTTTTTCTGTTTTCTGCTTTGATAGTTCTTTTTACAATGAGGGTAAAACTTGATAATCCTATGTCATATTGGCTGGGAAAGAATCTTTTCGGCATTTATATATTGCAAAGAATTCCCATGCTTATCTTTTCAAAAATTGTTTTTTTGCAGGAACATATTTATATATATACGATTGCGTGCGCTATAGCAACTTTGCTGTTGGCGTGGATTTTTGGAAAACTATACAGCATGCTGTGGGGAAAGCTAAAGGCAGTTTATATGCATAATAAAGCGTGAGAAGCGCATTAGAAAGATAAAACTGGAAACTATTGACATTTAGCAACCGGAACAAGAGTGGCTTGTTAGCAGTTTCTTGTATCGATCCGAATCTGAATCCAATTCCGGGGTCAATAACCTTTAACGTTTATTGTAATCCGCTATCCAACCCGTCAATCCGTGCGGAAGACGCTCGTCCATAGGTGTTCCGTCATCAAACATAAGATTTGCCTGGATACCGTTCATAAGACAGTGCTGTCCCATTTCAAAACCGAAATTGATGGAAGCAATTCCCTTGTCACCGTTTCGCACCCATTCGGGCGTATAAATAAAACAGTTCTTCATCTGTTTAAGCTTAGGGAGTCTCGGAACGATTTCTTTTTTGAAAGAATGAAGCTCATCTCTCTTTCCTATTGCCAGAAACAGGAACTTTCCCTTTCTGTCATACTCATCCAAAACGTTGTCTTGTGCAAGCGCTGTACCGCCCACGGGTATACAGACATCATAATCATCCATATATTGATCCATGAGCCTTAGTACAAATGTCGCTCCCGACGAATTTCCGAGAATAATGCGAGTGCCGACTCCGCTTGTAACATTCTTTATAAAGTCCAGAGAAAGCTCATGTACAATATCCAGATAAGTCTCGGACCATCCGCCCTGAACGCGACCGTCTTCGTCCCTGTATTCATTGGCCACCGGAATCAGTATATATGCACCGCCCATAGTCTTTTGATAACTGTCGGAAGCATAAAGTTCGGCGCCGGTATAATTAATGCAAATGTCTCCCTCAAGCGCGTTGCTCGTACCGTGAAAAAACATAAGAAGCGGCATATTGCCCGAATCCTCGTAGCCATATTCTCTTGGGTCATGCCAATAATACTTTATGGTAAGTCCTCCGCAGGTGAAACTGCATGTGTGAAATTTGTGAAAAAGTTCTCCAACCTTATAAGTCGGATTCTTCGAAATAAAGTCACCAGCAGGTATTTCGTCGTACCATGTTTTTTGCTTCATACAAGCTTCCTCCGTCATTCAATCGCAGTCAAAAATAGCCTTACTCTCAAGTTTCTCGCCGTATCGGGCCTTCCAGTCTCTGTGAATGTCTGAAGCATCAAATGCCTCAAGGCCTTTCTGTGAAAGGTGCAAAATTATCATGAGACTGTAGCGGTTTTCTCTCGTGCTGTTGGATTTGTGTATTTCGAGAGCATCTACGCCTTCGAGTTTTGTCACTCCCTCAAAAAGTTCCGAGATCTCGGGATATAATCTGTACAAATCACTTTTGTCTTTAAATTTTGCAATAATGTAGTGTTTCATAGTAACTTCTCCGGTGTGCTGCCCCGTGACTATTTAAAGAATACCTGAAGCGCGTGATACAAGTGCAACTGCCAGGCCTTCATATCGTGCACTCCGCCGGGGATAACGTAGAAAGCATAGTTCTCGCCTTCTTTTAACTCCGGACAGATGGGAAGGACGCGATCCATAACGTCTTTCTGATCGTTGTAAGCTATATCCTTGTCACCGTTGCCGCAGAACATATACTTAAGGTCAAGGCCCTTTTCCGTACCGTTCTTAAGTGTCGCGCAGATACGCTTAATCTCCTCATCGTGATTGCCCTTGGGACCGCAACATCCGGAGAAAGGTCCGTACCATGCAAATAGATCGAAGTTATTGTAGAATGCTGCACGATATGTAGTCATTGAACCAAGTGACAGCCCGGCAAAGGCTCTGTGACCTCTGGTCTTAACAAGGTTTTCATCCGACACGTCTGCGCACGCATATGTGGAATAGTGCTTCTCAGCTGCGGGGATCAAGTCTTTTCTTAATTCTATATGGAAGTGCTCTGTGACGTATTCTGCGTTCTCGTCAAGATCGCCGCGATAGTAAGTGGGCGTTACGATAATGCAGGGCTTAGCTATTTCTTTTGCAAAAAAATTGTCTAAGATGGTAACCGTATCGGGGAACATCTTAAACCACCAGTCCTCGGTCACTCCGCCGCCGTGCAAAAGGTAAAGAATATCGTACTTCTTTGACTTATCATATCCGTAAGGAAGATATACCCACGCACCCTTTTTAAGGGGCTTATTATTACCCTCATCGTAGGTAAACGTGTCGTATTCAAAGCGCTCTACCGTTCCCTTTTTGTCACAGTCCTTAAGCATTTCCTGTGGCATTTCGTAAATGTACTTCATCGCTTCTCCTCCTAATATATTATATGTTTTCGCCGGCCGGGATAAAGGCCTTCTTCTAAGCAAATATGATACACCTTTTTCAGCTGATTTCATACTTTCAAGTGTAGTGTTTTCTGCTTTGGCAGATTAAAGTTATGAATTTTGCATTTTATCTGCCAATCCTCCAAAACATTCCATAACCACGCATCTGTTTGTAAAGGAACTTTGATCCTCAAAATGTCAGATCTGAAAAACTAAACAACACAGCTAAAAGGCGCTTATGAACTGTTGAAAGACAGGACATAAGCGTTTTTTTGTTGACAGACAGCATAAAATATGGCAGTATGCTTATGAATGAATATTCGTTCAGTAAAAACCGGCGAAACATTTTGTATATGAGGAGACATCGTATGCCCAAAACGGAAGAGCAGTTTAAACGGATGAGAGAAGACATGAAAAGCAGGATACTGAAGATGTCTTCTTTGTATTTTGCAAAAAACGGATTCGGAGATACCAAGATCAGCGATCTGGCCAAGCATATCGGGATCGGACAGGGAACGATCTACCTGTATTTTAAATCAAAAGAAGAATTGTTTGATGAGATCAGGAAAAATGCAGACAATAAGGAAGAAATAAAGAAGATCGGGTTATTATCGCGGATGCCGATCCCTGCGAAAGTTAAGATCGATAAGATTTCCGATGAAATATGCAAAAAACTTTCCAAAGATGAAGACTTTTGTGTAAGGATAACGCTTTTGACACAGATTTTATTGGAAAGGGAAGATATGTATGCGGATGACCTGTACAAAGAACTTGCAAAGATCATAAAGCAGGGACAGAAGGAAGGAAGCGTCATAAAAGAGGACGCTGTGTATCTGGCCGATCTTTACTGGGGAAATGTGTATCTGTACGCGTTGAAGCGACTTTTTGCAAGCAGCATTAAAACGCTTAAAAAAGAGACTTTAAACAGGATCCTGGAGGTGTGATATGGCAAGAGTAGCGATAATAACAGGTGCAACGGGCGGACTCGGAAAAGAGTTCGTACGTTTTGTGAGCAACGAAAGATCCATAGATGAGATATGGGCTGTAGGAAGAAACAAAGATAAGCTTTATGAACTTAAAAAAGAGTATGCCGGCTTGGTCCCGGTCATAGCGGATATAAGCTTAGACGGGACAGATATCATCAGGAAAAAGCTTAAAGAAGAAAAGCCGGAAGTAAGGCTTCTTGTCAATAATGCGGGAGTCGCTTACATGGGATCATACGAAGAAATGGGAAGCGAAAAAGTTAAAGACTTCTGTGAGATCAACTGCACCGGAGTTGCGGTACTGATATCCGAGGTCCTCGGGTATATGCATGAAGGATCCGGGATCATAAATGTATCATCCGCATCTTCGTTTCAGCCGAACCCGTATCTGGCACTTTATTCCGCAAGTAAGGTTTTTGTTAATAATCTTTCCAGAGCACTTTTCAGGGAGTTAAAACCACGAAAGATAAACGTTACGGCAGTGTGTCCGGGATGGGTCGATACGAAGATGCTTCCCCGGGAAAGAAACGGTAAGAAGATCCGTTACACCGGCATGATAAGTGCGGAAAAAGTTGTAAATACGGCGCTTAAGGATAATCGAAACGGGAAAGATATTTCGACGCCCGGTTTCTTTTCTAAGTATTTCCGATTATATTCCAAAGTGACTCCGACAAGGCTTGTCATGTGGCAATGGGAAAAAATGATCGGAAAGTATCTGAAATAGCGGAAGTTTTTTAGGGCAGGAGTAAGGGCAAATGAAACATGAGATAATTTATGAGCGTGGCGACCTGTTTGATGTCAACATGATCGTGATCATAAAGATCGATATCTCCGGAAACGCTTCGGAAGAGAAGATCGGGTCGGCATTTGATAAGGCGGTAAGAACAAATGAGATCCTTTTAAGCAGGATTGTTATCGAAAATGACGGGCGGGCTTTCTATGTTGACAATGACTCGCCGAAATCTTCGATCCGATTCGAAGATGAAGATTTTGATCAGATCAGAAGAAGGGAAGAAAAGATCAGGTTCAAAGTTGAAGAAGGTGAGTTCATAAGAGCTTTCGCAAGGCGGATCGAAGGCCGTACATCGATCCTTTTTATGATGCATCATATGGCCGGCGACGGAATGTCACTTCAGTATTTTATCGAGGATTTTATGACATTTTTATCCGGTGAAAGCAAAGGCTTTAAGAGCATTCAAACAGCACAGACGGAGGAGAATCTGGATGCTGTCAGTAAGGGGATCATAAAATATTACAATAAGAAGTGGAACAAAAAAGTCTTTTCTTTTGAGGATCTGGATAAGGCATATGAGGCTTATTGGAAGAACATGACCACCGATATAGATATCCACATTATAGAAAAAGACGAAATGAAAAAGATCCTTGAAAGCTGTCATTCGGCCGGGGTTAAATATACGGCTTTCCTGACAGCGGAACTGATCAAAGAGGAAAAGTCGCAAACAGATATCGGATATGCCATGGATTATCGACCGGACGGGAACAGATCCATGGGCAATCAGGCTTCGGGATTTTCCGTAAGATACAAGTACAACCAAAGAAAAAGCATTATGGATAACGCGGCAGCCATTCAAAAGAAGATCGATAAAAAGATCGAAGCTCATAAGAAGGGGTCATACATATTGAGTTTTGTGGCGGGATTTGATCCTACGCTTCACGATGCGGTCAACCTTGAACATGCGGGGACTTACCATGATAAGATTTCGTTTGACCTTGCAAAACTTATGGGATATGTGGGCAAGACGAAAGATTACAGCATTACAAACCTTACGGTTGCCGATATACCTTTAAAGTACGGAGAATATGAAATAACGGAAATGATGTTTGCGGGGCCGGTAGTATCATACGGCAGAAGAATAATAAGCGTCATAACCTGTAATGATAAGACCGTCATAACAAGACACATCAGAAAAAGCACAACAAACCCCTGATATTTGCGGTTAAAAATTTCTTGTAAAGGATATATAATATAATATATAATAGCCTCATAAAGTTTCGTATTTTTTCGTAAAGGATGCAAAAATGAGAAAAGTATATGGGTTAACAGTTGTTTTGTTAATAATGTCTCTTTGGGTTTCGGGATGCGGAAATGTTTATGAGCCCGAACCTGAAGTCAAGGTCTATGATCATACGGGCAGATACGAACTTGACACAGAAAGGGGTGAGGCTGTTATAAACGATGTAAATTTTAACAGTGGTTATGATATACCCGGTATAAAAGACAACAACAGGGTATTTTATGAAATATTTGTGGGTTCTTTTTCCGATTCGAACGGTGACGGCATAGGAGACCTTCGAGGGATCATCAACAGATTTGATTATTTAAACGACGGAGATCCGGAGTCGGGATTAAGCCTCGGTGTTGAGGGTATATGGCTTTCACCGATATTTAAATCGCCCAGTTATCATAAATATGACGTTACCGATTATTATGAGATAGACGAACAGTTTGGCACGATGGAGGATCTTCGGGAGCTGGTCGATCTCTGTCATGAAAGGAATGTCAAGATCATCCTGGATCTTGTCATCAATCATACAAGCAAAGAAAACAAATGGTTTAAAGAATTCTGCAGTGCAAGAAGACATTCTGACAGTTCAAACCAATATTATGATTATTATGTGGCATCCGATACGGAAAGCCATCCGGGCAAGATATTCTACAAGATCCCTTCCGGGGATGAGTACTATGAAGGAAATTTCTCTTCCGACATGCCGGAGTTAAATTACGATAATCCGATAGTCAGAAAAGAAGTATTGAAGATCGCCGAATATTATCTTCAGGAAATAGGCGTGGATGGATTCCGCTTTGATGCAGCAAAGTATGTATACCTAAACGAGAACGACAAAAATGTCGAATTCTGGAGCTGGTATATGGAGAAAATCCGCGAGATGGATCCTTCTGTTTACTGCGTGGCCGAGGTGTGGGATTCCGATTCGGTCACAAAAGATTATGCGGTCTGCATGAATTGTTTTGACTTTACGATGGCACAGGCGGACGGAATGATATCCGCGACCGCCAAGAGAGGAGACGTCAATAAATATACGTCTTATGTGGAGCAGTATATCGATAACGTACATTCCAAAAACGAACTTACGACAATAGTTCCTTTTATTGCCAACCACGATACCGACAGGGCCGCGGGCTACATGACGCTTTCGAGCGGATATGCTAAAGTAGCGGCCAACCTTTATATATTGGGTCCGGGTTCGCCTTTTATCTATTACGGTGAGGAGATAGGCCTTAAGGGTTCAAGAGGCAGTGCGAATACCGATGCAAATCGTCGTCTTGCGATGCTCTGGGGCGACGATGATACCATCAAAAACCCTACAGGCTCGACTTTTGACAGCAACAAACAGACAAACGGTACAGTCGACGGGCAAAAGAAAGACGGAGACAGTCTGTACAATTACTATAAGAGGCTTATAATGCTCAGAAAAGCCAATCCGGAAATAGCGCTCGGAGATTACAGGGCATATAAGTTCAAAAACACAAAGTTCGGAGGTTTTGTAAGTACGTACGAAGGAAACAGCGTATCGGTATTTCATAATACCTCGGGATCCGAGATAAGTGTTGATCTTTCAGCCGTTACGGATCAAAAGTCTTTAAAGATAACCGATGTGATAGGAATGGGAGACGCCTCGCTTGACGGTGATATACTTACGGTAAGCGGACAGACAAGTGTAATATTGAGATAGCTTATTTTCTGCGGGTTATAGGAAACTGTAATCCGCAGAATATTTTTTTCGTTAATCTTATGATAATTTTATAAAAAACCACTTGCAAAACTTTACAGGACGTGATACATTTTACTCATAAAAATAGGTTTAATGTACCTTACTATCTTTATATGCTGAGCCGGGCGAACGGATTTCGCCAATGGGAGAGATCTCATTTACCTATCAAGGAAGAAAGGAGGGGCTTATGGCTAATAACGCAGTCATTAATAATATCTATAATTATTATCTTACAACGTATGCGCCTAAGACGGATACGAAGTTCGACACGCACAAGAAAAGCGAGCTGCGTGGCGTTTATAATTCCATAGTTAAAATGAATAAAGAAGACCCTCTTTTCATCGTGGACACATCGCAGTCGACGAAAGAATATGCTGTCGGTCTTAAAGAAAACGCAAGAGAATTCAGAAATACCATAGCATCTTTGGGCGGTCTGGATGATGATGAACTTCTCAATCAGAAAGCTGCATTCTCATCGAAGAGCGCAATAGCGGATGCTTATTATATAGGTGACAATGCGGATGCCGATTCCGCACCTTCGTTTGATCTGGAAGTTACTAAACTGGCTTCGACACAGACAAATATCGGTAAGATGATCCCTTCGGGAGAGTTATCCCTTCCGGACGATCTTTATTCGTTTGATATCGCCGTTAACGGACTCAATTATGAGTTCCAGTATAACGTTTATGATTCCGATACCAACTTAAGTCTTCAGCAGAAACTTTCCCGTCTTATCACAAATGCGGGAATCGGCCTTGACGCGCAGGTGATCGAAGACGGAAACGGAAACAGTGCGATAAGGATCGAATCACAGAATACCGGAAGATCGTCGAACGGTGCACATATGTTTACGGTTTCCGACAATAACACAAGTAAGAAAGCCGGCAGTGTTGATTATTTTGGCCTTGACAATATCATCAATGAATCCGGTGATGCGGAGTTTTTGATAAACGGTGAGCCCAGACATGCATCGGGTAATATATTTACCGTAGAAAAGACTTACGAGATCCACTTAAAGAATATAAGCTCCGAAGAGGGAGATTCCACAAATATAAGCTTAAAGCCCGATGTTGAATCGCTGGCCGCAAATATCACCAAGCTGATCGACGGATACAATTCCTTTGTGGATAAGGCAGATGCTTATTCCGCAGTGCATCCGAAGAGCGACAGACTGGTTCGTGAGATGAGCGCCATCGCTTCACTTCATTCCGATGAACTTATGAACCTCGGCATCGAGCTTAAAGAGGACGGCAGGATCTCACTTGATGAAGACAGGTTAAAGAGTGCTGCTGCGAGCGGTGAGCTTAAGGATAACGCCGATGCGCTTAAAGGCTTCACAAGCGCAATGCTTCGAAAGACCAACCAGGTGGGATTGAATCCCATGAATTACGCGGACAGGACGATAGTAGCGTACAAGAATCCGGGTCACAATTACGCGACACCTTATGTTACAAGCGCATATACCGGAATGATGTTTTCGAGTTATTGCTAAAAAGGTATTGAAATCAAAATAATTTCAATACCTTTTTTTATTCTCTATTTTTCATTGGTTGCACATTCGAGTGCGGCTTTTATTACTTTATCCATATCATAATATTTATATCCGCCCAGACGACCGCCGAAAATGACATTTACTTCTTTTTCCGCGAGTGCTTTGTACTTTTCGTATAAAAGAGTATTTTCTTCGTCATTGACCGGATAGTAAGGTTCCGCTCCGGGCGTCCATTCGTCCGGATATTCTTTGGTTATGTATGTTCCGTCGCCGGCTCCGAATTCGAAATGCTTATGCTCTATGATCCTGGTGTACGGGATCTCACGCTCATTGTAATTGACAACGGCAACACCCTGGAAGTTGTCTTCGTCCAGATATTCGGTCTCGAATTTGAGCGTTCTGTACTTAAGATGTCCCAAAGAGAATTTAAAGTATTCGTCGATCATGCCGGTATAAAGAAGCCTGTTCCATGAGATCCCTTTTTCAACTGCTTTCTTCAAAAAGTCTTCATAGCTTATATTAAGCATGATATCGCAGCCGGCCAGGAGCTTTTCGACTATCTGTGTATATCCGCCCTTGGGGATGCCCTGATACGGATCGTTAAAATAATTGTTATCGTATGTGAACCGGACCGGAAGCCGTTTTATGATCGAAGCGGGCAGATCCTTGCAGTCGCGGCCCCATTGTTTTTCGGTATATCCCTTTATGAGTTTTGTGTAGATATCGGTACCGACCAAAGAAAGTGCCTGCTCTTCAAGATTTTTGGGATTAAGGATGTTTAAAGCCGCCTTTTGTTCTTCGATCTTTTTCATGGCCTCATTTGGAGTCCTTATGTTCCACATTTTGCTGAAGGTATTCATGTTGAACGGAAGATTGTAAAGCTCGTCTTTATAGACTGCCATAGGAGAATTTACAAAATGATTAAACTCGGCAAATCCGTTTATGAATTCCCAGACTTCCTTATCGGATGTATGGAATATATGTGCGCCGTATTTATGTACGTTGATATTGTGCTGATTCTCCGTATATATATTTCCCGCTATATGATTTCGCTTGTCTATCACAAGGCAGCTTTTGCCTTTTTGACGCATCATATGGGCAAAGGTGGCTCCGTAGAGCCCTGCTCCGACTATAAGGTAATCGTAATTAATCATTTCGTCTCCTTTTCTTGACTCTTTCGGTCACTTTCTTTTTCTTTTTACCGCGGTGGAAAACAACGAATAACCATATGCCGAACAATGCGCCCAGCGAGTCGATCCCGACATCACCTGCCGACATATATCTGCCCGGAACAAGGTACTGGTGTATTTCATCACTGACCGCATATACAAAGACTATGGCTTCCGAAAAGATACATGCGGCCCATTTGTTTTTGACCAGATCGGTCAGAGCATATATGGTGAACCATCCGAATACCGCATATTCCGTAAAATGAGCACATTTGCGGATCAACCAGTGGATCCTGTTTATTGTTGCCTGATCCAGGCCGGTCTTTTTGATGCTTTCGACGATCTTGATCACTTCCGTAAGGATCTTTCCGCTTGCTTCTCCGGATTCTTTTGAAGGCATCGCGGAAAACAGGAAGATTATGATCATCATGATGATCATAGGTATAAATTTAAGCAAAGTCTTTTTTTTCATAAAGGTATATTAGCATAAAAGCGTCTTTTGTGCATAAAAAATCCCGGAGCGTGCAAGGTATACAAAAAGGTGGAAAACACCCTTCAAATGATGTACAATTATCGTCATGAAAAAGGGAGTTTTTGTTTTTTTAACGGCATTCTTGATGTTTACGGCCTTTGTAGCGGTTTTCCTTATATTCAATAAGGGGATCTGGATTTACTACGGAGATTTTAACGTACAGCAGATTCCGTTTTACATACATCTTCATAAGCTTATTAAAGAAGGGAACTTCTTTTACGATTTTTCCACCGATTTAGGCGGCGGTGTTATAGGCTGCTACTCGTTTTATATTCTCGGAAGCCCTTTTTTCTGGCTCACGTATCCTTTTAAAAATGAAACGGTCGTATATCTGATCCCTTGGATCAATGCGCTTAAATATGCGACAATGGCACTTTCTTCGTATCTTTGGCTTAAGCGCCACACAAAGACTGAAGCGGGTGCGTTTATGGGTGCGCTTTTATATACGTTTTCGGGATATTCGGGCGCAGTGCTCGTATACAATCATTTTCATGACGTTATGGCGTTTTTCCCGCTCTGGCTCATCGCTTTCGAAAAGCTCATGGAAGAGAAAAAATATCTTGCATATATTTTGATGACGGCTTTCATGGCAATCTTAAATTATTATTTCTTTGTCGGTGAAGCTTTGTTCTTGGTCATTTATTTCTTTGTAAGATATCACGATGTAAGAAGACTGTTGAGGGCGTTTTTAACATCAGCGGCGGGGCTTGTTCTTTCGCTTTGGTACCTGATCCCGGCAATATCGTATACGGTAGGAAATTCAAGACTTTCGGATGTGCTGCTCGGAAATGATCTTGTGGCATACAGTGAGCCCACAATGGTGCTGGGTATCATAAAGAACGTAATGCTTTTGCCCGATCTTTCGGGGCTTAACTCAATGTTTAACGAATCGTACAGCCGTGTATCGGGTGTGGGCGGCTATCTTCCGATGATCTCGGTCTCATGTGTGATCGCATATTTTCTTATATATAATAAGAAGGATCTTGCGACGGAAAAAGAAAAATGGCCGATAAGGCTCATGATCGTGTGTGCCGTCTTTGCCTTTATACCTGCACTTAATGCTCTGTTTTCGGCGCTCAACAGTGAATATTACGCACGCTGGTATTTTATGCCGATCCTGATCATGAGCCTTACGAGTGTAAGGATCCTTGAAAAGGTGCCGGACGACAAAGGTCTTAAAGTTCCTATGCTGTACGGTAATACCGCTGTGGCTGTTGCGGTTTCCTTCTTTGCCATATGTGCGGTGCTCCCGGCTAAGACCGAAGAGGGCGGGCTTACGATACTCGGAAGTCTTAAAAGCCCGGAGCAGCTTATTTTTGAACTTACATTTACCGGAGTACTCACGATCGCGTTCTTTGTCCTCATATTTGTGCTCTTCCCGAGAGTAAAGAGCATTAAGCCGGTAGTTTTGGTAATATGGATCGCAAGCTTTATGACCGGCCTTTCCATGATGATAGCCGGTGAATGCCTAGTGGAAAGAGACAGGCAGGCCAATTACATAACTCAGGGTATCAAGGGTGCCGATAACGTTGTGCTTCCCAATGAGGATATCTGGTGCAGGATCGAGACGGAGCAGGATGTGTACAATTATCCGATGATCTGGGACAGACCCACGGTCACTGCTTTTATCAGTACTGTTCCACCTTCGATAATGGATTTTTACGAAGGGCTCGGACTTACAAGAAAAGTTACGTCAAAGCTCGGCGTTACAAGAGTCGGTGCAAGAACGCTTCTTTCAAGCCGTTATCTTTTGACGGAACGCGAGACGCCGATCGAGCATATCGGGCATGTCGAAAATAAGGATGAGCTTACTTATTTTACACTGATAGGCGATACCAACGGTTTCGATATTTTTGAAAACGATTACTTTGTGCCGATGGGTTTTTCTTTTGACGAATACGTATCGGAAAGCGAATACAAAGAGAGCGACAAGGCAAGCGGTACACTTGATAAGGCGCTTATGCAGTATATCATTTTATCCGACGAAGATATCGATAAGTACGGAAAGTATATGACAAAGGGTGAGATCGAACCTTATTCTATGAGAAGATTCTCCGAAGAATGCGATAAGAGGCGGGAGAGTGCATGTACGGATTTTAAAACTTCGAAATACGGTTTTACGGCAAATGCGGATATGGCAAAAGAAAATCTTGTGTTCTTTTCCGTGCCGTATGACGAGAACTTTACAGCTTATGTGGACGGGAAAGAAGTAAGCATCGTAAAGGCGGATTTTGGTTTTATGGCTGTTTTGGTGCCCGAAGGTATACATAAGATCGAGTTTAAGTTTGACCCTTGGAAAAAAGTAAAAAAATATATTGACTAAGATTTGCTGCCATGATATATTAATCGGGCAGAGAGTGAAGAGCTCTTTTTTTGTTGCGTTTTTTATTTAAGGCCGGTTCAAGCGGCCGGAAACAGATTGAGGTGAAATTATGCGTACAAAGATTACATTGGCATGTACAGAATGCAAGCAGAGAAATTACAATACCACAAAGGAAAAGAAGAACCATCCCGATCGTATGGAGACAAAGAAGTACTGCAGATTCTGCAAGCGCCATACCTTACATAAAGAAACCAAATAATCCCGACATAGAGCAGAGGAGAATATCATGGCTGATTCCAAGAAAGAGAATAAACCCGGATTCTTCAAGACTGTTTCTTCTGAATTCAAGAAGATAGTTTGGCCGTCGAGGGAATCTGTTTTAAAGCAGTCCGTTGCGGTTACCGTTATAGCTGTTGTGCTCGGTGGATTAATTACCGTATTTGATTTTCTTATCCAGTACGGCATTAACTTCATTACACAGTAAAGAGAGGTAACGGCATGGCAGAAGCAAAATGGTATGTTGCACATACTTATTCCGGATACGAGAACAAGGTGAAAGCCAATATCGAAAAGACTATTGCAAACCGTCACCTTGAAGAAGAAATCATAGAAGTACGCGTTCCGTTGACCGACGTTGTGGAGGTTAAGGACGGAGTCAGAAAAACTTCACAGAAGAAACTCTTCCCGGGCTATGTACTCGTTAAGATGATCATGAACGACGATACATGGTATGTTGTAAGAAATACGAGAGGTGTGACCGGATTCGTAGGACCCGGAAGCAAGCCCGTACCGCTTACGGAAGCTGAGATGAAGTCTCTCGGTATCCGTATGGAGAATGTTACGGCAGATTTCAAAGAAGGAGATACCGTTGCTGTTGTCGCAGGTGTCTGGAAAGATACTGTCGGCGTCGTATCACGTATGGATTACGGCAAGCAGACAGCTACGATCAATGTCGAACTCTTTGGACGTGAGACTCCTGTCGAGATCAGTTTCGCAGAAGTCCGCGCAATGAATTGATAAGGATATTTACGGCTCAAGCCGTTAAATATAGGTAGTTGAAGTGGGAGTGCCCGGACATTCGTCCAAGACAGGGGTACGCCTTACCACATTTTTTTAGGAGGTGCCATTATGGCAAAGAAAGTAGAAGGATATATTAAGTTACAGATCGCTGCCGGAAAAGCAACACCCGCTCCCCCGGTTGGACCTGCACTTGGTCAGCACGGTGTTAACATCGTTGAGTTTACCAAGCAGTTCAATGCGAGAACCGCAGATATGGGCGATACGATCGTTCCCGTTATTATCACGGTTTATGCAGACAGAAGCTTTAGTTTCGTTACTAAGACTCCCCCTGCCGCAGTTTTATTAAAGAAGGCTTGCAACATTAAGTCAGGTTCAGGTGTTCCGAACAAGACAAAGGTTGCTACCGTTACAAAGGCTCAGCTTAAGGAAATCGCAGAGATCAAGATGAAGGACTTAAATGCAGCAAGTATCGAAGCTGCAATGAGCATGATCGCAGGTACCGCAAGAAGCATGGGTATCACAGTATCTGAATAAAGTAAACTAACAGCAGGCCGTTAAGGCTATCACAGGTGGGAGGCAGGTAACTGCCGTTGACAATGATTGTCACGCCAAGGCGTTAACCACATTAGGAGGAAATTATAAATGAAACACGGAAAGAAATATACAGAGGCAGCCAAGCTGGTTGACCGCGCTTCTTATTACGAAGCAGAAGATGCAGTTGCACTTGTTAAGAAGACAGCTACAGCAAAGTTCGATGAGACCGTAGAGTTACACATCCGTACAGGTTGCGACGGACGTCACGCAGAACAGCAGATCCGTGGCGCAGTAGTACTTCCCAACGGAACAGGTAAGACTGTAAGAGTTCTTGTATTTGCTAAAGGTCCCAAGGTAGATGAAGCTCAGGCTGCAGGCGCTGATTATGTTGGCGGCGATGAGCTCATTCCCAAGATCCAGAATGAAGGTTGGTTAGACTTCGATGTTGTTGTTGCAACTCCCGATATGATGGGTGTTGTAGGTCGTCTCGGTAAGGTGCTCGGTCCTAAAGGATTGATGCCCAACCCCAAGGCAGGCACCGTAACAATGGACGTTGCAAAGGCTATCAACGATATCAAAGCAGGTAAGATCGAGTACCGTCTTGATAAGTCCAACATCATTCATGTTCCCGTAGGAAAGGCTTCTTTCACAGAGCAGCAGTTAAGCGAGAACTTCAATGCGATCATGGATGCGATCGTTAAGGCTAAGCCCGCAGCATTAAAGGGTCAGTACATCAAGTCCCTTACAATGACCACTACAATGGGCCCCGGCGTTCGTATGTCGGTTGCAAAGTACTAAAAGAAGGTTGACACGATAATTAAAACGTGTTAATTTATACAAGGCCGAAGACAGCAGGTGGCGGGTTACCGCCGTAAGAAGAACTCGCCTGCCGAGGAACCAGTGAGTATTTATTGTATTTACTAACCCTCTGTCTTTTGGCAGAGGGTTTTTCTTATAAAACTCCTGTTCGGCATTAATTCTATAAGGAGGTAATAAAATGGCTAAGGTTGAAATCAAAGCCCCCATCGTTGCGGAAATTTCCGAGAAGATCAAAGACGCCGGTTCTATCGTAGTTGTCGATTACAGAGGACTTACGGTTGAGCAGGATACCGCTCTTCGTCGTTCACTTCGTGAAGCTAACGTTGTATACAAAGTATACAAGAACACCTTCATCAATTTCGCAATCAAGGGAACAGATTTCGAGGGATTATCGGAATACTTGGAAGGACCTACAGCGATCGCCATTTCAAAGGACGATGCTACTGCTCCCGCAAGAGTACTTGCTAAGTTTGCAAAGACAGCCGATAAGCTTGAAATCAAAGGTGGTGTCGTAGAAGGAACATTATACGACGCAAAGGGAATTGCAGAGATCGCAACGATCCCTACAAGAGACGAATTGATCTCGAAGTTGCTTGGCAGCTTACAGTCTCCTATTACAAACTTCGCTCGTGTTATGAATCAGCTTGCTGATAAGGGCGGTGCATCCGAATGTGAAGCACCCGCTGAAGAGGCAAAGGCAGAAGAAGCACCCGCTGAAGAAGTAAAGGCAGAGGAAGCACCCAAGGCAGAAGAAGCTCCCAAGGCAGAAGAGGCTCCGGCAGCAGAAGAGGCTCCGGCAGCAGAAGAAGCTAAAGAGGAAGCTTAAGTAATCAGACAATCATACTTTAAAACTGGAGGACAATAAAATGGCTAAGTTAACAGCTCAGGAACTCATTGATGCTATCAAAGAGTTATCAGTATTGGAATTAAGAGATTTAGTAAAGGCTTGCGAAGAAGAGTTCGGCGTATCCGCAGCAGCAGGCGTTGTAGTTGCAGCAGCTGCAGGTGCTGATGCAGCTCCCGCAGAAGAGAAGACAGAGTTTGACGTAGAGTTGACCGAGATCGGACCCAACAAGGTTCAGATCATCAAGATCGCTCGTGAAGCTACCGGCCTTGGCTTAAAGGAAGCAAAGGACCTTGTAGAAGCAGCTCCCAAGGTAATCAAGGAAGCAGCAGCAAAGGCAGATGCAGAAGCTTTAAAGAAGCAGCTTGAAGAAGCAGGCGCTAAGGTAACCTTAAAGTAATCTAACCTTATAGAATATAAGACCCGGATGATTGATTCATCCGGGTTTTTGTTCTTTGTTATTTAATAAAGTGTGTAAAGAGATTGCTTTTCCTGAATACAAACGGGATCCTGTAGGGAAAGTAATTTATCATTCCGTATACATATCTTGCAATGGTAAGCATGCACACGATGATAAGCAAAGCATTGGTGAATTTGGAATATTTCCGCCCAAGAAGATACCGCTGCGTGATAAAAACGATAATGAATATAAACCAGCCGAAACTTACCGGATTTAAATACCATGCGGTAGTGAAACGGAGAGTAATTATGGAAAAAAGAGCTCTTAACATTCCGCAGCCGGGACACGGAAGTCCTGTGGTCAAAAGCATCGGGCAGGAGGCGTGAAACAGTGAAATTGTTATGACATAATATATGATGTATATAACTATTCCTATCCAAAACTTCTTAAGATCGGCCCATATTCTGTTGATAACGGTTACCAGATATCTGCACATGAATAGATTATATCATAATGTAAAAAAATATTGCGGATAAAGATGAATCATGATAACCTATAAATAAGGTTAATAAAACCTTAATAATTTGGTTAGACGGGGTACCGCAAATGGACGGAAATAATTTCAATAACGATTTTAACAATCAGAATCAGCAGGCACAACAGGCACAGCCTTCATATTCGACTCAGCCTATTCCGCCTGTATACGGTCAGCAGCCGTATAACAGCGGTATCAATTACGGAATGCCGCCGCAGCCCTATCAGGACCCCAAAAATCTTGAGCCTGTTCCGATAGGCACATGGCTTGGGATAATGTTCTTATCACTTATCCCTTGTGTAAATCTGATAATGCTTTTTGTCTGGGCATTTTCCGACGGACGTGAGTCCAGAAAGAACTGGGCTAAGGCACAGCTTATATTTATGGCGATCATGATCGTTTTGGAGATAGTTGTCATGCTCTTGTTTGGCGCAGCGATCGTTTCCTTTTATCAGAATCTTTTATATATGTATATGTGATCTAAAATATGATACCCTCCGCTTTAGAACGCGGAGGGTATTTTTTGTTTTTCTATTCTTTCATCCAGCGGCCGCTTGCACCGCAGGGAAGTATGAGCCCGGTATCGGTTACCGGAAGACCGATCTCGTCGGATCTTATATGCCCTTTATGTTTTTTGCCCACAACGGTTTCAAGCATATATGTGAGCACGGCGGGCTGAAGCCCTGTCGTATAACTGTTTATAAGGAAGAAAAGCGCATCATCGCTTAAAAGCTTTTCACATAGTTCGATAAACGGGAATATGCTTTCTTCTATCTTCCAGATCTCTCCGCCCGGACCTCTTCCGTAGGAAGGAGGATCCATAATGATACCGTCGTATTTATTGCCTCTTCTTATTTCACGTTCCACAAATTTCTTGCAATCATCCACAAGCCATCTGATCTTTGCATTTTCAAGTCCGGATGAAACGGCGTTTTCTTTGGCCCAGCCCACCATACCTTTTGATGCGTCCACATGCGTGACTTCGGCACCGGACAAAGCTGCGGCTATCGTGGCACCTCCCGTATAGGCAAAAAGATTTAATATTTTTAACGGCTTATCCGGGTTTGATTCTTTTTGCTTCTTTATAATAGAAGAAAACCAATCCCAATTGACTGCCTGTTCGGGGAAAAGCCCCGTATGTTTAAAGGCAAACGGCTTTAAATGAAAATGTGCGCCGTTAATGTATTCGATTGTCCATTCATCGGGAAGATTTTTAAATTCCCATTCGCCGCCGCCTTTTGAACTTCTGTGATAATGCCCGTTAAAGTTTTTCCAGCCGCGGTTTCTTTTGTCTGTATTCCATATGACCTGCGGATCGGGTCTTACCAGAATGTAATCACCCCATCTTTCGAGTTTTTCGCCAAGGGAAGTATCAAGAACTTCGTAGTCTTTCCATTTATCGGCTATCCACATAAATAACTCCTTGCAATTTGTTTTGTCTTGGATTAGTATAAAACCCGCATGAAAATAAGGCAATAGCGTATTTGCTTCGTGATTTTTCCCGTAAATGGGCATTTTTTTAAAAAAACGCTTGCAATACCGATAAAAATGTTGTATAGTACTGATTGCTGTGGCATTAGTAGCGATGAAGCGTGAGGTTGCCGTATTCGAAAAAGCATAATCGGATGCGGGTTTTCCGTGGAGCGAATGCAGTGCTCTTGAAGCACTACGAACAAGTCACTGTACCGACAACCGTCTATTTTATTGATAGAAACGACGTGCTGCATGCGTACAAAATGAAGAACCTTGGTTCTTCAAAATTTTTGAGAAAGCATGACACGCACGGGAGAGTGTACAGTCGCCGCTTGTGTACTGAAGCAATGGCAACACAATAGTACAAAGGAAGGAGACTTAATTATGGCAAGTCAGGTAATGAGAATCACACTTAAGGCATATGATCACACTTTGGTTGACGCATCTGCCAAGAAAATCATTGAAACAGTTAAGAAGACCGGTTCTACAGTAAGCGGCCCCGTTCCGCTTCCTACCAAGAAGGAAGTAGTTACCATCTTAAGAGCTGTACATAAGTACAAGGATTCCAGAGAGCAGTTCGAACAGAGAACTCACAAGAGACTTATCGATATCATTGCACCCACACCCAAGACCGTGGAAGCATTACAGAGATTGGAAATGCCCGCAGGTGTAAGCATTGATATTAAGATGAAGTAATTATCAAAGGTAACAAACAATCAACAAATAAACCTCTACACTAGGATGAATGGTTAACCATTCCGCTGTAGAAAAAGGAGGAAAAATGAAGAAAGCGATTTTAGCAACAAAAGTCGGAATGACTCAAATCTTCAACGAGGACGGAAGCCTTGTTCCGGTTACTGTCCTTCAGGCAGGTCCCTGCGTAGTTACACAGGTTAAGACCAACGAAAACGACGGCTATGAAGCAGTTCAGGTCGGATTCGCAGAGAAGCAGGAACGTGTTATTAACAAAGATAAGAACGGCAACAGAGAGTATGTTCACCGTCACGGTGTTAATAAGGCTTTAAAGGGTCACTTTGATAAGGCCGGCACATCCGCAAAGAGATATGTCAAGGAACTCAAGCTTGAGAATTCTTCCGAGTACACACTCGGCCAGGAGATCAAGGCTGATATCTTCGCAGAAGGCGATAAGGTTGATGCAACGGCAATCTCCAAAGGTAAAGGATTCCAGGGCGCTATCAAGAGATACGGCCAGCACAGAGGCCCCATGAAGCACGGTTCCAAGTTCCATCGTCATCAGGGTTCCAACGGTGCATGTTCATCCCCCAGCCGTGTATACAAAGGCAAGGGAATGCCCGGACATATGGGACATGTTAAGGTTACGGTTCAGAACCTTGAAATTGTAAGAGTTGATGCAGAAAACAACTTATTACTTGTTAAGGGCGCTGTACCCGGACCCAAGAAAGCCCTGGTTACTATCAAAGAAACCGTTAAGGCTAACGCTTAATTAAGATCGGAAGGAGGACCATTCAGATGGCAAAAGTATCTGTTTTTAATATGGAAGGCAAGGAAGTTGAAAAGATCGACTTAAGCGATGCTGTATTCGGTGTTGAAGTTAACGAGCATCTCGTACACATGGCAGTCGTACAGCAGCTTGCCAATAATCGTCAGGGAACACAGAAAGCAAAGACCCGTTCTGAAGTATCCGGTGGTGGCAGAAAGCCCTGGAGACAGAAGGGAACCGGTCATGCAAGACAGGGTTCGACAAGAGCTCCTCAGTGGACAGGAGGCGGTGTTGTATTCGCTCCCGTTCCGAGAGATTATTCCTTCAAATTAAATAAGAAGGAAAAGAGAGCAGCACTTAAGTCCGCTCTCACAAGCAGAGTTTTGGAAGACAAGCTCATCGTTTTGGATGAATTAAAGCTTGACGAGATCAAGACAAAGAAGTTCGCAGAGGTTATGGACAACTTAAAGGTTACAAGAGGCCTTGTTGTTCTTGCCGATAACGATAAGAACGTAGTTGCATCCGCAAAGAACATGGCAAGCGTTGACACAACACTTGTTGAACAGATCAACGTATATGACGTTATGAAGGGCGGCACCGTTGTTCTTACAAAGGATGCGGTTAAGAAGATCGAGGAGGTGTACAAATAATGGCAACAATTCAGTATTATGACGTTATCCTTAAGCCTGTACTTACCGAGAAGAGTATGTCCGGCATGGGAGAAAAGAAGTACACATTCCTTGTTCATCCTGAAGCAAACAGAGCGCAGGTTAAAGAAGCTGTTGAAAAGATGTTTGCAGGCACAAAAGTTAAGCGAGTTAACACGATCAATTACGACGGCAAGAATAAGCGCCGCGGCATGGTCGTAGGTAAGACCGCAAAGACAAAGAAGGCAATCGTTTGGCTTACAGATGATTCCAAGGACATTGAAATCTTCGCAGGTTTATAAGTCGAAGATAACTTATACGCAAATAAAGCGTGATGACAAATAGTTAAAGGAGATAAGAAAATGGGAATTAAGACATATAACCCCTATACACCCTCCAGAAGAAATATGACCGGTTTGGACTTTGCGGAAGTTACAAAGAAAACTCCCGAGAAGAGCCTTGTTACTGCAGGCAAGAAGAACGCAGGTCGTAACAATCAGGGTAAAATTACCGTCAGACATCAGGGCGGCGGTAGCAAAAGAAAATACAGGATCGTAGATTTCAAACGTTATAAGGATGATATCCCCGCTACCGTAATCGGTATCGAATATGATCCCAACAGAACAGCAAACATCGCATTGATCTGTTATGCAGACGGCGAGAAGAGCTATATCTTAGCACCCGTTGGTTTAACGGACGGTATGAAAGTTATGAACGGTAAGAACGCAGAAGTTCGTATCGGTAACTGCTTACCTTTATCCGAGATCCCGATCGGTACTCAGGTACATAACATTGAGCTTTATCCCGGTAAGGGTGGACAGCTCGTTCGTTCCGCAGGCAACAGCGCACAGCTTCTTGCCAAGGAAGGTAAGTTCGCAACACTTCGTCTTCCTTCCGGCGAAATGAGAATGGTTCCTCTTGTTTGCCGCGCAACAATCGGAACAGTCGGCAACGTTGAGCACAGCCTTGTTAACATCGGTAAGGCAGGTCGTAAGCGCAACATGGGTATCCGTCCCACAGTTCGTGGTTCGGTTATGAACCCCAACGACCATCCTCACGGTGGTGGTGAAGGTAAGTGTAGTATCGGTCGTCCCGGTCCCAGCACTCCTTGGGGCAAGCCCGCACTCGGTCTTAAGACACGTAAGGCTAAGAAGGCTTCCGATAAGCTCATCGTAAGAAGACGTGACGGCAAGGCAATCAAATAATACAGGAGGACATTAAAATGGCTAGATCACTTAAAAAAGGACCTTTCGCTGATGCAAGCCTTCTTAAGAAGGTAGATGCACAGAATGCA
>JAEEMP010000118.1 GCA_016283275.1 Lachnospiraceae bacterium
ACCTTCACCGTTTAAATAGGCTTTGACAACTTTCTTTTTGAATTCAAAAGAATACTTAGACATAAAAATACCGACCTCCAAATGTTAGATTTTTGGTCTAACTTTTTGGGGTCGGTACATTTTGCATCCCCTTTTGACCCAAAAATTTAAAAGTTCACCGAAAGAAAGAATTTAAGCTGCCTCATCAGTTCGTCAACCCTCTCAAGTCTTTTGGGATCCGTTTTGTCGATAAAGTACTTTACATCGGCAAACGTATCGAGAAGATATCTTGCGGCAAGTTCTCCGACCGACCAGAGCACCCCGTAATATAGGCTCTTCTTTTCCTTTGCCGTGATAAATCCGTCAAGAGCATCAAAAAAACCTTTGTTGATGATCTCTACCTTATAAAGATCATCCTCCGATCTTACGGTTGAACGTACTATGTCACCGTAGTCGAGAGCAAGATAGCTTTTTAGCGTGGTATCAAGATCTATTACCGCCGGCGGATCGGATTTTATGATGTTATCGATCTTTGCATCTCCGTGAATGATCCTTACGGGCATGTTTTTTGAAAAAACAGCATCAAGTCTGACTTTAAGACTCGAAAGAGTATCCAGCATTTCCCCGTAAACATCGGCTTTTCCGACCTTTGATACCGCTTCGGTCAATTTTTTAAGATAACACCCGTAATTATGATAGTCTTCAATAGCCACGTGTAATTTTATATTGCTTTCGTTTATGACTCTGATGTATTTTCCGAAAGAACAGGCAGCCTTATATAAGCTTTCGTCGCTGTCCTCATATGTCTCTTCCATGTACTCATACATCCGAAAGACACCTTCGTCGGTTTTTATATGGTTCTTGCCGGCAAAAGAAAGAAACGACGGAACTTTTATCCCGGCATCCTTTTTACCGTTTATGAGTTCCGAGATCCTGACGGTATTATCCATTACCGCTTCCGGATCTTTATATACATTTTCGTTAATGTTCTGGAGTATATATTTTCCCGATGCGGAATCGATCAAAAACGTATCGTTTATATGGCCGCCCTCTATATGCTCCATACAGGAAATATCAAATATCCCAAAACAATTGACCAAATCGGTCATGGCATCTTTTCCCCACATATCACTGCCTTCCTATCATTTTGATTATTGCCTTATCGTCCGCAGAAGGATAGAGTTCTTTTACTCTGTCAAATATACGCTGCCACGACTTCTTCGGATCCTCTTTATAGGCGCTCGTAACGGCTTTATACCCCCAGATCGCCTCCGGCGCCATCGGAACGGATACCGACATACCGTATTCCTCGCCCTGTTTATTGACTCTCATCCTAAAATCCTTGATGACAAGGTACAGGGATTCTTCAAGACCTGTCATGATACCCGGATAGTTTTTGTAACCCGTCTTTGAAAAACCGGCAAGCTTTTTAAGCTCAGTCGAAAGGATCTCCTCTTTTTTAAACAAAGGATTGCCTTCTTTGTCCTCCGACACATAGAAATCCATGACAGCCTTTTCTCTCCTGCTTGCAAGACCGTCTTCCCATTTCGAAAGAAAATCGTATCCGTTCCGCCTTGCATTAGCAAAATACGGAAGCCACTCAAGGCTTATGAATCCGGATTTTTTGTCAAAGAACTTTCCGTATGCGACTTTTCCGCTTCGCGCTATCATCTCGCGCCACTCCCAGGGATCTTCCTCTTTTATGCCTGTCCACCAGTAATCCGGAGAAACATTTTCCTCTACCGAAAAGCCTTTTATCTCATTTGCAAAAAGAGGTATAAAGCCGACTTTATCTATATATTGAATGAGTTCTTTCCATGTCTTTACCCTGTCGGGATCTTTTCTCGATCGCCCCCGCATTATCCATGTTCCGCCTTCATTTGCCATAATGCACCTACTTTAAGACCTTTATGTTGAGTTTGCCTTTCTTGGATGTCCCCGATATCTCTTTAAATATGAATCTTCCGTGTCCGCGAAGCGTTACACGGTCTCCTTCGTTAAGTTCGTGTGACGTGTTCTCGCAAAGTCTTCCGTTTATAAACACCTTTCCGCTCTTAAATCCCGATGCGGCTTCACTTCTTGAAATGTTAAACACTCTTGCGATAACGGCATCGACACGGTTTGAAGGGATCTGTACAAGAATTTCAACCAAAGAAGGCTTTTCTTCATCGGGAATGTCGCTTACTTTACCGCACTTTATCGCTGTATTTCTGACTCTTATCAGATTTTCCGATATAAATTCCGCCATCGTCTCATGACACACGATATAGGCCTCGTTCTTACCTATAATGATATCACCCAGCATTTCCCGTTCAATTCCGAGATTCATAAGGGCGCCCAGATAATCCCTGTGGGAAAGATCCTCCGAATACTTAACGGCAAGAGGCGAAATCGAAAGTATCGCTATCGGAAATTTCTGCTCATATCCAAGCTCCGCTTCATCACCGAAACGCACCATGACCCTTTCGGCATCCGTTATCCCGCCGAAGATCGTATACTTTATGCCTTTATTTTCTTTTACCGTAAGATAGAAAAGCGACTGCTCGTTAAGGTTTAAAAAATTTGTAAAAGTATATCTGCTTTCGCTGTAAGATCTGTCCGCAAGTTCCGCAAAGCGTTTTTTTAACAATTCCTCTTCTTTGGTCATATATTCCTTCGTTACAACAAATGCGACATCCGCATGGATGCCGCATAAAGCTCCTGTCTGATTGATATTTTAAATGCAATCGGTATGTTTTTCAATTCTTAATTAATTATATCTTGATATACAAATTCTCAGATTGATATAATAAAAGTGACGAGTTTTAAGGAGATTTCATGAGCAAAAGAAAAAAGAACGCGCTAAAACATTTAAGAAAAACACACGGATGGATCGCTCTTGCTATCTTTATGTTCGCTTCGGCGGCCACCCTTATGATACTTACGTTCTTTTTTAAGACTTTTTCCGATTATCTTGTGGAATCAAAGCTTTCATCGGAATACGATGCGATATCGTACATGTCCAAGATATACGAAGCCGAAAAAGACGGTTACAGATTGTACAACCAAAAGCTTCTTAATGAAGCCGGCCGCGATTATGTGGTAAGGGACAGCCTCGGAAATTATGTCGCAGGCAGCAAAAACAGCACCTGCCCCGCAGACGGCGCAGAGGTGGAACTCTTTTCTCCGAATACCATGGTAAAACTGTATACGGATACACGCCATCCTTACATAAGCGTCGACAGCCGGAATGATATTGATGTTGATTACATGACGGTTTTAAGAATATTCAACGCAAACCGCGATATCATGCACAAAGGCACGGATTCCGACTCTCTGTTCATAATAAGCGACATAGATCCCGAAATATCTTCGGTCCCCGGTTTCTTAAGGGCATCGACCACAGCCATGTGCAGGCTTCCGGTATGGATAGGCGTTAATATAAAGAACGGTTCGGAGGTCTTCTTAGGAAAAGCATATCTTATCATCAATTTAAGTGATTTCCTTGTAATATCCGCTCTCGCTTTGATAATGGTCCTCTTGCTGTTCCTTATCTTTATCTTCCTTGTGATAAGCGTTATCAACAGCATAAGAAGCCAGCGTCATGCCAAAAAACTTTTCTTTACCGATATGACGACGGGCGGTCACAACAGGATATGGTTCATGTTAAACGGTGAAAAGATCCTCAAGAAGAAAAGAAACGCCCCGTTTAAATACGCTCTTGCCAATATGGTGTTCGTGCAGTATCAGACCTTCTGTGTGACTCACTCCATAGCGGACGGTGAGGTCCTTCTTAAAAAGATATATGAAGTAATAGATAAAAGCCTTAACAAAAAAGAGATCTGTGCACACAGCACGCCCTCAAGTTTTTCGATACTGTTAAGGGTTTTTGATGAGGAAGGCTTAAGGGTAAGGCTCAACGAGCTTATCACAAAGCTTGAGAGCATCGATGAAGGACATTCCTTTTCTTTCAGGGCAGGTGTGGATGTCATTGATGTAAATCGCGACAGATCCGGTAAGATCATAAAGCGCAAAAACATTGACTTTGAGCGTGAATACAACAATGCAAGTACGGCACAGTTAACTCTGTCAGACAGAAACGAATCGGGTATCGCGTTCTTTGACAATAAGCTTATAGATGAGCAAAAATGGCTTGACATCGTGGAAGAAAATCAGCGTCAGGCTCTTGAAAAAGAAGAATTTTTAGTATATTACCAGCCCAAATACGATCCGGTGAGCAACGAACTTAAGGGTGCGGAAGCACTGATAAGATGGAATTCGCCGGCGTTCGGTTTCATATCTCCCGGACGGTTCATTCCGATCTTCGAAAAGAACGGTTTTATAACGGAGATAGACCACTATATGCTTTCTCATGTTGCAAAAGATCAGAAAATGTGGCTTGATAAAGGGCTTAAATGCGTACCCGTTTCCGTTAATATCTCGCGTGCGCACTTTATCGAAAGCGATCTTGCCGAGCAGATAAAAGATATCGTGGATGCAGCGGGCACTCCGAGAGAGCTTATCGAACTCGAACTTACCGAAAGTGCATTCTTTGACGACAAGGATGCTCTTATCTATACTATCAACAGACTTAAAGGATACGGTTTTGAAGTATCAATGGATGACTTCGGATCGGGTTATTCGTCGCTTAACTCCCTTAAGGATATGCCGCTTGATGTTCTTAAACTCGATGCGGAATTCTTCAGAGGTGAAAATGTTGACGGCAGAAGTGAGATAGTCGTATCCGAAACAATAAAGCTTGCACAGAGTCTTGAGATGAAGACAGTCGCAGAAGGTGTTGAAGCCAAGGAAACCGTTGATTTCCTGGCGGATCAGGGCTGCGATATGATACAGGGCTTCTATTTTGCACGCCCCATGCCGGGCAGTGAATTTGAACAGAAAATGATCGAGGGGATAGCTTCTATCCCCGAATAAACAAAATTTAAGAGAGGACATCGACCCGGTTTCTTCGATGTCCCCCCTTACTCAACTATTTCCAATGGAGTATTCCTCTCTTTCTCTCTAAATCTTTCCACCTCTTCTTTTTGTACGTGGGTACGAAACGTCATTTTTCTCACCGTTTCACTTCTGTGTACTCGATTATCAAGTAATTGATCTATGATTATATTCAGTTGTTAAAGTGTCAGGCGGACTGTACCTCCTTCTTCGATATTTTATTACCTCTATACGATTCATCCACCCGGGTAGTGGTTGTTTCTATGGTCATAATATACCATAGAAACTTCCTTTTGTCAAACACTTTATAAATTCTTAATAAATTATTTGATATTGTCTGTTTTGAAGGCGAATTGTCTAAACAATTTATACTGTTCGTTTTTTTCCTAATGTTACTAATGTTTCCTCTTAAGTGCCTTCTTAACATATTTCTTTTTGTACATCTCGCGGTCGGCTTCTTCTATTATGCTGTTTAAGTCGTTTTCGGTCTTAAGTTCGGTAATATAATAACCTATCGACGCTTCGAGAGAAAAAGGATGCCTGCCCGATTCGTTGATCGCGACCATATCCCTTTCGATCTCCTTTATGCACTCTTCGGCCTTTTGGGCATCGTAAAGATCGGTCAGCAGCACAAACTCGTCACCGCCGTATCTCATGATTATCTCACCGTGTTTTTTGACCCCTTTCATTATCCCGGCCATTTCCTTTATAAGGTTGTCGCCTTCATCGTGGCCGTAGGTATCATTAACCTCTTTAAGTCCGTCAACATCAAGGAAAACAACGCATATCTTCTTATTAAGTTCTATGCAGTTTTTGACAATGGGTTCCGACATCTTAAAGAAGCCCGCACGGTTATAAATCCCGGTCAGGGTATCGTATATCCACATCTTGTCGAGCGTCTGGATCATGCGGTTCATAAGGGTGGACTTACGTATATTTTCAAATGCGTTGCTGCATATATTGGCCCAGTTGGGAAAAAACTCATTCCTTACAAGTTCGCCGGATTCACCTATGATCGCATAACCGAAATTGCGCCTTGAATAATGGATCGGGAAGAAATAATAGGTTACTCCCTGTCTGCCGCCGTGACTTGAAGGGGGATAAAGCTCTTTTTTGTTAAAAAGCGCTCCGGATTCCAGGGGTTCTCCGTCAACACAACTTATTACATTACGCACCTTTTCGGTGTATTCGATATCATCCTCGTCGGAAAGAAGCTTTTCCGAAAAATTGGAATAATCAAATTCCGTCTCCGGCTTTACATTTAAATTAAGATACAGTTCCTTGGGTTTTAACCGATATGCGTATCTGCACATATCGTCGATCAACGTTGCATAATCCTGACGGGCCATAAAATCCGCCGTCATCATCTTGACCATCTGGTTAAGCTCGGTCTGCTCATAACGATCTACTGCCAAAGCATCCACAACGTCGTTATGATTAACGTCTTTGATGTGGCATCCGCAGGTCTCTCCTATATTAAGAAGGATATTAAGCTTAATATCCTGTCCAATCTTATAGTTTTCGTAATTATGAAGTATATCGACCGCACGAAGTCCTTTCTGATATTGCTGCCTTTTTACGGTCGTAAGGCTCGGGGTTATGACTCTTGATACAAAATCGTAATCGACACCGGTCACTTTTACATCTTTCGGAACCTTTATACCGTTTTTCTTAAGCTCCATGATAACGCCGACGGCCATCTGATCGTTGCAGCATATTATACAGTCTGCCATAGGCTCGTTAAGCGAAAGAAAGTAATCCGCTGCCGAAATACCGCTTCTGTATTCATAATTGCCGTGATAAGCCCAATGATCTTCAAAATCAAGATTATTGTCGGCAAGCGCTCTCATAAAACCTTCGGTTCTCTGCTGAGTGTCGGTTCCTATCATATAGCCCATTACAAAATAGAACTTCTTGCAGCCATGCTCTTTTATCATATGATCCACAAGCTCATAAATGGAACCTGCCTCATCGGAGGTGATATTAACGTAATTATCGTCATAATCATCGATGGCGACACAGTTAACACCGCTTTCGCGGATCTTCTTTGCGAGCTGTTCTTCTATGACATTGTTGTTAAAGGTATTCTTGACGTAGATCACACCGTCAAATTCCGAGAAATCCGGAAGATCGAAGATATTGTATTCTCCGTTTAAATATCCGTTGTTGGAAGCATCGTTGCCGTGACAGCAAAAAACGGAGCATACATCCTTACTGTCTCTGATTTTCCTTTCGATGCCTTTCATAAAAGCCTTTTGAGCATCAAAAATCAATCCGCAGATTAGTACAGCTATTTTCATTCCCTTTTACCTGTTTATAGAATATCCAAAATCATCGCTGTGCCGTAGGCACATGTTACCAAATCACATTTTATCACAGTATGACCATATTTAACAGATATTAAACCCAAAAAGCAGTTGCCGAGACCCTCAAAATGCTCTGTACAGCATTAACATAACTGCCAAATTTGGATTACATAACATCATTGACCAAAAAAGTACTAAACTGTTTGATGAATTTAGTAAATTGCAAGTTTGAAATTCAGGAATGATTCTCATGTGTGAAAAAGAAGATAATTTCCACACTTTCCACCGAGTTATCCACAGGCGTCACCGTCATTTTTGCACTTTTGTGTGTCATTTATAAAAAAATGAATGTCACATCCTGCATTTTTCTGAATCGTTCGGTACTTAAATACCGTTAACATAAAGATAAAACCATAAATTTCTTACGGAAACTTTCGTGCTCAAAAACGCATAAAAAAAGGAGATCATTTTTGTGATCTCCGTTAATAAATAATGATCATTAAAGCCATTCATCCCAGAATTTTTCGACTATACCCGGGAGGGTTTTTAAATCTGCCACTCTGTATCCTTCCCATTCTCTCGGAAAAAGTCTCCGGTAACCGCTCTCCAAAAATCTTTCGTCAAGAAGTGTCACTATTCCGATATCATCTTCCGTTCTTATCACCCTGCCGGCTGCCTGAAGCACTTTGTTCATCCCGGGGAATCTGTAGGCATAATCGTAACCGTTTTCATCGCGTGAATCGAAGAAGTTCTTTATGATATCCTGCTCAAGGCATACCTGCGGGATACCGGTTCCCACTATCAAAGCACCTATCAAAGCATCATTTTTAAGATCGATACCTTCGGCAAATATACCTCCGAGCACGCAGAATCCCATAAGAGTGCTCTCACTTCGCTTTTCCATGAAAAGATTCAGAAAATCTTCGCGTTCCTGTTCCTTCATGTTAAAACTCTGAAGCATAACATCCTTATCGAGATCAAAGGAAAAATCCGCTTCGTAAGCTTCATAAACTTTGGTCATAAAACTGTAAGACGGGAAGAATACCATATAATTTCCGTGGCGCTTTGAAACGGTCTCATGTATGTGATGCGCGATCTTTTTGTATTCATCGTCATTACGTCTTGTATATTTGCTCGTTACGTCATTTGCGATAAGTACAGCCCGCTTATCCGGATTAAAAACGGATCTTGCATATACTTCGTAGTCATCCGCCTCTCCCGCAAGAAGCTCCTTATAATACTGTATCGGTAAAAGCGTGGCCGAGAAAAGTATCGAACTCACGGCAGACTCCATACACTCTTTAAGATTGACCCTCGGATTTACGCAGAATAACCTTAAATAAAACTCTCCGTCCCCGTAAAAAGAACAATAGATCGTGTAATTATCGTCCACCCTTTCGTATATATCCAGGAAATCGAATATCTCAAAATAATATTCAAGCAGCTGTTCCTTGACTTCTTCCGAAAGCTTAATATGCTTTTCCCTGCCTTTTTCAGCCGTTTTCTCCTTGTCCTGCAAGACCTTTTCCATTGCGGAATAAAGCCTTAACAAAGACTTTGTGAAGTCACCTATATCAGGATCGAACGTAACACTCTCACATTCACGCTTAAGCTTTAAGAGATGGCTGTTTACGGTGTTTGCCCGCTTTGATATTTCGGGAGCATCATCCTTGGAAAGTCTTTTTATCTCAAGGAACATCTCTTTTTTCAGTTCTGCGGAATACATCTCTCTTGCACGGTCCACAAGGTTATGAGCCTCGTCGATTAAAAATATGTACTCTTTTTCTTTTCCGTCCGAGAAAAATCTCTTTAGCTTTGCCCTCGGGTCAAAAGCGTAATTGTAATCTCCTATGATAAAATCGCAGAATACCGATGCATCCAGTCCCATCTCAAACGGGCATACTTTATGCTTTTCGGCATATTTAAGTATCACTTCTCTCGTATATGAATCTTCCGAAGTGAGCATATCAAAAACAGCATCGTTGACCCTGTCAAAATGTCCCCTGGCATAAGGGCACTTATCGGGATTGCACTGTTTTTCTTCGGTCATGCAGATCTTTTCTTTTGCGGTAAGCAGGATACCTTTGATCTTAAGCCCTTCTTTTCTAAGGATATCCAAAGAATCCGCCGCCACTGTGCGGGTTATGGTCTTGGCGGTAAGATAAAAGATCTTCTTTGCCTTATCACGCCCTAATGCACAGACCGAAGGATATACGGTCGAGATCGTTTTCCCTACTCCCGTAGGGGCTTCAATAAACAGCTTCTTTGAATGACAGATCGTGTAATAGACCTGTTTAACGAGTTCTTCCTGACCGTCACGATATTCAAAGGGAAAAGGAAGTCCGTTTATGCTTTCGTTTCGGGTCAGCCTGTGTTCTTCCGAAAATTTTGCCCACTTTTCATAAGCTGAACAGACTTCGTTTACAAAAATTTCAAGTTCTGACAGCTTACACTCTTCGTTAAAATATTTTATTTCTTCGGTCTCTATGTTGCAGTAAGTGATCCTTACCTTTATATCCTCAATGCCGTTTTGTGCACCGTAAATATAGGCATAAAATTTGGCCTGGGCAAGGTGCAAAGGTTTTGCCTCTTTATATTTCATAACATCGGCATAGGTGGACTTGATCTCATCGATCGTAACTCCCGACTCATTTTCGATAATGCCGTCGGCGCGCCCTTCAACGGTAATATCCACATCTTTTCCGTGAAAAACAAAAGCAAGCGGTACTTCCGCGCGGTAATCAGCACCCATCCGTTTCTGTATCATACGATGAATGCGACCGCCTTCCTGCATCGCCTGCTCCGAAAAGCTTCCTATTCTGTTGTCGATATCTCCGGAGCGGAGTATAAACTCCACCAGACTCCTTACCGATATTTTCGCTTCCACATCTACCCTGCCGTCAGTCAGCGCGAAGGCTTACTAACAAGCCTGCGCGTGATCCCGTATAAACCCTTCAAGTTCAGGGTTATATCCGTCATACGTGATCGTAAGAGGGCGTGACATGTCGAGTCCCAATACTCCAACGATCGACTTTGCATCTACATAATACCTGTTGTACGATGCCACATCAATATCAAAATCGCATTTTGAAGTGATCCTTACGAACTCCTTAACCATGGAAGGAGTTAAAACAATACTTTTCTGCATAATATTACCTCCGCATTAAGTCCTGTATTTCTTCTTCCCCTTAACATGATATTATATGCGGGAAAACGTTTTCAACAAATAGAAAAATTGCCAAATTTTCTCCGATTTTTCTTGCATATTCTGTCGAAATGTTGTTAAATTATTCTGTTTGGACAACTACATATTGTGCAGTTATATTATATGAGGTAATTATTATGGAAAAAACCAAAATTCCGGCAGGCTATGTGCCCGCTCTAAACCTTCATGACACGCAGATCGCGATCAAGACCGTCAAAGATTCTTTCCAGACTCTTCTTGCCGAAAGACTTAATCTCTTACGTGTGTCAGCTCCGTTGTTTGTGGATCCCGCACAGGGTCTTAACGACAACTTAAACGGTTATGAGCGTCCCGTAACCTTCGGGATCAAAGAACAAAACGAATACAATGCGGAAATAGTTCATTCCCTTGCAAAATGGAAACGCTATGCCTTAAAGAAATACGGTTTCTCCGTAGGCGAAGGTCTCTATACCGATATGAACGCCATCCGCCGCGATGAAGATACCGACAACACTCATTCGATCTTTGTGGATCAGTGGGACTGGGAAAAGATAATCACCAAAGAAGACAGAAATCTTGATACCTTAAAGAAGGTCGTGACCGACGTATACAAGGTCCTTCGCAAGACCGAGAAATATCTTGCGATCCAGTACGATTACATTGAAGAGATCCTTCCTCACGACATTTTCTTTATCACAAGTTCGGAACTTCTTGAGATGTTCCCGGAATATACGGCCAAAGAACGCGAGTACTATATCACAAAAGCAAAAGGTGCCGTATGTATCATGCAGATAGGCGACAAGCTTGAAAACGGCGAGCCTCACGACGGTCGTGCTCCCGACTATGACGACTGGGAATTAAACGCAGATATTCTGGTATACTATCCCGTCCTTGATATGGCTCTTGAGCTTTCATCAATGGGTATAAGAGTCGATGAAAACTCCTTAATGACCCAGCTTGAAAAGGCAGGCTGCCCCGAAAGAGCAAAACTTCCTTTCCAGAAGGCGATACTCGACAAAGAACTGCCTTACACGATCGGCGGCGGTATCGGACAGTCACGTATCTGTATGTTCTTCTTAAGAAAAGCGCACATCGGTGAAGTACAGTGTTCACTCTGGCCTGAAGAAACGGTCAAAACACTTAACGAACACAATATACCTTTACTCTAAGAAATTTAAAACCGGCAGCCTCTATGCTGCCGGTTTTGTTATCTCATCCGCTTTTTTCCTGTTCTTTCCGTTTATCACCAAAAGCAATGTAAGCCCGAGAGCGATACATATCGCAACCGGAAGTTTTTCCGCAAGGATACCGGAAATCTGAACAGAATGCTCAACCGTATATATACACATCGAAGAAAGCACGAATACGAGTGCACTTAACACAAATCTGTCGGTAAGCTCGTAAATATACATTGCGATACCGATCGTAAATGTAAGCACAAGGCCTTTTCCGCCTGAAGAGTTCATAAATCCGAATAATAGCGCCGTAAGCACAAGCGGCATCATGCGGAAATTCTTTTTTGCCCTGTAATAACAAAGACCTATAAAGATCGCAGCCTGAGACAGCGGCACCAGTATTCCTTCAAGCAATATCCCCAAAACAAACGGCGGATCGTACAAAGCAAGATCGGGCACGACCGCATCCTGTGCCGTATTTGCCGCATCGGCCGCTGTCTGCACAAGATCAGGGTTATTTGCATACATTTCGGCAGTCATGTTATCAAGCATTATCATACCTGAGGATATCCCGACCGCAAGAAGTATTGCAGAAAGACCCAAAATAACAACGTCCGCCTTATTGAACGAAGGTTTCACTCTTTCCTTCGACGCCTTTATAACGGACTTAAAATCTCTTATTAGCAATACACCCACAAGCACAATGCCAAGCTGATAGAATACATAATCAAGTCCCACAGGAAGCGGTCCGGAATCGGGTCCTTTTATAAGCTGGACTATCATATAAAGCAGGAAATACACTGCTGCCTTTCCTATCCAGTACATAAGAGCGGGACCTACAAAAGCCCACATTCTCGCAAACGACTGTCTGCCAGCTTCCTTGCTTGCAGCCTTCCAGTCCTTAGGCTCCGACGTTTCGCTCTTTTCGCCGTTTGCTCCGGATTCGGGAACCGGTCTTTGGGCAAAAGAAGCATTTCCCATGCCCATCATGGGTATGAGTGTACCCCGAAGTCCCGAAACGGTATTGACTATCCTGTCCGCGCCCGCTTCCTCAAGTTCTTCCACCGAACCGTATCCGTACGATACTCCGATATTCATGACTCCGAGATTAAGTGCGGCCTCTATATCGTATTTGCGGTCGCCTATCATTACGACTTCATCGTATTCGGGTTCACCTTCGGGAAACATCTGTCTTAAGACTTCGTTTAAGATATCTTCCTTTTTGTCCCTTGAACCGTCAAGTTCCGAGCCAACCACGATATCAAAGTAATCACGGATCTCAAAGTGCTTTAAGATGTCTTCCACAAATACCGTGGGCTTGCTCGATGCTATCGCAACGGTCCTCCCTTTTTTCTTAAGATCGCGAAGAAGTTCGGGAATACCGGGATAGATCTCGTTTTCAAACTTACCGACGGTCGAAAAACGCTCACGGTAAAATGTTATCGCCTTTTCGGCCTCTTCATCGGTCATATCGTAATATTCCTTAAAACTGTCACGAAGCGGCGGACCTATAAACGGCTCAAGTTTATCTATATCGGGTTCTTCTATACCCATTTTTGAAAGAGCATATTGTACCGATGTACATATCCCGACTTTCGGATCGCTTAATGTTCCGTCAAGATCAAATAAAATATATTGATACATATTTTTGTCTCCATAAAAAAATATACTTCGATATTCTATCACAAAAGTTTTGTTCATACCACTTGACATGAGCGATTTCATGCATTACGCTTATTAAAATTTAATAAAGCGCTAGGGGAGCCATTGCTGAGACTGTCTTTTAGACTATACCCTCACTACTTGAACCGGATAATACCGGCGTAAGGAAGCAATCAAAAAAAGACCGATATGTCGTGTCTTTATGCTCCTCCTTTAAGCACTTAAAAGGAGGCTTTTTTTATGCAAAACAAAAAAACACAAATCATGGCGGAAGGCGCCGTAATGCTGGCTCTTGCCACAATCTTAAGTTTCATCAGAGTATTTAAGTTACCCTGGGGCGGATCGATCACTTTGCTTTCGATGCTTCCCATAACCCTGTTCTCGATAAAAAGAGGCTTAAAGGCAGGTTTCGCAGTTTCTTTTGCATTCTCTCTCATCCAGTTTTTCCAGGGTATCATCGACGGTCTCTTTGGCTGGGGCTTAACTCCGGTAATGCTCATCGCATGTATCCTGCTTGATTATCTTCTGGCATACAGCATTTTGGGAATCGCCGGTATTTTCCGTAAGAAAGGATTTCCGGGACAGATCGCAGGAATCGCACTTTCAATCTTTTTACGCTTTATTATGCACTTCTTAAGTGGTATTATTATATGGAAGTCAGTGGATACACTTTGGGGTAATTTCACACCGGATACCTACTATCTGTACAGCTTACTGTATAACGGAGCATACATGCTTCCCGAACTTATCTTTACGATGATCGGTGCAGTAATCCTCTTAAAGGTTCCCCAGACACAAAAACTCCTTCTTGAGAGTACTGACGAGAATAACTGATCGGAAACCCGGCTTTTTATGAAAACTGCATTAATAGTTTCCGGAGGGGATTTTTCCTCTCCGGACCTTGATCTTAAATATGATATTTTGATTGCCTGTGACAAGGGTTACGGATATGCCAAAAATATGAGGCTTACTCCCGATGTTGTCATAGGCGATTTTGATTCTTTTACCGGGATCGTCGATCCCGGTATCAAAGTCTTGAGATATCCCATCGAAAAGGATGATACGGACACAATGCTTGCCGTCAAATATGCATTGGGCGAAGGCTGCGACAGGATAGTTATCTGCAGTGCATTGGGCGGACGTATGGATCACACGATCGCCAATATACAGAGTATGGCCTATGCCGCAACTCACGGTGCGCTTTGTGAGATCATGTCCGAAAACGAATATATGCGTACTTTTACGGGCGGAAAAACAAGAGTAAAAGAAAGAGACGGCTATTCCATCTCTCTCTTCTCGCTTTCCGACGAATGTAAGGATCTTACGATAGAAGGTGCCAAATACAATCTCAAAAACGCTACACTTACAAATATATTCCCCTTAGGATACGGAAATTCCCGCGAACACGATTATGTGACCATATCCATGTCCTCGGGAATCTTATTGATAGTTGAATCCGTTATTTCGTAATTAATATGTAAGACCTCTTGTCGGCTGCATAAATTCTTCCAAACGGTGTGTATATACATCCATTGCAGCCTCCTCATAGGCGACCGTCGCACCCTTTACTCCCATGAGTTCAAGGATAAACTTCGTAAAAGGCGGATTTAAGATAAGAAGCGGACCTATTATATAGGTTCCGAAAAAGTTTTTCTTAAGGATCCCTTCGCTCTTGGTGCCGGGATTTAATCCGTCACCTCTCACCGTTTCGAACAAGCCGTCAAACTCACCGTATGAGTGAGTGAACTGGCTCTTAAACCCTACGATATCTATATCCTTAAACTTTCCCACATAAAGCGAATTATATCTTTCAAGCATCTTTCTGACCGCATGCGTTTTGAATATTCCCATGCATTCGATCTTAGTGCCGTCCTCACACTCTATGTATTCGCCGAAGAGTTCAAGCGCATTGCCCGTTATAAGGAAAAGCTGACCCGCATCGATAAGGCTTTCTATGCGTTCTTTGTACGGCGAAAGCGCCTTAAGCACAAGTTCCTGCGATCTCTCTGTCATAGTGCCCATATAGATCAAAGAAACATCATCATGTTCGGCAAAATACGGAACCGACTTAAGCGAGGTATCAATGATCTCAATATCGCCGGCCGAACGCTTCAAATATTCAATATTCATAAGGTCCCCGTAAAGATTACATACTTCCGGGTACAAAACTTCAACTTTCATACTGCCGCCTAAAGCTTTCCTGCCCGCTCTACAAGGATCTTGCGGACATCCTGTGTAATGTCAAAAGAATCAACCCCATGGAATACGCACACCGTATCACCTTTATGCATATCTATTTCACGGGCGCCTTCAAGCTCATCCATACATACCCGTATCTTTGAATCGTCAACACCGGCGAACAAAAGTCTTAAGCGGTAATCCCTGGCTCTGGGCCCCGATACCACTATCTCCTTGACATTTTCATCATTTAAAAATTCAAAATCACAATCATACATCCAGCATGTATTTTCCGACCAGTGCTGCTCATCGTAAAGACAGTTCATCATAAGAAGGATGGTCTTTTCTCCGGGAAGCTCTCTTACATAATCAAAAGCTCTCGAAATTGCAAGTGCGTTCTTTTCCTTGGCAAGCTGTGTGATGATCTTAACGCCGTTTTCTTCGACAAGTTTGTATCTGGACTCCACAACCTTCGCGTGGCGCATATACTTAACAAGATCTTCATGGCTGTAGCCCATTTCGCGAAACAGAGCCACTATCGATACCATGTTGTAGATATTGAAGATACTGTCATTTACAAAGTCGTATACGCCGCTGCCGTTCTTATCGGCTATCGTGACGGTCTGTTTTTCCTTATCGATATCAAAACCGTGATAATCGTACTCGGGTGAAGAAAAACCGCAGTCCTCGCAGTGCGCCCTTCCGATATGATGATATCTTAAATAGTCGTATTTAAGCTTTCCCGCGCACTTTGGACAGATACGGATATCGTTTATGAGATTGATACATTCCGTAACATCGGTGTCGAGCTTATCGATACCAAAATAAACTCTCTTATTGTCAGGTGCGATACCGCAAGATATAAGATCGTCTCCGTTTAATATGAGTTTGGATTCCTTTGGAATATATTCGGTAAGAAGACCGCCTATAAATTCAGGGTGTCCGTTACGCATGATCGAATCCCTGAAAAGATTCGTGACCAGTATAAACTCGGGCTTAACCCAGGGGAATATCCTTAAGGAACTTCTCTCATCCGTCTCAAAAACAGCCGTATCGAACTTAGCCTTACCCGAAAGCTTTGCTCCCTTTATAAGAGCCGTTGTGAGACCCGTTCTCGTATTTGAACCCGCACGGTTGTCCAAAACCTTCTTGCCCGATGCTTCGAAGATGTCGACTATCATGTTGTTGACTGTTGTCTTTCCGTTCGTACCGGTAACGGAAATGATACGTTCGGGCTTTCCTATGTATTTCAAAAAATCCGGACAGATATTTATAGCAATCTGCCCGGGGTAATTGGTGGCGTTGTGCCCCGTAAGCCTCATTACGGGTATGGACATCTTAGCTGCCCATAATGCAAAAAGAAAACGTACTTTTCCCATTGTAATCCTTCTTTAAGCCTTTTATTTATCAAGAAATTCCATCAACTCATCGTATCTGGATTCCGCATATTTGTAACCGACATCGTAATACTTTAAAAGAACATCGGGATCGGACTCTTTGTTGGTAAGCGTAACGCCTTCGGGACGGTATACAAAAGCCTTTCCTTCCGCTTCAAGCTTATTCAAGAGTTCGATGGAATCGTTGTACTTCTTGGGGCGGCCGTTTATGGCCTTTAATAGTCCCTTATACTTATGATAGAGCAATTTGACTATACGGGAATTGTATATATCACCCTTTGGACTCTTTCTGTATGAGATATCACGGGTGAACACTACAATGATCTTGTCCCACTCTTCTTCAAGCGCTTTGGCGATCGGAATGGCATCCGCCATACCGCCGTCCATCATGGGCACGCCGTTCATATAACTTACTCTCGCAAGCAGAGGAAGCGAATTTCCCACACGGATGATCTGAAGAAAATCATCAAAATTATCAAATTTATCAAAATATACAGGGTCGCCTGTATTACAATCTATCGTACTTGTTATGAACCGCTTGTCCGAATTCTTAAACGCCTCAAAATCAAAAGGACAGTCATACCTCGGAATCCTGTTAAAAAGAAGATCCATGTTGAAGAAATCTCCGGTCTTAAAGAAAACCGATGCTCCGAGGAGTTTTTCCGTACGAAGCGGTTCCACAACGGAATCTATGATACGTCCTCTCTGTCCCGACACATAATTCATACCGGCGTAAGCCCCTGCCGATACAGCCAGAATATTCGGAATATCTATATTCTTATCGAGATAAAAATCCATGATGCCGGCGGTAAAGATACTTCTCATCGCACCGCCTTCAAGGATTATTCCTACCTTACCCTTCATTACTCACTCAAAAAGCCGTAACCAAACAGGCTTTCCCTCTCTTTTTCAAACATAACTCAGTCATTATAACATAAAGATTTAAATGTGTCACGAAACCGAGACACTTGAGTTCAACGCAAAGGAATAAAGGGCCTTTTCTTTGACTTTTTTACCTGTAAGATTCTGCAAAGCCTCTCCGTAATAATCAAGCTGCGCCTTGTAACGTTCGGATAATTCGCCGGGCGTACCGACTCTGTCCGTTTTATAATCAAGGACCACTATCTCATCATCTTCGTAAAAGAACACGTCGATCACACCCTGTACGAGCACGGTCTCATCTTCGGGGAAAGCCGGATCCACTCTTACGGCGGGCACACCCATGACAAACGGCTGCTCCTTATATAACTTACCCAAAACGGCTGCCTTATGCATCCTCATTGCCATATCGTCTGAAGCAAACGCGGCAAGCTTTGAAAAGTTCACAAGAGCGACTTCTTCTTTGGTGGTCTTTCCTTTTTCTACGGCGGCCTCAAGCTGGCTTCTCCATTCTTTTTCCGACGGAATCTTTGTAAAATCCAGCAATCTTAAAAGCGTATGATATGCGGTACCTCTGTCGGTTCCCGATACGGTAACTCCGCCGCCGGCAAAAGCGGGAACATACTCGCTTCGCTCTCTTTCGGCAAACAGCTTCTCGGTCTCACCCTGAACCTCTTCCATAGCCTCCATCTTAAGATTCGAAACCGTGGTCTTTGTATAAAGTTTTTCGAGGTTTTTATATGGATATTCAAATGTTATAAAAGCCTTTATATCATCGGAAAGTTTTTCATCCGCCTTTAAATTTTCAAGTTCCGCCCGTGCTTCGCGCACATCAAAAACTTCCGCCGTGTCCGAAAGTTCAAAATCTTTCGGATCTACAGAAGATACTTCGAAAAACTCAAAGTCATTCTTCATTACGGGTGCTTTTAATAGATTAAGAAAAGAATTGGGCTTTAAGACCGAAGGATTTTCAAAGAACGACTCCGCATCCTTGACACTTCCGAGCAGGATGAGCTGTTCTTTTGCTCTTGTCATCGCAACATACAAAAGCCTTATCTCCTCGCCAAGGCTTTCAAGAGCTATCTTATTCTTTATAAGCTTTCTTTTTATGGTGGAACTCTTTACCCGCTTATCGGGATCTATGGCATCCGCGCCTATACCGTCGTCTATATCGAGCACAAATTCACCGCTTTGATCTTTTGTGATAAAACCGTCCTCGATGGCCGCTACTATACAGATCGGAAATTCCAGCCCCTTGCTCTTATGGATACTCATAACTCTTACGGTATCGGAATTCTCATCGAATATACCGGCTTCGCCTTCCTCGACTCCTGTCTTTTTAAGAAGTTCTACATATCTTAAAAAATGGAATATTCCCGAGAAACTGGTCTTTGCATAATCCGAAGCCTTCTTTATGAGCAGTTCTATGTTGGCCTCGCGAAGCTTGCCGTTTCTTGATGCACTTTCATAGAGAAGAAACCCCGTATCAGTCACAAGACGGGTTATAAGCTCCCCTATAGGCGTATATATGCTTAAATCCCTGTAGGCTTTAACAAGATCCGTAAACTTCTTTATTCTTTCATCGTCGGGATGACGCGAAAGCCGGCCCATGACCTTATCCCAAAGATAGAATTCCGTCTTCTCGCCTTCACCCTTTATGTATGCCATATATTCATCGTCAAAGCCTCCGAAATAAGAGGTCATTGTCGCATAGAGAGCTATATCGTTAAGCGGATTGTCTGTGATCCTTAAGAAATTTATGATATCACTTATCTCCTGCGATTCATAAAAGGTCCCCACTCCCTCAAGATGGAACGGTATTGAATGGTCGGAAAGCGCCTCGCTTATGTCCTTTGTCCATTTTGTGGGTGTGCCCATCAAAACGGCAATATCCTTATAGGAGGCTTTTCTCATTTCTTTTTTGTCTTTGTCATATACAAGCTTATGGCCCACAAGGGAGTCTATGAGTCTCACAAGCTCCTCCGCTTCCCATTTTCTTGCATACTTAACGGTCTTACCGTAATTTTCGGTAAGGATTATCTTTGTTTTATAACCTTCCGCCTCCGGAAACTCAGCTTTGGCATACAAAGCCTCATCGTCTGTATAGGCACTCCCGCCGTATTCCTCGCACATGATATCCTTAAATACCTTGTTGACACTGTCCACGACCTCTTTACGGCTTCGGTAATTTTCTTTTAGATATATGACTTCCGAAGAATCGGGATTCTCCTTGTATTCTTTTTCTTTTGCCGTAAAGATCTGAGGTCTTGCAAGACGGAACCTGTATATGCTCTGCTTCTTGTCTCCGACCATGAATCGATTGTCGATAAGGTCGGTCCCCTGATGTGAGACCGCCGCAAGGATTATCTCCTGCACAAGGTTCGAGTCCTGATATTCATCGATCATGACTTCATCGAACATCTGCCTGTACTCTTTCGCGACATCGGTAACCTTATATTCGTTTAAGCCTTTGTAATCCTCGATAAGTATCTTTACCGCCATATGCTCCATATCGGTAAAGTCGATCACGCTGCGTTCTCTTTTAAGCCTTTCAAATTCCTTCATGAAATCGATAGTGAGTTCGGCCAGAACCTTAACAGTCCTGCCCGCAGTGAGCATGGCATCATATTGTTCTTTTACCGATATGCCAAAAAACGCTTTGTTAAGAGCGTCGATCTTATCCTTATATGCCTTCCTTAACTCTTTCGCCGTATCCTTAAGCACAGGATCAGACTCATCCTTTTTCCTTGAAAACTGCGGAACACTGTATGAAGCCATAAATTCGGAGGCTTTTATATAGTCCCTTTTTTCAAAGATCGACTGAGCCTCTTCTGATAGTTTACATAACTCTTCATGCGCAGACTCATATATCTCCGGCCCGCCCGGTGTGCTTATAACCTCGTAAAGTCTTTCAAGAAGGACATCCGCATTCTTGAAAACATCTTTTGCCACATCGCAGACACGCTTTAAAAGCTCCGAATCTTCAAACTCTTCGGGGCTTTTTAATTCATAGGCTTTAGCGCAGCCTTTAAGCCAGTCTTCCGGCCACGGGTAACTCATCGCAAAATTGTAAAGGCTCTTTATATTCTCCTCTACATTTGTGTCCTTATCTTTTTTCACATAACAGTCGATCAGGTTAAAGAACTCGGGATCGTTCTTTTCGTATGCGTTTGTCATTACATTTTCCATGGCATCGGCCTTTAAAAGGTCGATCTCACCCTGACCCGCCACTCTGAACGAAGGATCCACGCCGATCTTATGAAAATTGTTCTTAAGAACATCAAGACAGAAACTGTCTATTGTCGTGATATTGGCATTGTGCACAAGAGTGGCCTGACGCTGAAGATGTCCGTCTTCGGGAAACTTGGCAAGTTCCTCCTCAAGAGCCTCGGCTATACGCTCTTTCATCTCTCCCGCAGCCGCTCTCGTAAAAGTAACAACAAGTATCCTGTTTATGTCGATGGGGTTTCTTTTATCCGTGATGCGTTCGATAATGCGGCGCACAAGTACGGAAGTTTTTCCCGCGCCGGCGGCAGCCGAGACAATAAGGTTCCTGCCCCGGGAGTTTATGACTTTAAGCTGATCCTCAGAATAAGTAATCGGCATCGCCTTTACCTCCGCATACTCTTTCTCTTAATTCTTCGCTCGTGAGCAGTCCTTCGTTTCTTATCTTAAATCCGGGAATGTCCTCGTCGAATCTGCATATCCCGTTAAACTTGCAGAACTGACACGCATCCTTTTTGTCATTTACAAACGGAGAGACAGATATATCTCCGTCGGTTATCCGCTCACCTATACGTTTTACCATTCTGTCGGTATAGTCCAACATGCTTTTAAGTTCGGAAGCCGAAAGCATGCTCCTGTCCGGCTTTACGGGCTCGCCTTCTTTTGGCTCTTTGGCTTCTTTTATGGGGGCCACCAGCGATTCGACCTTATACTCTGTATCGATTGCCTCTTTTGTGGCTTCGGAAGACTCCACAACTCCGGTCATTCTAAGGTCTTTATATATCTCTTTTTTAAGCTTATCGGGATCGCCTGCCTCGACGATGGGATTATCCAGCCTGTAGTACAGCATTGCGGCCGGATAGACCGATCTTCCCGGATGGTTCTTTGCTTCTTTTTTGATGATCTCCGACATGTATACTTCGAGCTGCTGCTCAAGACCGAAATATACATTTGAAATGTTTATGTCCCGCGTACCCGATTTATAATCCACGATCTTTACGAATATATCATTGTCCTTTTCGTAGAGATCCACACGGTCCACTATACCGTTGAGTTTAAGCTTCGTGCCGTCGTTTAAGTCCAGTTCCCTGTCAAACGGGATCTCATGGGCTCTTTGCGTAAATTTTCCGCGCTTCATCTGAAATCTCAACGTATCGATAGTTCGCTTCATGATCTTTTCTATCTTGACCACTGTGTATAAGCTTCGCGAATCTTCTTTTAACATACCCTGACCGTAATCATTCACACAGTCGCTTATAACATCCTTTAAGAACTTTTCTCCGTCCTCGTCCGAAAAATCCGCCCATGACAGATCGTTTTCCTCAAGTTTTAAGGCAAACTTATCCAAAACCGCATGATATACACTTCCAAGATCCGCAGCATTGAAATCCGCTTCCGCCTGTTCTTTTAAGCCCATTCCGTATTTGAGGAAATGCGCATAGGCACAGCCCGCAAACAGTTCCATACGGCTTATGCTCGAATTTATGACCGAACCGTATATAAGCTTTACTATCTCTTTTGACAAAGGAGAAGCCACGTATTCCTTAAAAGCCGAATCTGTCATGTCTTTATAAAGGTCGTCGTTAGAATTCTCCCTGTAGACTTTATAAAGCGAAGCCGCGAGCTTCTTTTCGTCATCATCCGCGGTCCCGACCGCCATCTTCCTTAAAATACCCGCAAAATGGCGATAACTGTCATTAAGCGATGTGATCCTTTGCGCAGACGGTGTATCGGTGATCTCCTCTGCATTAAGACCGGGGAACAGCTTTGAAAGCACTCCCACAAGGTAAGCCGCTTTGATCCCCTTACCGTCCCTGTCCGTGCGGGCCAAAGAAAGGATCAGATGTTTTGAAGGCTTGCAAAGATTCATGTAAAGATACAGTTTCTGACGATACATCTCCTCGGAAGGCGACGGTGCAAGCTCGAAATTAAATTCCTTGAACACTTCCCTGTCTGGCTCGGACAGAATGCCGCCGCGCGATACGTTCTTGGGTATATTGCCGTCGTTAATACCCGTAAAGAACAGCGCCTTAACCTCATTAAGCCTTGTTCTTTCGATATCTCCCACCACGATCCTGTCCACATTTGCGGGAATGGTGCCCACGGTAACTTCCGTTATGCCCGCATCAAAAATACGATAAAACTCTTCGGGTTTTATCTCATAGTCTCCTATAAGCGAAACAAGCGTATCGAGAAGGTTCATTATAAGTCTGTATACCTGCCCGTACTCTCTTGCTTTTGAAAGATCGCCGGAAGCCTCAAAATCATCTTCAAATTTAAGAAGTTTCTCATATGATCTGTTGGCTCTTAAAAATTCATAAAGGTTATTGACATGATCAAAGACCGTCTTTGCCGGCCTTTCAAGGACAGCCAATTCATCGATGAGTCTTTTCCTTATATCGTTAAATTTCTCAACATCCAAAAGCGCGCTGTCGTCTTTGTCGAGATTTCTCAAGCGGTCTCTCTGAACTTTTGTGAAATCCTTATGATATGCGTTTTTCCCACGGATATTCAGGCTTCTTACATAGTTGTCAAAACGGTCGACTTCTTCTCTCGAAAAATCTGTGAAACCCGATCTAAAAAAATGAAATACCGCATCATAAGAATAATTGCCGGATACTATCCTCAGCGCACTCTTTAAAAACTCCGTAAACGGATTTAAGACTATTCCTCTTGTCTTGTCTATAAAGCAGGGAATGTTAAGTTCCTTAAAGCGTCTTTCGAAATAATCTCCGTAGCTTTCAAGGCTTCCCGTTACTACGGCTATGTCCCTGTACGCATAACCTTCCTCCCGGATAAGCTTTAAAATGCGAAGACACACTTCATCGACCTCGGTCTTTATGTTCTCGGCCTTAAACAGCTCTATATCATGACATTTTTCTTCATATTTTTCATACGGATATCTGAAGAGATTCTTTTCAAGATGCGTAAGCTCTTTGGAATCCTTAAACCGCCCGTGTGAAGAAGCACAAAGGGAGACATCTTCTCCGCGCTTTATGCCCTCTGCGCCCGCCTTTGAGATAAGCCTGTTTGCGGTTGTCCTCGAAAGATAGAAAAGTTTTTCGGGCGCCCCCGTCTCATTTATGCTCTCCGGCGCGGAAACCGTGACCGTCACATAAACATCCCTGCACAGTTTTAAAAGCGTAAGGATCACTTTCTCCTGGACAGGCGTAAAACCGGTAAACCCGTCAAATACAAAGACCGAATCGGGGATGATTTCCGAAAGAGCAAGCTTATCACACAGGATATCAAGCTGTTCTTCCCCCGTTATGAACTTTCCCTCATTAAACTTCACAAAAGCATCGTATATAACGCTTAGATCCTTAAGCTTTCCCTTAAAAAGCCCGCGTTCTCCTTTTTCGGAAAGATTCAGAAGGTCTTTCGGAGATATATTGTATTGCATAAATTCCGAGATCGAAGATTTGATCTCATGGATGAAACCCGTTTTATCAAGATTCGGCCCTATATAAGGCATATCCTTTTCAACGTCAAAAGCAACATGCCTTATCACAAGACTCTTTCCGGTATCATCGAGGATAAGTTCTTTCGGAGCTCCGGTCTCTTCAAATATCCTGTATGCAAGACGTGAAAAAGAAAGCACATCGATATTGAGAATACCGCCGGATCTGTGCCTTTTTACTATATCCGCCTGGGTCTGCATGGTGAACTGATCCGGTACGATCAGAAAAAAATTCCTGCCCGGATCTTTAAGAGAACCTTCGACCAGAAGATCCTGTACATATGTACTTTTTCCCGCGCCTGCGGGGCCATACACAAAAGACAATGCCATATAGATACCTTCCGCTTTTGAGCATTTTTCAATCGATCTTTGACCGTTTACGTCTTTCATTTTACTACAGATCAAGACCGATTTAATACCCTTTGGTTAAAAAACACTGCGTATATTTTTCAGACTTCTTTTTAAATTTTCTAAATTTTATTGTATATTCAGAAAAATTATGGTATGATAAATTCGGATAAAAAGGAGAAAGGAGTGCCTATGAGTAAATTTCTTGTTGCCGGGATTCTTCAAAGAGAAACCATCATAAAAGTCAATGAACTTCCAATCAAATATCAGCCTGTGACCGATAACCTTAAAAGCATTCATTCAAGCATCGGCGGAGACGCCTACAACGAAGCGATCGCACTTAAATGGCTCGGAAATTCCGTGGATTTCTTCTCATTGATCGGCACGGACGATCCTCCGTCGATCATAAACCCCCAATCAAGCGATATACATATCGATACGGATTATATACTTCCGATCGCAGCGGACACTCCGGCTGCGGTGATATTTTGCGATAACGCCAGAAAACAGCAGATCTTTGAGGATATAAAAGATCTGCGTGACTGTGAATACGATTTAAGAGCCTTTACGGATGAGCTTCCCACCGCAGATATGTTCATTACCGCCAATGCCAATTTCTGTCGTCCTCTTTTGCAGGAAGCCGTTAACGCCGGCAAGAAAACAGCCGTGAACATAAGAAACTTCAAGCATGAAACTGAGTGCTACAACAGATTTTTCCTTGAAAATGCGGACATCCTGTACCTAAGCGACGACAATCTTGATGAAGATCCGTATGATTTCTTAAAATATATGGTTTCCGAATATCATCCCGAAGTCGTGATACTCGGTCAGGGTGCCGACGGAGTTATCATCTATTCCTCAAAGACCGATACATATGCACACTACAACAGTGTAAAGACCAACGAGATCGTAAACACCGTCGGAGCCGGAAACGCATTGTTCTCGTGTTTTTTGCACTATTACAACAAAACAGGCGACGCAACCTATTCGATCAAGAACGCCATCCTCTTCGCTTCGTATAAGATAGGATTCATGGGTACTTCAAACGGCTTCATGACCGAGAAACAGATCGAAGACTGGCGCGAACTGATCTGGAAATAAACATTAAGGAAAAGAAACAAAATGAAAGAAAAACTTTACACCATACCGCTCAACGATGCCATCAACGCAGGCGATGAATGTCCGTTCTGCCACATCGAAAGAAACATCGAGCACGATCTTATGGACTATGTGCTCGGATCGGGTTCTTCCTACATGGAGAGTAATGTACGCGATCTGACCGATGAAGCCGGATTCTGCAGAGAGCACATCCGCAAAATGTACGATTACGGCAACACTTTGGGAAACGCATGGATACTTAAGACCCATTACCGCAAAGTGATAAACGAGATGAATGATGTCTTTAAAAAGTATTCACCCGCCAAGATCTCTTTTAAAGAAAAGCTTGCAGGAAGTCCGGATATCAAAAATCCCGTCAAAAAGTGGACCGACAAACGTGATAAGTCCTGCTATATATGCAAGGAATTCGATAAAACCTACGACAGATACATGGAGACTTTCTTTATCCTCTTTAAAGAAGATGACGAATTCAGAAAGAAAGTAATGGACGGAAAAGGTTTTTGCCTGCACCATTTCGGCGATCTTTGCGAATACGGCGAGATCCACTTAAGCGACAGGCAAAAGGAAGAATATTATCCGAAACTTTTCGAGCTTATGAAAAACAACATGGAAAGACTCTACGAAGATATCTCCTGGCTCATCGAAAAGTTTGAGTATCAGAACAAAGACAAAGACTGGAAAAATTCAAGGGATGCCGTCGGACGCGGCATGCAGAAGCTCCGCGGAAGTTATCCCGCAGACCCGCCCTATATGATGAAAAAATGATGTTGAACAAGAAACGGAACGGCTTTATCGGCCGTTCCTTTTGTCATATTTTCTCTTTATATTTTTATTTCGCCGGTTTTTTATGACCCGCGTGTATCACGGTAAAAACCGAACGGACCGTTTCCGAATCTGTAGCCCATGACTCCGAAGCCCTGATCAAGGAACCACAGATAATCCGGATCATTTTCCGAAAACAATATCGTGGCAGTAGTCGGAACACCGTTTAATGCATCGTAATTGAACAGATTGACATATATATCGGAGCCCTTTTGTTCTACGGAAAATTCACCGTAATAACTGCAGAAACCTTCCATAAAGTTTGCATATATCTCAAACGTTCCGTTTTCGTAAAGAGCTATCGTGGGAGCACTCGCACGGTCGAATGTATCAAAGTCGTCGCAGTAGAATATTCCGCAGTAATGCGATGCGGGAACGGTCACATTGGTAAGTTGGGGACCCTCGTAATACTCGTCTTCATAATAGTCGGTATACTCATTTCCTGAGTATACATCCTGATAATACTCGTCCTCAGTCGCATAATCCGTTCCGCCAAACAGGTCGGCCGGTTTTTGTTCATCGGACTTAATACCCGGTGAAAAATCATACGATCCGCTCTTAACATACTTTTTCATGTTACATTGGGCATTAAACTCCGTTCCGTCATAATAGCCGTAATCAAGTTTCCCCCATGAACTGAGTCTCGTAAAATCAAGATCCGGCACTATGAGTGAATCGGCACATATCACAAAGTCATTTCCGTCGATGTAATATTCGGCGTGACCGACATATTTGTAGTCGTTGTCACTCTTCATATATATTCCGACTTCCTGTATCTCTTTGATGTCATCGTTATCCGAATCAAATGCCGTTATGAGATATTCACCGGTAAAAAACGAAAGCCAGCGAAGATCCGTCCCCTGTGCCTTATCTCCGTGGAATACGAAATCCGCTTCCTCGTCATTTTTGACAAAGATCTCGATCAGACCGATGGGTATGCCGTATTCGTCACGCTCTGGTTCATTGTTACCCTGCTTAATGTCGGCACTTGTATTTGTCGATGCCGATGTCGCCGATGTACTGTTTTCGGTACCGATCCTGTTTGAAATAACGGAAAAATCTCCTCTCCTGCCTTTAAAGATTATTACTCCCAGGATAATAACTATGCCCAGCACAAGACATGCCGCGATGATGAGCGCTGCGATGAGACCGCCTTTGCTCTTTTTCGCAGGCTTCCCGTAATACATATACGGATTATATGCAGGCTGCGGTACGGACTGAGATTGCGGCATGGGTTGCGGTTGCTGCTGCGGTACGGGCCGGGGCTGCGGTGCAGGCTGAGGCTGCGCTACAGGCCGGGGGTGTGCTACCGGCTGCGGCTGCGGTTGTGGCTGCGGTGCAGGCTGGGGTTGAGGCTGCGCTACAGGCCGAGGCTGCGGTGCAGGCTGAGGCTGCAATCTCGCCGGCGGTGCAGCCGGATTTATCATCGCTGCCGGTATCGGCGGGGGAGGCTTAAGCCCACCCTGAGCCTTGGGCTCCACGATAGTTGCCTCAGGCTCCGCGACGGGTTCCTCAACCTCCACGATGGGTGCTTCAAGCTCCTCTACAGGTTCCTCGGGCTCCGCAACGGCCGGTTCCGCCATCTTCTGCTTGAATTCTCCGGTATCGGCGTTAAAGGTCATTACCATCGTCATGGTATTGCCGCTTATATCCGTTATTTTTGTTTCGTTTACATATAAACCCGTGGTCTCATCAAGTATATATCCCTCGGGCGGCAGATATTTAGCCATATCCGTATCCTCCGATCATCAAATGATATCGTGCCGATCACCGTCGGCCTCATGTTGATCACACTGCGATCGTCTTCCGATCACCAGTCCATTCCCAGTTTATCTTTAATTTCCTCTATATCTTCAGGCGTATAAAGTTCTCCTGTACCGTCGTCGCAATAAGCGAGCAGACATTTGGGGTCTGCCGAAGACGATACTTCATCAAGAAACAGTTTTTCGGTCTTGTTTTCAAAATCGCATTTAAGCGTTACCGTGTATCCCGAATAACTGAACTTAACACACGCCGTACTCTCGCCTTCCATCCACTTATCGATCGTCTCGATACCTATGGAATCATACTGAATGATCTCATTGTCATAGCTGAAATTCGCTGCGTCCTCGGCGGAAACATAACTGCAAAACCAGTATGATATATTTCCCTGCGAATCAAATTCGAAACTGTACGCATACGGACGATAATCAGGAGTGCTGCGCATACCGCCAAATGTTGAAAGGTCAACGGGGTCTCCCGAATATATAAGATTGGTCGAGCTGTGGTAACTTAACAGGAATACCGCGGTTGAATAACTCTCTTCGGGCGTATAATATGTGTTTGCACCGCTATCTGTAGTGTCATCACCGTCATCGGTATCGACAGACCCGTTCGAACCACTGTCGGCCGAAGCGCTTTTTCCTCCCCCGTCAACAGTCTTATCGACTATCTTTGCACCTGCCTTAGACTCGCTGGCATCGTCGGAATCCTTGCTTTCTTTTGCGGCAAAAGAAAACTTGCCGTCTCCGCCTTCTGCACGCTTATCAAGCAGGAACTTTCCTCCAAAGACAACACCCGCGCCCAGCACGAGAACCGCTGCGATTATGGCTATTATCGCCGGCGCCTTACTCTTTTTGCGGGGCGGTTGATAATACGGCCCGGTATATGCGGGCGGTGCGGCATTCACTTCCGTTCTCGGCGGCATCGGTATCGTCATCGGCGCAGGCTGTCCTGCATTTGCCGGCGGTGCAGGCGGTGCCGGTTGCATCGGCGGCGCGGGCGGTGCCGGCTGCATCGGCGGTGCTGCCGTGGTAAGCGGCCGGATCTCCTGTCTGTACTCCCCGGTAACATCGTTAAACCAGGTTATGACCTGCTTATTTATCCCGTTTTCATCGGGAATCACTATCACATTTTTATATTCTCCGGAAGCGGTATCAAGCGTAAACCCTTCCGGCGGGTAATAATTTGCCATATTTCTCCGTTCCGTGCCCCGTCCGGTTTCAATCCGGCGGTCACAAAATTATACTGATATTCTCAATCAAGAAACGATGATATCATATATCGATTTTTAAGCGCTACCCATTCATTTTGCATATAAGCATAAAAATCATGTGCCATATAGTTCGCTCCGCGAGCCAGACTTTCGCCTTTCTTTACATCCGCTTCGCTTCCGAACTTAATAGTCGAGTCGAGTATGTAATAAGATTTTGATTTTATCTTTTCAATTGTATCGATCGGACGGATCTTGATCATTTCGCGTTCAAGCACCTCTAAAGCTTTCCCGTCAGCATCTTTCTTTTTCTCAAGATCCTTTATTTGCCGATCGCGGTCCTCTTTGGATATCCGGTTATCTTTATATGCATCTTCGATCTTCTGCTTATCTGTTTTAAACGTATCATCAAGCGTTTCGATACGGGCTCTCAAACCGTCCCTGGCCGCCTTATAATTGTCGTCGGTCATGAATCCGATCACCGAATAAATTCCGCCTTCGCCGCATTTATTGTCAGCGATAGCTACTATCGCCGGATCTGATTGATATTCTTTCATCAAAATGTTATACGCCCTCAGATCTGCCCGGTATTTGTCACCGGGGAATGCTTTATTGGCTTCTTCCCGGATCTTTTTAAAATTTGGGAACGACTTCTTCTCGGGTCCGGGTGTTGGTGTCTGGGAAGTTCCGCTGCCTGTACCGGTACCGGTTCCGCTGCCTCCGCCTCCGCTTGGCTTTTGCCTGTAACTGATAATATCGGTCGTATCCCTTAAAAGCGATTCGATAAACCACTCCGCATCACTCTTATCTACTGTCCAACGCTTTGTTTTGTCGCTCCACGTAACTTTGATCGGAATCTCAAAATCCTGATAGTACTCATCTATCTGATGGACTATCCACGTGCCATTTGATGTCTTGCCGGATTTATATATGATGTCATCGCGAAGCAGCATGAATCCGTTTGACTTGGCATAAACGGTCACTCCGAATTTATTTCCGGATCCTTCAAGTTCGGCATCAAACGATACATTGTCAAGGAACTGCTTAAACCAGTAATATATCTCGTCTTCCAGTGCGTCTATCGGGATCTGGGATGTGTCAAGAACCGAAAGAACGGAATACAGAGACTCTCGGATCTTGTCTTTTATATACTTTTCCCTCAAATGATCTTCCCATGCGGCCTTGGATAACTTTGTCTGTTCATCCTTGTTAAGATATACGGCCTCGTCGAAATTTCCCCACTTTACGTAATTCAGGAAATCTCTTACAGCCTGTACCGCATCCTCGTTATTTCTCTCGTCTGCGATCGGAGGAGTTGTTTCCACCGAAGAAACAGGCGGTTCGGTTGATGTGACCGGCGGCGGATTCTCGGGACCGTGTAACTTTATCCAGCCGCTGCCGTCCCCGTACCCCGGTCCGTAATGAACCTGCGGTTTTTTCCCGCCGCCTCTGGAGACCGGTGTACTGTTTCCGCCACCTGTTGGCGGTACATAAGGAGGAACAGGCACTCCCTGCGGCGGATCGGTAGGAACGGTACATGCCGGCAAAAACGGGGTATAGGCAGAAGCGTCTTCCAGATATATCTCCACAAAATTGATCCACCCGTTCACCGAAAGTGAGTACGAATATTCAAACGGTGATGCAAAAGAAACTTTACTGATCGCGAATTTCGTGCTGTTGGGCTGTTTCTCGGTAGGCGCCGAGTAACACATTGCGTATTCGCACCAGGTCCCCATTGATGTAACCGGGAAATATGAGATGACCACGGCTTCCGTTTCACCCGGTTTAACCGCATAAACGAATGAATCCTGATTATCAACATACAGGATATATCCCGATACGATATGCAGACATATGCCGTCAAACGTACATTCAAGCCCCGTACCGTTATCTCTGTCGACACACAATATATATCCGGTTTCCTCGCCGGTATACACTTCCATAAAAAGGTATCCGCCGGATTCAACGGTCTTTACGATAAATTCATCTTCGGATGTATAGAGATTTCCGAGTTCTTCGCCACTTGTATTCAGTCTTACATATTCGGTATGACTCTCGTCCTCACTTGCCTTAAGGGCATAGAATCCGTTGTGATCTGCCTGGATATTGTAATAGTAACTGTCGGATTCACCAATCTTTGCTATGGAAAGGTCACCCGAGAGATCATCGATGCCGTTAAGCCTGTAAAGCGACCCGCCGTAGTTATAGCTGAGTGCCTCACCGTTATCGTTTTCCACACTTATGGGACATTCCACATCCGTAAAGAAAAGAGAATCATTGTAAATAACCATGTTTGCTGCCGGGAAATCGGTCAATACGATGTCTTTTTTCTTTTTCTTATCCATGGCATGGAAAAGGCCGTCTTCTTCGTCGTTATAAAAGAAGTACTTATCCGTCTGCGCCACGAGATTGCCACCGTCAAATGTGACTTCGGGTCCCCATCTGTATTCGGCACTCTCCGAAGCCGCAGCTTCGGTAAATCCGTCCGCATAACTGCTTAAAGCATCTGCCGCCGGTATCAAAATCGCGATCAACATTGCCAGAAACCTTAACACTGTCTTTTTCATCTGATGATACCTCCGCCGTTTATCTCTCCGTTATATGGTTCAGCGTCAACAGACCATGCGGGCAATTCTTCAACTATATAGTCATTCACAAATTCTTCCTTTTGCTCATCGCTAAGTACCTCAAACTTTTTGTCGTTAATCGATACCGTAAGAAACAGCACTATCGCGATGACTGCTGCCGTGCCTATATAAAACCATGCTCCCCGCTTTTTCCCGGCTTTTTTAACCGCCGCCTTTGTCTTCGTTTCCTTTGCTTTCTTTACAGGCGCGGAAGGCACATATGCAGGCTGTACAGGCGGTGTCTGCCAAACTATCGGTTCGCTGAACTGCGTATATTCTCCCGTATCGGCATTAAAATACATCCGATGACGGTATTGTGTTCCCGCGCCGTCGGTAAGTATTGATTCGCTAACATAAAGACCGGTCGAAGGATCCCATATGAACCCTTCAGGTGCACTGTAAACAGCCATAACCGCAGTTCTCCTTTACATCAAAAAACGAGGCGAAATATTCTTTGCCTCGTTTAAGTATAAAGTTAATATATTATTGTGACTTTGCACTATATTAAGATATATATGCCCAATATTAAGATTTTATTCCTGCCTAACCTCACTTTTTACAGCAGAAAAAAGGAACGGCTTTATAGGCCGTTCCTTTTAATGCCTGAAACTATTCGGTTATCGCATCAATGTGTTCTTCTACAGCTTCGGCTGCCGCTTCAACGGCTTCCTCAACCGCGTCGCCGGCTTCCGCGACCGCTTCGTTGGCTTCTGCCATGGCGTCATTGGCAGATGCTTTCCTGTCATCAAAGAACTCTTCAACCTTACCTTCTGCCTGGCTTATAAAAGAACTGATGGAATCGGCAGCCTTTGAAGCAACATCAGCAGCCTTTCCGGCAAAATCCTTAGCCTTCTCTTCAACGGTATTGAAATCAAGATTTACATATGAACGCTTTGACTTTACAGGACCTTCTTCGCCTTCTTCACCAAAGTTATCAAAGTCGTCATCTTCCATATTGGCAGGTACTTCTTCATCCTTCTTCTTAAGATAGTAGTACGTTCCCGCAGCAGCAGCACCAATTGCCGTGAGTACAAGTAAACTTCTTCCTAATTTAGCCATATTCTCTCCTTCTTAGGCATCTTGCGCCAGTTGTTTTCTCCGCCATACGACATACCGCCGATCCGCGGGCTTTATTTTGTAGAAACAGTATAACGCAAATTTACAGATTTTTAAATAAAAAAAATGTAAATTATGAATAAATAAACCTTGCACCGAAAATAATATCTGTGCTATCATAAAATTCGACTCTTACAGTCAACATTTACCTTTTCGAACAATGCTACATGGGGGATATTTATGAACGCTAAATTCTTCGATCTCAAAAAAGAAAAACAGGACAGAATGATCAATGCCGCTTTAAAGATCTTCGCGTTGAACGGCTACACTCATGCTTCAACCGATGATATCGTAAAGGAAGCGCATATAAGCAAAGGACTTCTTTTCCACTATTTTGAGAGCAAGATAGGCGTTTATTCTTTTTTGTGCGATTACAGCGCAAAGTATTACGCACTTGAGCTTTCAAGCGCCGTAGATCCTTCCGAGACCGAATATTTTGCAATAGTTAAGCAGATCGAAGCCGCAAAACTTCAGACACTTAAAGCGTATCCTTATATGCTTTTCTTTATAAACTCCTGTTTAAAAGAAACCGTTCCGGAAGCACTTCTGGAAAACGAAAGCCCCAAACTTCAGCTTGAAAACGCTTTGGGTACGATATATGCAAGAGCGGATTATGCCCCGCTTAAAGCCAACTCCTTTACCGACAGGTATTTAAAAATGCTTGAGTATACTTTAAACGGTCAGATGGAAGACAGATTAAGAGACGGTTCCTTCAATGCAGAAGCGGTTTATGCGGAAGGCATCGCTTATATCGATGTGGTATCAAAACTTATATGATCTTTGGCATACAAAAAGCAGGCCTTGGGCCTGCTTTTTTAATTTCTTAAATATACTTCTTTACAGTTTATAAACTTTAACCTCGAACGGCGAAAGCTTTGTAAAGCCGTAAGCGGTCTTGCCGGTATACATATCGGTAACTTCTTTTGTAAGGATCGCGCTTTGAGGATCAAACATATAATTCAACAGGAACAGATAATCGGTACCGTTCTTGGTACGTACAACAGCTTCGATATCTTCCGGAATATCACCGATCTCTTTTACCGTATTCTTAACTCCGAGATATCGAAACAGAACACTGAGGTTATTTTCGTTAAACGTACTTCCGAGATGCAATACCTTTCCCTTTCCAAAAGTGTTTTCGATCAAAGCGGCCTCTCCGGCATAATAGCCTGAATCATACGTTGCAAGGACCTTTGCGGAATCACATCCTTCTTTTACCGTCAAAATATCGTTGAAAAACGGAACATCAAAGTGTTGACCGTTAAGGTCAGCAGTTATGCCTTGATCGTACTCATGCACAAAGGTGCTTTCCTTGACATCAGAGCCGGTAAGCTCTGAAAACAGGCCGGGTTGCGGAGTCATGACACAGTGGCCGTTCATATCTTTATAACCGCTTCTGCAACCTATGATCAGGATTCCGCCTTGACTCACATAGTCATTTAGTACTTTTACACGCTTCTCATCGGCAATCACCGGGTGAGGATACATCACCACAGGATACTTTGACAGTTTTTCGGCTGTCAGGTCGTCTTCAAAATAAACATAGTCATATGAATAATGATTTTTCTGGGCAAACATAAATGCCGCTTCTTTACTTGCGTTATTTACCCCTGCGTGCCATACGTCGGTCGAAGTCTCCCACTCATTGTCATAATCCGTAAGATAAGCAAAATCCGCTTTAAAATCCGCACCGCAGATCTCGTCGATCTGTTTTAACTTGGAATAAAAATCTTTAACCTCGGCAAGCTTTCTGTTGTCGCGGTTATCATAATCAAGAATGCCGTGCCAATACATCTCCGAGCCAATGCATGCGGTACGCCATCTGAAGAAAGAGATGAAATCCGCGCCGTGGGCAACACTCTGCATGGCCCAGAGCGTAAGCTGTCCGGGTCTCGGAGCGGGTCCTTCCATTCCTCCGACGGAACCGTTTGCTCCCGACTGCTGTTCCATGATACCGAAATGCGGACAGACACTCCTTACTTCCGCAAGATTTCTGCTCCAATGGCGGTCTTTAAGTCCCTTCGGAACCCAATCCGCTTTGTGCAGTCCGAAGGCAAAACTCGGATATGAGTCATACATATAGATATCAAGATTTTCTTTTGCCATCCTGTGATTGTCTATGTTCCAGAAGAGACCGTTCGTGCTTATAAAATCGCCCGGTTTTCTGTGCAGCTTAATAATATCTGCCTGCATCTTGCAAAACGAGATCGTGCTGTAAGAGATAAACCTGTAATAGTCCAGCATCATATGCGGATTCTTGCAGGGAATGATCTTTCCGGGAACCGTGATCTCATCCCATGATGTATAGGTCTGGTTCCAGAATACCGTGCCCCATGCATCGTTTAATGCATCAAGGGTATCATATTTTTCTTTTAAAAACTTTCTGAAGGCAAGCGTATCCGCTGCCGAGCGAAATTCGCTTATCTCGCAGTTAAGCTCATTGTCGATCTGCCAGCCTATTATTGCCGGATGCTTTCCGTAATGCTCCGCAAGACACGTAACGATCCTCGCGGAAAGGTTTTTGTACGTCTCGGAATTGTAATTGTAATGTCTCCTTCCGCCGTGTCTGAAAAGATTGCCGTTCTCATCACCGTTTAAAACCTCAGGATATTTGGTCGTAAGCCATGCCGGCGGAGTTGCGGTCGGAGTACCCATTACGACTTTCATGCCTTTTCTTTGGCACAGATCCAAAAATTCATCAAAAAAGTCATACGTAAAAACCCCTTCCGTGAGTTCGAACTTGCTCCACGCAAACTCAGCGATCCTGATGACCGTAATGCCCGCTTCAAGCATCCTGTCAAGATCAGACTCCCAAAGGCTTTTATCCCAGTGTTCGGGATAATAACAAGTACCCATTACATATCCGTTTTCAAACATAATTCCCTCCTAAAGATTTACCCTCTGTTTAAACTTTTGCTTTACGCATATACATTTCGATCACTCCGGAAATCCGGCGTCAAAAACCGCTATATCCACGCCTTTTCCAAATGCCACGCAACTGCCCTGTTTTTCGACATCCACTTCGCTTCCGTTCCACTTTCTGACAGTTCCGCCGGCCTCTTCGACGATTACCGAGCCTGCAGCCACATCCCACGGCTGAAGCCTCGGCTCAAAATATATGCCCGCTTTGCCTGCGGCTATCATGCAAAGATCCATCTCCGCAGAACCGAAACGTCTTACATCTATGCATTTATCAAGATACTCTCTTGCCTTTTTAAATGCGATATCCGGAAGCCCTTCATAATACGGAGCGGTTCCAAACAACGCAACATCCATGGAAAGAGGTTTCTTTGACACGTATATTCTTTTTCCGTTCAAAAATGCGCCCTCGCCCTTCACTGCTTTATAAAGTTCATCGCGGGCGATATCGTATACCATGCCGAAGATCCGCTTTTTGTTCTTTACAAGCGCTACCGCTATGCAAAAGAACCCGAGATCATTCATAAAGTTGGTGGTTCCGTCGATAGGGTCCACGATGAATACGTATTCCTCTTTGGGAAAACCGTTGTGTTCGCCTTCTTCGCCGAAAAATCCCGATCCCGGCATGATCTCTTTTAGGCCGTTTTTAAGCATATCCTGTACAAGCGCATCATATCTGGTGACAAAATTGGCATGGCCGGCCTTAGCATCGGTATCAAGATCGTTTCTGTCAGCGTTCCTTATGATATCGCCGCATTTACGTACAAGTGATTCGATCTTATCGACAGTGTTCTTTTCAAGTATCGTATCCATACAATATCCTTTTCAAAATCAGAGCTTAAATACCACACCCACTATCATGGCGCCCAAAAACCAAAGTGCGGGATGTATCTTTGAAAACTTCTTAAATTGTAACAGTATAAAAATGATAATGCAAAGGATGATCGGTCCGATCTGAGGTATCAGTGCGGTTTCCGTGACAGCAAACAAAGAGACCCTGCACACCTGGTACACCGACGCCGCTATGATAGCCGCTATTGTGGGACGGATGCCCTTAAACGCACCTTTTACATAAAAGTTTTCGCTGAAATTTTCAAGGAACTTTGCTATCAGCACGATGATGATAATACTCGGAAGCGCAAGCCCCAGAGTGGAAACAACGCCACCGAAAAGACCTACTGTCTTAAAACCGGCATATGTGGCCATGTTAAGCCCGAGAGGGCCCGGAGTTGACTCGCTTACGGCTATCATATCCGTAAGTTCTTCCATCGTATACCAGTCATGTGTTTTTGTAAGATCCATCAGATACGGTAATGTAGCCGGTCCGCCGCCTACCGCAAACAGACCTATCTTAAAGAATTCCCAGAATAATTGGAGGACGGTCTTTATCATGTTCTTTTCCTCCTTACTATCATCTCGGAAACAATACCCACGACTGCTGCCGCAAGCACGATAACAACCGTCGGTACCGGCAAAAACATGGCAACGACAAAGGCGGCCGCGCACATGATATATGCAAAAATGTCTTTAAGACTTTTTTTTGCCAGGGTATAGACCGTATTGAGCATAAGTGCGCAAACCGCGCCCCTTACTCCCATAAAAGCATGCTTTACCCACACATTGTCCATAAATGCTCTTAAAAATAAAGCTACTGCGGTGATGATCACAAGCGACGGTGTGATCATACCGAATGTGGATATTATCCCGCCGATCACGCCGCGTTTTTTGTATCCTACATAGGTTGCAGTGTTAACGGCTATAATACCGGGAGTACACTGCCCTATCGCATAGCAGTCCAAAAGTTCCTCTTCCGATATCCATTTTCTTTTCTCCACAAGCTCATACTTAAGCATCGGGAGCATGGCAAGACCTCCTCCGAAGGTCAATCCGCCGATCCTTAAAAAGGACCAATATAATTCACTCAATCGACACATATTTTAAAAACCCCTCAAGTCCGACAGTAATATCATCAAATGTTTTATCAAAATCACCCGTATACCATGGGTCCGCAATTGCCCGCGGAGTATCGGTAAAGTCAAGAAGATTGAACAGTTTTCCGTCAGGATCCCCGCCGAGGATCGAAAGCATATACCGCATATTTAACGGTTCCATGCCGATTATGTAATCAAACTTATCATAATCGTCCTTCCTAAGCTGTCTTGCGGTCTTTCCCGCGCACGAAATACCGGCCCTTGCCAACCTCGCCTTAGCAGGCGGATATACTCCGTTTCCTATTTCCTCGGTCGAAGTGGCCGCGGATTCTATATAAAACCTGTCCGCTATCCCTCTTTTCCTGACCAGATCTTTCAGCATAAACTCACACATAGGTGATCTGCAAATATTGCCCCAGCAGCAAAAAAGCACACGCACTTGGTCCCTTGGGGACGGGGTTAGGGGTTCATTTTTGCGAATCATATTGCTTTTTCCTTTCCAAACAGAATAAATATCTATGTATAATCTTATATCATATTCAGGTCTTCAGGAGTGAATATTTCGGGCTGCGAGCGCAGCCCGTTCGCAATTGAGCACCACCTGTTTATGCAATAGCACCACTTGCTTGTTGGAAAAGTCAATTCACGCTTGAGCACCACTTGATTTATGGTTAATTTTTCTTGGCGAAGATGGTATACCATTCCGTTTCATCAAAGTTCTTCATTGGGAAGTAGGATGGAAAACATAAAATCTGGATATCGCTATATCCCAATTCATGAAGTTTATTGAGTATAAGCTCCTTTGAAACGGGATGATAGTGTTCATCA
>JAEEMP010000119.1 GCA_016283275.1 Lachnospiraceae bacterium
AACTTCATGATACGATCATACTTTTCGCCTTCAACACCTGCACCTACGCCGAAGAGACGTCCCGATCCGTAATAAGTATCGGATGTGGTGGAATAAAACTGATCCTTAACAGGTATAAAGAGCATACCTTTACCGTCTGCAAGTCTGTCCTGAGTGTTCCAGAAACCTACCTGCCAGCTGTACCAGAATGTGTAAACACGGCCGGAGCTCATCTTTGCACATGCTGCATCCCAGTTCTGAGAACCGGAATCGGGATCTACGAGACCCATCTGGTTTGCCTTCCATAAGAACTTAAGCATCTTGTAGTATGTAGCGTTCTTATCTGTAAGGGGAACAAATGTATTGTCCTTTGTAAGGATTGCGGAACCTTTGATCTTTTCGCCGTACCATGTTGTAAGCTGAACAACGTTTGCGATACCGATCATACCGTCGTTATTGTCCCAATCGGGCCATAATGAGAAACCGTATGCGGGATCTCCGTCCTCGTTGGTAGGATTAGCGTCCTGGATCTGCTTGATCACATCAAGAAGACCGTCAAGGTCTGCGATATCGGGAGCGCCGATCGAATCATAAAGATCCCAACGAAGCATGGGGCTTGAATAGATAACATCATCCGAGAAGGATGTGGGAGATGTATTTACCATCTCACAAGGAATACCGTAAAGTTTTCCTTCATCGTTGATACCTGCATTGTAGGTTGTGATCTGATCCTCGAATTCCATGAGGTTGCTGCAGTTCTTGAGTTCTGCGGAAATATCCTTGATGAGGCCTGCCTTAACACAATCGTTAAAGTGTGTGGGGTCAAGCACTACGATATCACCGAGGTTACCTGTAGCGGTTCTGGTCTGGTATACAGCATCACCTGCAACCTGAGGAGCAATGATGTTAAGTTCGATATTGAAACGATCCTTAACAACTTTAGCAAACCAACCTGTCTGTGTGCCCTGATAGTTAGCGGCTTCATCATAGATCTCGATAGTAAGAAGCTCATCGGATGATGCTGAAGCAGTGCTGTCAGTGCTGTCTGTTGTCTGCGTCTGCGTTGAAGCAGCGGGAGTGCCGTCGCTTCCCGAAACTGCGGTATCGCCGCCGCAGGCGGTAAGCATGGTCGCTACCATTGCCATCGAAAGTAATAATGCAACTACTCTCTTTTTCATAAATACCCTCCTTTTAGAATTATGAAAATAAATAGTGTTTATATCTAACGGTTTCCCGCTAAATATCATGTGAGTTAACCCTTTACCGCGCCGATCATGATACCTTTTGTAAAGTATTTCTGGAAGAAAGGGTACACAAGTAAGATGGGAGTTACGACCACGATCGTAACAGTCATTCTTACCGATGTCGCAGTCTGCATCTTGGCCATGGAAGCCGCAATGTTGGCCGATGAGGAACTGCCGTTTAACAGCGCCTTAATGGAACTTGACTGCGTAATGTACTGATAAAGCACAAACTGAAGTGTATTTAACTTCTTATCCGTAATGTAGATAAGCGTATCCTGGAATGCATTCCACTGGTTTACCGCCGTAAATATCGCAACGGTGGCAAGTATAGGCTTGATGACCGGAAGTATGATCCTGAAGAAGATCGTCAACGTACCGGCTCCGTCAATGACCGCCGCTTCCCTTAACTCTCCCGGCGTCGCCTCGATAAATGTCTTACATAAGATCATATAGAACGGGCTTATGGCTGTAGGAAGCACATATATCCAGAAGTTGTTTGTAAGCTTAAGGTTGGTCATTGTAATGTAAAGCGGGATGATACCTGCATTAAAGTACATTGTCGCTGCGATAAACCTGTACCAGAACTTTCTGCCCCACATATTTTTGCTTGTAAACATGTAGCCTAAGAATGCCGAGGTAAAGACCACCACCAGAGTACCGATGGCTGTTCTGGCAAGCGATATCTTCGCCGCATCAAAAAGACCTTCAAGCTTCATGACCGAAGCATAGTTTGTTAAATGGATCTCTTTCGGCAGAAAGATTATCTTACCCTTATCGCTTAAGGTATTTGAGCTTATTGAGTTGATAAAAATGTAGTAAAAAGGATAAACGCAAACAAAAGCAAATATTGAATAAACAATGTATGTTATAACGCTTATCAATATATCTCCGAAGGAACGCTTGTAGTGTACCTTGGAAGGTATGTGATCATAATCTTTGTTCTTCTTCATACCCATGCCCCCTTTAAATAAATCCTTCACCGCGCACAAGCTTCGAGAATCCGTTTGTGAGGGTCAGAAGTATGATGCTGACGATGGTCTTTAAAATGCTGACCGCTACGGAAAGTGAGTAGCCGCCGCTGCCCATTGCCAGGTTGTATACATACAGGTCGAGAACCTGGATGTAATCTTTATTGAAGGAGTTCTGGAATACATAGAACTGCTCCATACCGTTTGTAAGGAAGTTTGCAAGGTTGAGCATTACTATTACGAAATATGTGGGTAAGATACTCGGTATCGTAATGTGTCGTATAACCTGCATACGGCTTGCTCCGTCCACCTTGGCCGCTTCTATCATCTGCTCATCGATACCGGTGATGGCCGCTATATACATGATCGCCGCCCATCCAGCATTCTTCCATGTGAGCCACAGCCATTGCTTAAAGTAGATATGCTCCGTTGACTTTAAGAAATCTATCGGTCTGTCGATAACATGAAGATTCATAAGTACCGTATTGACAACACCTGTACTGTTAAGTACCGAATATGCGATCGAGAAAACTAGTACCCAGCTTATGAAATTGGGGATCGTTGTAACTGTCTGAACGAATTTCTTGAACGGAACGCATTTGATCTCGTTAAGAAATACTGCGAACATCATGGGGAACCATGAGAACAAAAGGCTCAATCCGCTGATAGCAAATGTATTTCGAAGCACCTGTAAGAGCTGTTTTACCTTTACCTGGTTCTCAACCATGTATTGAAACCACTTAAGACCCACGAACTTGTCGGGTGTAAGAGCCTGAGGCGGTTTATAATCAAAGAACGCATAAACCCATCCGTACAAAGGATAATATGAAAAGAGCAGCACTATTACCAAAAACGGGAGAATATACAGAAATTCCTGATAAGAACGCCATTTTTTCTTTTTCTTAGTCATACCTTGTAACCCTTTCGATACATTGTGACCGAATTATGTAAATCGTTTTATTAAATCGATTTAATAAATCGTTTTACTAAATATTACTCTCACGGTATGTCGGCGTCAATAATTATTTGTCAATTTAAATTAATTTAGTTAAATATTCACATTTTTGATCGGAAATATTTATGAAAAATAACAAGAACAAATTTCAGAATTTTACAGCATTTCGCGCGAGTGCGCATCCTCAGCGGAGCGTCTTTTTCCTATAAAGAAAAAACCGTGCGGCATGCCGCACGGTAATTTATCTTTTGTTAAAATCTTAAAATACTGAATGTCATTGCGGGAAGCGATACGCTTCCTTCAACGGATACACTCTTCTCTTCCACCTTTGAAGGCTCGGGCATGTTATCGGGTTCGGGCCCGGCACTCATAAGCGTTAAAAGCTTTGCGTTCTTTTTAATGCCGTTGCCGTTTTCATCGCAAAGCGAAAGCACAAAGTCTTCTTTCTTTGTGTTGACGGCCTTAAGGATCACCTCACCGTCTTCTTTTTCCGATACGGAAACATATATGCCTTTTTCACGAAGCCCGATCGCCTCATCATCGAGAGTAAGCGTATGGCTTCCGAGATTGTTGGCAAAAAGCTTCTGTACGTGATAGTTGGGCGTTAAGTATACCTTATCCGCATCAAACCAGATCATATCGGGTTTCCACTGGCTGTGTCCCACACGGTTAAATAACGGTGCATAAGATGCAAGCCTTACGACTCCGGCGTTTTTCTCAAAACCTGTCATCATTGCGGCTTCTGCAAGAGCGCTTTCCATATTGTTGCCGCGATTTTGCGTATGTGTTGCATATTCGCCCGCAAAGACGGCTATATTCCTGTCATAATCATCGTAAAGAGTAACATTTTTGTACATCCACTCCGGACTCTTGTAATAATGCTCATCGACCGCATATACAAAATCGGGATTCTCTTTAAGACCGTTTCTGTAATATTCCCATGACTGACCGCCTGTAGGCATATCGACCGCAGGACCTGCCGAACCAACGATCTTAAATCCGGGATATGCTTTATGAATGGCTTTTTCGAATGCATCGTTTCTTGTGTAAAGATTTAAGGTGTCAGTCTCCCACTGTTCGTTACCGACCGCGATCATATCAAGGCCGAAGTTTTCGGGATGTCCCATCTTTGCTCTTAACCCGCCCCAGTATGTGGAAGTGTCACCGTTGGCAAATTCGATAAGATCGATCGCATCCTGAACGTATTTATCAAACTCGGCACTGTACGGATCCGTAAGTTCGGTCGATCTGAACTGACAGGCGACGCCGATGCTAAGTACCGGCAAGGGCTTTGCGCCCAAAAGCTCGCAGAGTAGGAAGAACTCATAAAATCCTATACCGTACGACTGTCCGTAATGAGAATCTCTTTCACGCTTTGCATCAAGAGACGGATTGCTTCTGTTATCATCAAATGCCCAGAGATTCTGGATATATCTTCTGTCCTTTATAGGACCCACTGTCTGTTTCCAATAGTAACGGTTGTCAAGGCTTATGCCTTCAACGATACATCCGCCCGGGAAGCGGATAAATCCCGGATTTATGGCTTTCAATGCATCAAATATATCTTTTCTGAATATACCGGCGACCGCATTTTCCGGAATAGCCGAGATAAGGTCAAACTCAACGGTACCGGGAGCGCTTAATTCGATAACAAAGATACCGCCTTTTACATCATCGTTTAATGTAAGCTTTGTCTCGTATCTGACCCACTCACAGGCACATGCGACTTTATCCTTCGGCATCTTCTTAAGCCTTTGGATCTCAGCCTTTTTACCGTCCCAGTCCACATCGGACGGAACCGTTACGTCTGCAAAAGGCTGGAAAGGGATACGGATCCTTAAGTTAAGCTCCGAAGAGCACATAACCTTACCCTTCTCCTTGATGCTTACGGTAATGTCTCCGTCAAAATCCACAACCTTTGCATAAAAAGAAACATTTACGGTATCGCCCTTCTTTAAATAAATACCGTCATAAGCCTTATTGGCAAAACCCTGATCCTCTTCATTCGATGTAAACCTTAAATAATGAGGGTTAACGGGTGAAAGAGGCGTTCCGCTCACATACCTGAGCGTAGGCATATTTACACTTTTGCTTACGGGCATCCAAGCATAGCCGTTATCCTCTACCGTATAAAAATTTCCGGGATTACCGAATGCTTCTTTTGCTTCAAACGATCTGTTCTCGATAAGTTCGGCATACAATCCGCCGTCAGCGGCAAAATTGATGTCTTCAAAGAAAAGGCCTATCATATTTGGCGAGATATCCTCACCTTTGGTCTTTAAGATTTTCAAATTTGTAACCTCCACACACAATTCCCTTTGTAAAACGTTTTACTATAAATTTACCTTTTGGTCAACACCCTTTTAAAAATTAATATGTCCGAATGTTAAAAATCGCTAATTTTAAAAAACGCAGCAGTCTTTTCACTGCTGCGTTTTAAAGTTGATCTTACAGTAAATTCTTAATTGATCTTAAGCGACCCCGCCGATATGCATCTTCCGGATCTTCTGTCGAACAAAAGCACATCGGTACCCTTGATATCAAATTTCTTTTCTTCGCCGATCTTATATAAGCTGTTTCCGAAGATAACGCCGGTAAGAAGGTAATTACCGACTGCGATCTTTATCGTGCTCTCCATACCTGTGGGCATCGCACCGTAGATCGTGCCGTTAACGCTTCCTTCCTCGGTAAGATTTATGCATTCGGGTCTTATACCGAGCACAAAATCTCCGTCCTCAAGCTTCTCTTCCTTGCGGAGAATGTAATCGTCTTCGACTACTTTGCTTATATGATATTTGAATACTTCGTCCTTGTTGCCCTTTTCGACCTCGTGCTTGTCGGCAAGCATCCTTTCACGCTTTAATGCCTCTTCTTTTATCGAGATATCGCGGTCCTCAAACCATTTTGAAAGCTTAAGATCGTCATTTGGCTTAAACTGTGCAGTCATGCCGTCAAAAAGATTTAATTCTATTACGGAATCTTCTCTCTGAGTGCCCTTCGCTTCCACAAAGTTGATCGAAGGATTGCCCACAAAATCGGCAACAAAGAGGTTGTTGGGTCTGTTATACACATCAAGCGGTGCGTCGTACTGCTGAAGTACACCGTTATTGATAAGACAGATCTTTGTAGCAAGAGTCATTGCTTCCATCTGATCGTGGGTTACGTACACAAAAGTGCTGCCGGTCTCAAGATGAAGTCTCTGAAGCTCGTAACGCATTTCAAGCCTTAACTTTGCGTCAAGGTTGGATAACGGCTCGTCCATGAAAAGAACCTGAGGCCCCGGTGCAAGCGTTCTTGCTATGGCAACTCTCTGCTGCTGGCCGCCCGAAAGTTCTGCGGGATATCTGTCCATGAACATACCGATCTTAACGATCCTTGCAACTCTTCTTACGGAAAGATCCACTTCTTCTTTGGACAGTTTTCTTACAACGGTCACAACCTTACCGTCTTTTACAACTTCGAACTTTTCGTTTAACTCTTCACCCTTTGCCTTATGTGCGGCTTTGATGCTTTCAAGTTCCTTATCGATCTTTGCGATGGCTTCTTTTGACTTACGTACTTTATCGTCACCCTCATGAAGCTTTAAGTTAAACACATCTTTTGCCGAATAACCGGAAAGCGTAAACGCGTCTATAAGCTTAAGCTGAGCCTTCTTTGCATCGATCTTACCGTTCTTGTCTCTTGATTCCTCGATGTTTTTAACAACATCATCCGGAAATTCTATCGCCTTCTTGATCGAATCAAGCTTCATTGCCCGGATATCGATCTCCGGCATTTCTTCTTTTATGTTCTTTAAACCGAACGCTATATTGTCGTAAACGGTCATGTTGGGCCACAATGCGTAATTCTGGAACAAAAATCCCACTTTACGCTTGTTGGGCGGAACATTTATCCCGTTTGCCGAATCAAACACCACTCTGTCGCCTATCGTGATCTTTCCGGAAGTCGGAGTCTCAAGCCCCGCGATCATACGAAGCGTTGTGGTCTTGCCGCATCCGGACGGACCGAGCAGTGTTATAAAAGCATTGTCTTCGATGTCGAGATCGAGGTGATCTACGGCATAGAATTTATCCCATCGTTTTGTAACATCCGTTAATTTGATTTCAGGCATATCTTCTTTCCTTCCTTTCCGTATCAGCCGCCGATTCCTTCATCAAGGCTTGCTCCCGTAAGTTTGTTTATAAGTGTGTTGAATATGAGTATCGTGATTATAAGTATTAAATTGATCGCACTCGAGAAAGCGTAAAGTCCCATTTCATCGAAGTAATCAAGCGTTGTCGAGAGTATGAAGCCCTGCGTGCAAAGAAGCAAAAACAGTGATAACTCTCTTAAGCAGGTCATGAAAGGAAGCATGAAACCGCTTATGATCGATGACTTCTGTATCGGGATTATGATGTGCGTCATTCTCTTTATCCATGAAAGATCCTGGATGATCGCCGCCTCTTCTATCTCACCGCTCAACTGAAGCATCGAGTTGAGCGCGCTTCTGCTCGCAAACGGTATGTATTTTACTGTTCCGACGATGATCAGAAGTGCATATGTGTTGAAAAGATTGATCTTTTCATTCGAAAACAGGATAAAGAACGCAGCGCCGACCGCAAGTGAAGGCATAAGATAAGGCAGAAATGCCATATTGTTTACAAAATTCGCCCACTTGTTCCTACGGTTCTTTGAAACCGCGTAACCGATAAGTGTTCCGATCGTACCTGCCGTAAGCGCGCATACAACGGCTACGAGCATCGTTCCTTTGAATGCATGCCAGATGGTCTTGTTGAAAAGTATTCCCTGCTGTCCGAACATCGCACTGTCGTTGTTGCTCTTTGAAGTCCACCACTTTGTGGTGAGCATGCTTAAGTCCCTTGAATACAGGAAGCTGTAATCGCCGGGGTTAGGCAGGAATGTCTCTATCGCAAAAGAAACTATCGGGTAGATGCTTGTAAAGAACGTGATAACGATAAGTACTATCGCAATTACATACTTTCCTACCCTGCCAAGCCCGATCTTTGAAATCTGACCGGATTTACCCGTAACCGTCGTGTAGCTTTTACGGCTCTTTAAACTCATCTGGTTCATACCGAGTATCAGTATTCCGAATATCATCATGATGATGGCTAAGATACTTGCCTCACCCGTGTACTTTGAGTTTAACGAAACATACTTTGTGGACAGTGTCGTAAGGCCTAAGTAATGCGGTACGGGGTAAGAACCCATCGCACTTCCGAATACCAAAAGGATCGTCGATAAGATCGCGGGTTTGATCATCGGAAGCGTAACCTTGAACATTATCTTGTGCTTCGGTGTATCAAGGATCGTTGCCGCTTCTTCAAGGTTGGCGTCCATATTTCTGAATATGCCGCCTATCATGATATAAGCAAACGGTGCGTAGTGAAGTCCTAAAACCACGGCGCAGGGGAAGAGTCCCAAACACCACCACTTCGGCATCGTGATGTTAAAAAGCGAAGCGAGCAATCCGTTTGATGTACCGGTTATCGCATTTGAGTTAAATAAGTTCTGCCATACAACAGCCAGAGTCCACTGAGGCATGATGTAAGGGAAAATAAAGATGGAACTTATGTATTTTCTGTATTTCATATCCGTTCTCGTAACAAGGAATGCCACAAGACCGCCGAATATGATCGAGATCGCACATGTAAGGACCGCTAGTTTTACAGTGTTGAAAAGCGGTGTCCAGAGATTGCCTTTCGCAAGCTTGCTTGTGAAAAGGTCCGTGTAATTGACTATCGAGTGTCCTTCCGCTCTTTTTGTCAGATATGCATCTATCGTGCCCGGATGTATCTTAAACGTATCCTCAACAATAGCTACTATGGGCGCTATAGTCGAAAAGGTAAGCACAATACCGAAAAGAAGCAATATTACGTTTTGCGGCTTAGAGAAGAAGGTTTTTATTTTGTTTAAAAGCACCTTCACGGTGCTTGCCTTAGTCTGCACCATAATTGTCTCCCATAAATTCGGGGGCAGAAGCCCCCGAACCTTATTTTTGTTTATTCAGCAGATTCGCTGTACTTTGTAAGTAATTCTATCCAGCTTCCTACGGTGAAAGAAACCGATGCGCAATATTCGGGATCCTCCAGAACGAGTTCTCCGTTTGTGGTCCACCAGTCATATCCTCTGTCGTTCTTTGCATCGTATACCACATTGCCGCTTTCATCGCATCCGCCCTTTGAATGAGCGTATGTGTTTTCAATAGCTTCCGCAACAACAGGGTTTGCAGAGTAACCGCCCATGTCCTTGCCCCATGCGCTGAAACCGTCTTCGGTACAGGTCATGTATGCTATGAATGCACATGCTGTCCAGGGAAGAGGACTGTTGTCTGTTACAAAGAGATAATGGCAATAACCGTAACCGCCGATACCCTTATAACCGTCCTGATAAGCTGCTACTTTGATGTTGTTTACGGAAACGCCCGCGGATTCCTCTACGGAACGAAGCTTTGAGTATACTAAAAGTCCTGCCTGGTCTGTTGCGGAATCCGTAACAAGTGTGTTGCAGATAGGACCGTCGTCTGTCTGTGCGTTGTAACTTTCAACCCAGAGTTTGATCCATGCAAGAGCGTATTTGCCGTTCTCGCCGAGGCCGAGATCCGAAGCGTCTGATGCCATTGCATCAATAGTGGTCTTGAAGTATGCCTGTCTGTCTGCATCAAGTGCATCGAAAGCATCCTTAAGCATTGCTGCGTACTTATCTTCGGTAAGCATGTAAAGGAAGTTCTTACCTACGATCTCGGAATCGATATCCATGTAGAGCGCATGAACGTTTTCATCCACGAAATCCCAGCAGTTTGTGTAAACCTTGTCGCCTGTGCAGTTATACATGAATACCTTGTTAAGTGTCTGAAGAGGAAGATATCCCTTGTATGCATCGGCTGTAGTGTTGTTTGCCTCTGCCCAGTCCTTGGGGATAAACGTATCAAGGATACCGGTCTGTACCATCTTGGATTCGATCTGGTTGCCGTCCTGGATAAGTGTCATTGCGAATGTTCCGGAATCCTTTAAAGAATCAGCGGAAAGCTGTTCAAAGATCTTGTTGTTCTTGGGCTGCTGCCATTCAAACTCCATTGTGTATGAAGGATTGATGGACTGTAAATACTCGATGAATAAAGGAAGTGCCGATTTACCGCGGCTTGAGTTACCGACGCCGTAGAATGTCTTTCCGTTGGACTCTTCTATTGCCTTGTTGGCAAGTTCTTCAAGGGTCATTCCCTGTGCTTCTTTGATGATCTTCTGTGTCTCTGTGAGGTTTTCCTCGGGAACATCGGCTACATTGACCGTTTCCGTAGTAGTGGAAGTAACCTCTGTCTTGGGTGCCGTTTCTGTCGAAGCCGGAGCTGCCGGTGCGGAATCGCCGCATCCTGCGAGCATTGCTACCGAAAGAGTTGCTGCCATGAGCATTGCTACAATTTTCTTTTTCATTTTTACCCTCCTGTAAATGTTTGGTTGCCCTGATGTGTTTTTCACATCCATGATCTGATTATAAAAATCGGGTAAAAATTTTAGAACTGGACAAAACTGTTATTTGTTTAAAAAAACCGACATGTTGCACATTAAAAAATGCAAAATGTCGGTTTGTTTGTGTATTTTTACAAGTATCTAACTTCTGTCCTGATACTCGGAAGGGCTTAATCCAACGAGTTTTTTGAAGGTCGAAGAAAAATATGTAAGATCCTTATATCCCACCGTTTCGGCCACTTCGTAGACCTTATGCCTGCAGTCTTTTAAAAGTCTCATGGCGGCTCTTATGCGAAACCTTGTGATATAGGCATTTACCGTATAATCCGTCTCTTTTTTGAACGTATGCGAAAGATGTCCCTCACTTAAGCCTATATGGTCTGCGATCTTTTTGACCCCGAGATCCTGGTCGGAAAAATGTTCGGCTATATAATCAAGCGCCTCATTGATATATTTGCTCTTTCCGCTTTCCTTGTATGCTTCCTCGGGCAGGATATCGTCGGAATGCTGTTTTTCCGCGCTTTCTTTTTTGCTGTCAAATTTCTCGATAAGCTTCTTTACCGCTTCCTCAAGTTCACCGTCGGTGTACGGCTTTAAAAGGTAATCCATCGCTCCGTATTTTACCGCCCTCTGTGCATACGAAAAATCGCTGTAAGCGGTAAGTAAGATCACCGGAACCTCGTTGCCTTCGATCCTTAAAGCCTTGAGCATATCAAGGCCGTCCATACCGGGCATACGTATATCCGATATCACAAGATCGGGTTTTAACTTTTCAATGAGCCTTAAACCCTCTTCGCCGTTTTCGGCTTCACCCACTACGGCCGCACCTATGGAATTCCAGTCCGTTTCCAATACGACCCCGCGCCTTACCAGCGCTTCATCATCAACAATAACTATCTTATACATTCCTCTCCCTTTCAGCAGGTATACGTATGGTGGTCTTGGTGCCTCCTTCGCTTACCGATTCCGCCCTGAGGCCGTATTCCTCTCCGTAATTTAACTTAAGGATCGTTGATACGTTATATATACCGATGTGCTTTTTCTTTCCGTCTTTATCCTCAAGGGGCTCACCCGCATTGATGATCGTAAGCTGCTCATCGGTCATTCCGTTTCCGTCATCCGTGACCTCGATGTTTAAAACACCGTCTTCTTCATAGATATTTACAAATATCTGGCCGGAAGCTCTGTCCCTGAACCCGTGTATTATAGAATTTTCGACTATCGGCTGGATGATAAGTTTGGGCACTATCATGTCCTCAAGCTCCATCGGAACCTCCACATCATAGTCAAACTTATCCGAAAACCTGATCTTCTGGATATTTACATATGCATCCACAAGCTTAAGCTCTTCGGACAGTTTTATAAATGTTCCGCCGGAAATGGCGGTCCTTAAGATCGCCGCAAGATCCGAAGAAAGATCCGCTATTACGGGAACCTTGTTGGCCTTTGCCACCCATTTCATAGTATCGAGAGTATTGTAAAGAAAATGCGGGTTGAGCTGGGCCTGCATCATCTCAAGATTGGCCTCGTTAAGCTCCTTCTGCTGTTTGACCTGAAGCTCCATATAGGATTTAAGCTCCTTTGTCATCTCATCGAAGGTATCCGAAAGAAGCCCGAACTCATCTTCCCTCTTTGAGCTTATGCTTACATCAAGATTACCGCCCTTTGTACTGTTCATGGCATTTACAAGATTATCCACGGGTTTTGTGAGATTCTTACTCACGATACGCGCCACAAAAATACATATGAGCGCACTTCCCAAAGCAAGCGCCGCGATCACAAGAAGCAGCGACTTCTTAAAATCTGCGGTAAAGATATTGTTTCTGCCTGCCACGATATACAGTCCGTAATCATCAAGTTCCTCGATCTCGATAAAAAGCCTGTCGCCTCTTTGTGAAAGCGGTTCACCGTTAAATATCCTCTCACGCACAAGATCACTCATATGGATGCCCTGCGCGGCTGTCGAAGCGTAGACTTCGTCAAAATGGCTGTCCAGGACCGAAAGTCCGCTTGAAAAATCAAAGCTAACCGAAAGGATCTGTTCAAGCTGTTCTCTTGTGATCTCGGCAACCACATAGCCCAAACATTCGTCTTCATCGCTAAATATGCCCCTGGCAAGTTCAAGAGTTGCATCATCGTTTAGATAATCCGAACCTTTTAACACGACCGTCTTATCGGAATGGATCTTTGCCTCACGAAGCAGGCCCCAGTATGTGGGAAGCATTCCGTTTTCCGAAGTCTCGTCGGTAGAATACTTACATATCCCTTCGGCATCATACAGCTTAAAATATGCATTGTTCCTAAGCTCCGCTGTGGTCTCGTAAAGGGTTTTGTATACCTTGTTTCTCTCCCACCTGTCGGTTTCGTCTATACCGTCTTTTATGTTTTTGGTATTTACGATCACCTGCATCACATCATCGGTATCCGAAAGACACTCGGTGATCGCCGATCTTGTCTTTTCAAGGGCAAAGCTTGCGTCTTTTATGTTTTCCGCACGATTTTGAAGATCAAATACAAATACGAGCAATAGTCCCGATAGTATGAGCGGAATAAGACCTACTACGATAAAAGAAAACAAAAGTTCACGTTTGAAGGATCTTTTTATCATTTTTCTCCTCCGATCGTTTCGTTAAGTCTTTCAATTATCTCTTTTCGGTTCTCTTCGGCCCATAAGATATCGTACTCTATTGCCGAAACATTGCTTTTTACGTTTATGTCCTTTCTCACGGAGTGTCTGTAACAATAATCCTGCAAAAGGTTCTGAACGTCGTCGCTCACGGTAAATTCAAGAAACATTTTTGCATTGTCAAGATGCGGGGCGCCGTTTACTATTGCCGTCCCGTCCGGAAGAACGCTTGTACCGTCTTCGGGATACACCATACCTATCTGAGCACCCTGCATTATGTATTTTTTTGCTATATCCTCTGTGGTGATGCCGATAAGTTTGCTTCCCGAGACAACAGCCTCGACAGCCTTCGAAGAACCCGAGCTTAACTCACCCTTTAGATTCTCCCCGAACAGTCTTATCGCTTCGTCACGGTCGTATTTATCTCCGGTGATGTCTATGAGCGTACAAAGCGATGTATATGCGCTTCCCGATCTCGAAGGATCGGCAAAAGCGATCTGCCCCGCCCAGTGATTGTTAAGAAGTTCGTGCCAGGTACGCGGTGTGCCGGCCGAATATACAAGTTTCCGATTGTATATAAAAACTATCGGAAAAGTCGAAAAAACGGTATATTTATCGTCTTTTTGCCTGTAATCTTCAAAAAGTTTATCGGAAACGCTGCATTCATATCCGTAAAAGAGATCGGCATATGCGGAAAGTGAGTCCACACCGCCGCCAAACATCACATCGCATTTCGGCGAATCCGACTCTTCCGATATCTGATCCAAAAGCTCGTTCGTACCGCCTGTCACGACATCGACCATTATACCCGTTCTGTCCTCAAATTCTCTTACTATCGGGCCGTATATCTCCTCTTTGTGGGCAGTGTACACCACAAGCTTTTTAGACTCGTCCGCACCAAAAGAAGGTGCGTATACAATCTGCCCGCACCCCGAAAGAACAAGTATGGATATCAATAATACCGAAAGAAGCTTTCTTTTAAACATGCCAATATAATACCACAAAATAAGCCTTAACGCGTTTTGTATGCATATATTTTTTGAACGATTCCAAATAATCGTTGTAAAATTAATATCTCGTATGTAAGATATTTTTGTAGAAAATATTTACCCAAGGGGAAAGAACGATGCGTTGTTATAAGATCGGCGAAAAACTTGAGGAAGTATCCGTAAAATCCTTTAAAAATCTTGATTTTCAGTACGTTGTGATCCTGTCCGAAGAAGAATGGACAAAGAACAAGACCGATTTCGATCTCGGAATCGAATTGGAAATAAGTCTTTCTTCCATAAACAGTACACGCGCAGAAGTCAACTACGACTCCATAACCGGAAGATTCCACGCAATAGACAGGAACAACTTATCCGGAAAACCCAAAGACTTCGCTTTTACTCTCGATGAAAAAGGTATCATTTTTATCGATGATGAAGGTCTGTCCGGTGAATTGATCCAAAAGATCGCAATAAACAAAAAGCTTGTAAATCCGTGTCTTGAGAGGTTCTTATACGACTTTCTCGAACAGATCATCTGTAATGACGCCAACATCTTAAGCGGTTTCGACAATGCACTCGACGAGATCGAAAAGCAGATATTCAACGGAAAAACCGAAAATGTCCTTAAAAACCTCGCAGATATAAGAAACTCTTTAAGAGACTTTAAGATCCACTATCTTGAACTTATAGATGTCTGTCAGGAATTTGAAGAGAACGAAAATCATTTCTTTAAGGACAAGAACGACAGATACTTCCACCTTGTAAACCAGCGTATACAGCGGCTTTACGAAAGAGTCATAACGCTTGTGGAATTTACCGTCCAGTTAAGAGAATACTGCCAGACCAAGACCGACGAGCGTCAGAACAAGACTCTCGCGTTCTTAACTGTGGTATCCGCTATATTCATGCCGCTCACCCTTATCGTGGGCTGGTACGGAATGAACTTTAAGTACATGCCCGAACTTGAGTACCGATACGCATATCCTATCCTGTTTGTAATATGCATATTCATCGTTATCGGAAGTATATTCATATTCAAGAAAAAGAAAATACTTTAATTTGATCGGTAAAAAAAGATCTGTGAGCTTAAGCTCACAGATCTTTTTCTATTACCGCTTTCATCTTATCCCATTTTCTTTCCATATCTTTGACAAGTTCTATCTGGGTGCGGGCACGGTCCAGATTATGACCTTCCCTGTGTACCATAAAATAGGTATCACCCTCAAGATAATCCGTCAGAAATCTCATACCGCACTCAAGCGTCATGGTCTTAGCTCCGTACGGCATCAATCTTATCTCGTTTTCCGTAAGCGATCCGCCGCTTCCCTCGATATAACCCTTTGCATAGATGTCAAAAAGATCGAGCGACAAAGAAACTTTTGATAGATCCTTTTCATCTTCCGCCGCCGTATTGGCCCCGAAACGGATCGAGTCGCCGAAGTCGAATATCGAAAGCCCCGGCATGACCGTATCAAGATCAATCACACAAAGCCCTCTGCCCGTTTCTTTATCGAGCATTATATTGTTAAGCTTTGTATCGTTGTGCGTAACCCTCAAAGGTATCTTTCCTTCCTTTAAAGCATTTGCGCAATATTCCATATCTTCCTTATGGGTCTTAAAGAATTCGATCTCCTCTTTGGCCGATCCCACGCGGTTGCATATATCTTCTTTTACGGCCTTTTCAAAATCTTTATACCTTTTGGGCGTATTATGAAAATCGGGGATCGTCTCAATAAGCTTGGTCGCGTCAAACGAAGACATAAGACCCTGGAACTTTCCGAAAGTTACCGCGCTTTGATAAAAATCATCGGCATTTCTGACCTGTTCAAGCGATACCGCATCGGTAATAAACTCATACATGCGCCAATAGCTTCCGATCGAATCCTTTACGTATGGCTTTCCGTCTTTTGTGTATACAAGGTTTAAGGTCTCCCGTTTGGGATCACCGCCCCGTTCTTTTATCTTTTCTTTTAAGAAGTCCGTTACCTGCTCAATGTTTTTCATTAAAAGCTCGGGCTCCTTAAATACCTCACGGTTCATACGTTGAAGAATATAACGTATTTCGGCGCCGTCTTTATCGCACTTTACCAGAAAAGTATCGTTAATGTGGCCGTTACCGTATTTTTCGCAGTATATACATCTGCCTTCCGTCTTGAAAGACTCAAGCGCTTCGTCTTTTTTTTCGCAAAGTTCCTCACGAGTCATGTCTTAATCCTTATCCTGTCAGTTTTCTCTGAATTTATCCATATTGAACACTGTGCCCGTAATACGGGACTGTTCTGCCGCATAGGCCATCAAATGGCTCTCAACGGAACGTTCGATACTCGATCTGCTCTCGATCTTACCGTCTTTATTTCCGATAGCTTCAAGGAAATCCATTGTAAGACGGTAATCTCCGCCGCCGTGGAATCCTTCTTCGTTGTTGATCGGTATCTTTTTAACTTCTCCTTCATAAAGATAATTGGGAGAATACTTTGTAACCGTGATAAAATCTTCGGAATCGTCGCCGATGATATCACCGTTCTCGCACATGACCTTGATGGTACGGTGCATCTTGTTCGTAAGACCGCTTAAGTGGAACGTTGCGGTAACTCCGTTTTCAAATTCGATGCTCGTAACCTGGTTGTCACATACATTATTGTCGCAGCGGAATACGCATCTTCCGTAAGGGCCTTCTTTTAGAGCCTTTAAGATACCCTCTTCCGACTGATCTTCGGTAAGCACGAGAGCCGGCCAGTCACCTCTGATCGGAAGATATGCTTTCTTTCCGTCGAATCTGCAATTCGGTGCGCACGGACATGTTAAGCAGCGGTCCGTTGAACCTATCGGAGCATTCTCTTCTTTGAAATATGAAAGATTGCCGAATGAAGAGATCCTCTTGCAGTTACTTCCCACAAGCCAAAGAAGGATATCCATATCATGACATGATTTCTGCATGATGATGGGGCTTGAAAGATCCGAATTGCGCCAGTTTCCACGCACAAACGAATGTGCCATATGGAAATTACCTACATTCTCGGCATGCTGGATAGTGATTACCCTTCCAAGTTCTCCGGAATCGATGATCTGCTTGATCGTTGAAAAGAACCTGGTGTACCTAAGCACATGGCATACAACGATGGTAACACCCTTTTCTCTGGCCTTGTTCCTGATATCGATACATTCCTGTACATCCGGAGAGATAGGCTTTTCAAGAAGAATGTCATAACCTATATCTATCGCAGCCATAGCCTGTTTATAATGGTCTCTGTCCATAGTGGCCAAAATGATCGCATCCGCTATCTTTCCCTGTGCAAAGAAATCCTTTACATCGGCATATGATCGCTCAACGGGAATATTGAACTCCTTTGCGGCAATATCACGCTTCTCTTTTGAAATATCAACTACGGCACAGATCTCGGCATTAGCCTTCTCATATGCATATTTTGCGTATATCGTACCGCGTTGTCCGGCACCGATTAATGCTAATTTCATTTACGTCCTCTTTTCTTTAAAAGAACAGCTCCCGCGGTAAGCAAAGCAGCTCCTGCCGCAACACCGCCCACAGCGGCCTTGTTTACATTGCCCTTTTCATCCGGGGTGTCCTCGATATTTTCGACAGGCTTTACTTCTTCAGGCTCTTTTGTCTGCTCGGGTTTATCTGTCTTTTCATCATTGTGTTTAACATCCACAACATAAAGTGTGATACTTCCGTCTGCTTCTTCACCCTCGTTTGCAAGGTGGATTATATCCGCACGGATATCTGCTGTATTCATCTTGACGGTAAGGGTGTAGCTGCCTTCCTTGATATCATTGGGTATGCTTAAGTGCCCTGTTTCACTGCTTCTTCCCGGAAGCCATTTGGTGGTGTCGAAGTCCTGAACTTCTTCATAGACTGTATTGCCTGCTTCATCCTTAAGGCTTAAAGTTACCGGGCAGTTATAGTATATGGGCGCAACACCGCTGTTAAGCCAGGTCATGGAAAGTGCGTTGTCACTTCCGATCGAAAGGCTTTCGGGCTTGGAAATGCTGTAAAGTCCGTATGTATAACCCATATTGCTTACAAGTGTTTCTATGTTGTACAGATAATCGTCATATTCGGGATCTCCCACCTTAAAGTCGCAGCCTGAGCACGGGCCGAGCCATGTGGTATGTGAATCCCTTATCTGTGCAAGTACGGCACAGATGTTTTCATCAAGTGCATTGGTCCTGAAATCGCCGTTTGCAAATTCGCCGCCCGAGAAATTTAACTTCCACCAGTCGGGCATTGCGCTTGCCGCGATATCTTCTTCCGTGGAACCGGGCATATCGGTATTTCCGGTTGCTGCCCATTCAAGGAATGTGGGTGTGCCGCCGTCGCTCGTAACACCGAAGATATCGTTGTAAAGACCCCAGTTATTTTCTGCTGCAAGTGCATACGGCTTACGTATACCGATCTTTACGTTATGGAATGCATCCACATATGCCTGCATATACTGCTGCGCAAGCGCGGGATCGGGGAATTCGCCCGTTCCTGTGGGCCAGGTATGGAATTCTGCCCAGTGACCCAAGCTTCCCACTTCCACATACGCTGTAACCTCGGGATCGTCGTAACGCTCTGCAAGTGCCTTTATTGCATTTGCATGGTACTCAAGCAGTTTGGGGCTCTTATAGTTTGGTGAAAAACCGCAGCCTCCGAGTAAGTCTTTTATTGTCTGACCGGTATAGAATGTTCCGGCGCCTTCACCTTCTGCGTTTTCAGCTTCAAGTTCTTCATACAGCCACTCGGGAATGTCCATACGCTTTTCGTCCACTCCGCCCGGAGCAATATTGGGATTGTCCATGACGAAACGTAATACCATCCTGCAGCCGCTCTTCTTCCATTTTTCGAACTGATACTGCTTTTCTATCGCATCAAAAGCGTACTCACCCTTCTTGGGCTCAAACTCGCTCCATTTAAAGTCTACATAGATAAGATTGTGTTCGGAAAGGATGTCATCAACATCTCCTTCAAGGATATCGGCCCAGCCGACCCAGCCTTTGTAAGGGTTGTTGTGGAAGGTATAATCGGCCTTCGGATAATACATTCCTTCTTCACGGTTTTCTTCTATGGTCTTTGTGATCGTAAGATATCCCTCTTCGGGAAGTACATACTCACCCTTATTGGCATCTGCGGCGATCCTGACCTTAGCGGGATTTCCGATATCGTCAAGGTAACACTGCATTAAGACCGCATCACTTTCGTAATACTGATATACGGCCTTTCCGTTTTCGGAAAGTTCATCATCGGCTTTTACTTCAAAAAGCTTTCCGTCTTTGATCACGTATGAAACGTTCTCTCTGCCCATATAGTTAAAGCCTTCGGCATCGGTCGAGATGAAATAATCGTTCTCTGTTGAAAGGTCACCGTTTCCGGTAAGCATTGTATAGAGTTTTTCTTCGCTCTTTACACCTATAAGGTTTACCTTGTCTTCATGCTTTGCCATATTGCATACGCCGTTCCAGTCGCCAAAGTCATAGTCGTCAGCCTTGATATCAAAAGATATCCTGTATTTCGGAACCTTTGCAAAAGAACCGTTATCGGCATCTCTCTTGGGGGTGAAACCTTCGGGAGTAAGACGTTCGTATGTCGATTCGTCTGTCTGACAGTCGTTACGGTCTATGCAGACATAAAGATCGTCGTTTATAGCTTCCGTAAACTCTTTAAGGCAATCAAAAGGCACCTTGTATTCTGCGCAGTATTCGCCGGCTTTACCGGTTGCTTTAAAGACTTTTTCATACCCCTCGACATACTGCTTTTTCATGTTCCATTCAAGAATAACGGGATCCGATGTGTAAAAGATCTCAAGATTTCTGTCATCGCCGTATGAATACCAGTCCTGTATGAGCACATCACCGGTATTGTGGGTTTTATATCCGCTGTGGATAAAACCTGTCGAATCATCGTTATCGCAGCCGATGAAAAGACTTGTGGTATAAGAAGCCGATGACTCGGGATCCGTAACACCCTTAATGTATGTCATTACATAAAGAGCTTCATTGTCACGGAAAGCATACAGATCACCGAGCGTTCCTTCACCGTGTCCTATCGGGGAGATACCCTTCCAGTCGGAGTCATCGCCGTCGATGCTTACAGAAGGTGCATCTTCGTCGATCGATGCGGTAACTTCAAGGAACCTTACGTTATCCGGATTGTTGATGTCTATATCGGGAAGGCATTCTCCCTCATCATCAATGCGGACTTTGTAAAGATCAGTGCCGCCCTTTAAATTTTCCGTGGGAATCGCGATCTCAAAACCGTTATCGGATTTATTGAACGCAGTAGTCGGTGTTCCGGTATCGATCTTCTTTCCGTCCTTGGTTTCGTATATCGTACCGTTTGCCTTAAGTTCATAGGTTGCTTCACTCGTTTCGATATATACGGTAAAGTTGTTGCTCAACATCTTGGCGTCGGCATGGATATACAGATTTTCTCTGTCTGTTACAGCCTTAAGATCGATAAGGTTAGAATTCTTGTTTATGGCATCGTAAAGGATGCTGTCCCATTGATTGCGGCTTCCCGAAAACTGCTTCGAAGCAAAATAAGCTTCCTGTTCGGCTTCCGTAAGGCCTGCCATCTCTTCGGAGATAACTTCTTCATACTTAGGTATCGGAAGGTATTCTCCGGCATTCTCAGGGCAGTTTGCCATATCGGCCCAGTTTGCGACCGTAGCAGCATGGATGCCTATTGCATCGGGATTGCCCATATCTGCAAGGGGAATTGCAAATTCAAGTGTTTTTTTGTCGGAGGAAAGTCCTCTTTCCACCTGTGCGGGCGTGCCCTCAAGGCCTTCCCATTCGCCCGAATCGCCTTTATATACATATAGGATGTCCGTTTCCAAAAGATAATCCGCACCGGTAAAGTACAGGTGATTCGAAACATCCCCGTCAGTGTCGAAGTAAATATGCCAGGTATCAAAATTGGCTGAAGATGATAACTGCATCTTTCCGTAAAGCATACCGTCATAAGTGAATGCAGACAGTTTGCTTATGATACCGCCGCCGCTGTAGACCGGCGTTATATAATTCCATTCTTCTCCGTCTCCGTCCATCACGAAAGCAAAAGCTTCATCTTCCGCGGAGCCTTCTGCGTTTGCCGTGATGGCAAACGCAGGGCCGCAGACGGACAGAAGTAACATTAATATTGTCGCTAAGATAGCTGTTAATCTACGTGTTTTCATCTGTCCTTCTTTTAGGGATCATACCCTTTTGTTTCTGGTAATTGTTTAGTGCTGATAACCGTTTGCAGCGAAGTACTCGTCAAGCTGTCTCTGTACTTCTGCAACGTATTCGTCGATACCTGCTGCTTTAAGTTCTTCAAGTGCTGCAGGATAACTTGTTTCAAAATCTACATAACCGCACTCGATAGGAGTCATACGAAGGTTGATAACTTCTGTTATAGCGGTCTCGATCTCTTTAACCTTTGAATTGTCAAAGTGGAAAGCGATAACATCGGATGTCTTTGCGTTGTCGTCCCATTCTTCATATGTCTTGATGAAGTCTTCGGAAACATCTGATGTAAACATTGTGTAGTTTGCGTTACGGAACATCCACTCATAGAAGTAACCTTCGAAAGCGGGATCCTTTAATGCGATACGGCCGTCAACTACGTCGTAGTTCTCTCCTTCGGGTCCGTAAAGGCAGAAAAGATAATTTTCCTGGCTCTTGTATAACCAGTTTAAGAACTTCATAGCGCCTGCGGGATTTGCTGCGCTGTAAGGAACACATAATACTTCGCCGCCGCATGCGGTAATGTACTTATCTGCTGTAGGGTTCAAGAGGTAGCTCTTTAATGTTGCGTTGGGATCGTTTGAACGAACCGATGAAATGATCTCGTTTTCTTTGCCGAGTGAACCTTCTACCCAAAGGTATGTACCCTGCTGCATACGTGAATCACGTTCGTTGTAGTTGGTGGTAAGTTCGTCTTTGTAAAGACCGTCGTTGTACATGCTCTGGTTGAACTGTGCAACCTTCTTGAATGCATCTGTTTCAAAGTAATCGTATGCTTTCTTTGTGTCCTCGCCGTATACTACGGAATCGCCGTATGCACACCATGTATACTGTTCATTCGCAAAGTTTCTGGTAAGGGGCTTAAAGATGATATCAGCAGGTCCGTTTAATTCGGGATACTGTTCTTTAGCCTTTGTTGCAAATTCCTTTAAGTCATCTGCTGTCTTGATATCGCTCATTCCGACGCCTTCAAGAACATCTTCTCTTACACAGACAAGCTGGTACATACATGATGAAGGAGCGTAAGCTGAAGGGATACCGTACTGAACGCCGTCCACAACACCGCCTGCAAGCTGCGATTCGGGAATGACCTTAAGCATGTCGGGGCAGTTCTCAGCGATAAGCTGATCAAGAGGCTGACACTGTGACTTATTTACCATTGAGGAAAGGTCCGGAAGACCGTCCCAGTAAAGATCTACTACCTGGTTTGCTGCAAGCATGATATCTTTCTGCTCCCAGTACTGATCCCAACCCTTGTAGATAAACTCAACCTTGATACCTACTTCTTCAGCAAGACGGGGGTTAAGCTGGTTGTTTACGAAGTTTGCCATGCTGTCCGTCTCTTCGCCGGGATATAAGATCACAACTGTCGAAACATCTCCCGAAGAAGTGTTTGTGGTGTTTGTTGCGGTGGACGTGGTCGTATTTGAATCTCCACCCGGTGTGTTTGATGCTGCCGGCTTATCTCCGCATCCTGAAAGCATTGATATTACACAGGTTGCCGAGAGTAAAAGCGCCAATAGTTTCTTTTTCATTTGAATTCCTCCTTTAATCTGTATAAATAAGGCGGTCATGCCGCATTATTTCGTGAATTGGTTGTAAGGTATATGTTTTTATTCTTTTACCGCGCCCGTCATGATACCGTCTACAAAGTATTTCTGAATGAACGGGTACAGGAATATGATCGGTCCTATCGTTATAACTGTTACTGCCATCTTTACGGTTTCCGAAGGAAGCTTGATGTTGGCCGCGGCTCCCGAAGGAATACGTCCGCTGCTTATGGCGTTGACGTTCGATAAGATGTTGTACAAAAAGTACTGAAGCGGGAACTTGTCTCTGTCGTTTATGAACATGAGGGCGTTCCACCAGTCGTTCCAGTAGCACAATGCATACATAAGTCCGACGGTCAGCATTGCGGTCTTGCTAAGAGGAAGCGCGATGCGGAAATAGATCTGATAGTAGCTTGCTCCGTCAAGTTTTGCCGATTCGTACAAAGAAACCGGAACCGCGCTGAAATATGTCCTCATAAGGAACATGTTCCATACGCTGAAGATCGACGGAAGTATAAGGCCCGCATAGCTGTTCATCATGTGATACCAGTTAACGCATACGTAGTACCACGGGATAAGACCTGCCGAGAAGATGATCGTAAAGTTGCATATATATGCGATAACGTTCCTGTATTTAAGATCCCTTATCGATATGGCGAAAGCGATCATACTGGTGATCAGCATCGAACCGAAGGTTCCGACGATCGTTATGCATATTGTTACAACGTACGAACGAAGTATCCTTAAGCCGCTGTGTGCAAACAGGTATCTGTATGTATCAAGCGTCATCTCCCTCGGGACCGCCGAGTAGCCGAACTTTGTTACTGCCGAGTTATCGGAAAAAGAAACCGACAACACCATTATCAAAGGATAGATACATGCCAAAGCGATAAATCCGATGAAAAGGTAGGCGAAAAGCTTTACCATGTGATCGCTGGCCGATATTCGAATGTGTTTGTGTTTCTGTGCACTCATCAGAACAATCCCTCTCCGTCGTTAACTTTCTTTGCCAGTTTATTTGATAAGGTTACAAGTATAAGGCCCATCACCGATTGGAAAAGACCAATTGCGGTGGTATATGAGAAGCCCAAAGAACGCATTGCCGAATATACGTAAGTATCGATTACGGCCACTTCGTCGTAGAGAAGTGAGTTGTTGCCCACAATACCGTAGATCATACCGAAGTCTCCGAAGAAGATCCTTCCTATGCTCATGAGCGAAAGCACAACTACCGTAGGCTTAAGAAGCGGAAGTGTGATGCGTGTGATCCTCTGGAAGCGGTTCGCACCGTCCACGGTAGCCGCTTCATACAGTGACGGATCGAAGTTTGTCATGGCCGCCATATAGATGATCGAGTTGTATCCGCACCATTTCCATACATCGGCGGTTATTATGATGCCCTTCCAGTATTTCTTTTCCGCATACCAGCGGATGATGTCGTGGCCGGAATTGGCCAAAAATCTGTTTACTATACCGGTGTCCGTTGAAAAGAACGCGTATATGATGGCGCCCACAACAACCCATGAAAGGAAGTAAGGGAAGAACATCGCGCTCTGTGTGATCTTTTTAAATACCTTTCCCCTGATCTCGTTAAAGTTGATCGCGATCATGATCGGTATGATCGTTCCGAAGATAAGACCGAAGAAGTTGATGTACAAAGTGTTGTAGATAACCTTTCGTCCCATTCCGGTGCTTCCGGTAAAGAAGTATTTAAAGTTCTGAAATCCCACGAACTTGCTTCCGAATATACCGTCCTGAATGTTGTACTCGGTAAATGCCATCCAGATACCTGCCATTGGGATGTATGCAAAAAGGATAAGTACCACAAGGGCCGGTATGCACATGATGTAAAGTTGTCTGTTCTTTTTTAGTTCTTTAAACATATTAGCTCCATGACTGAGACATCTTTTTGTATGCCTCTTTGTCTTCCTGTGTGTAATAAACCTTTCCCGATAAAGCTTCGTCTTTTAATATCATCATTCCCGTTGTCATAAAGCGGATGCCTTTTTTAAGGCATTCCCTTGCTCCCTTCTGAAGAGAGCTTGTGCATTCAGCCTCGGACAGTTTGTTTTTCATGTCCTTGTACAGGTGCACGTACAACATTGAGCCGTCCTCTCCGTCGCTGTAACGGAACATCCGATCCTGAACCCTCGGGATATTTCTGTCATCGCTTAGGATGAACCTGAGCCTTTCGTCGTAGAGCCAGCTCGACGACCAGAATCCCTTCATATCAAGTTCGGGATAGTACTTTTTAAAGAAATCAAGCGCAAGACGCATTGAATTTTCAAGTCTTTCGGGAGTGTAACCCTCTCCTTCCGGAATATGAAGGGCTATCATGTAATCTCCGTCGTAAAGGACCTGCTTATATTCGTTTTTATCAAGCGTGATCTCTTTATTCTCGGTATATCCGACCGGGTTCATGTAATAACCCGTAACATGTTCTTCGTCTTCTGTAAGTGTGGTCTTAAAAGTTCCCTTTTCTTTTGCCTGTCTTGATGAATAGAAGTATCCGGTATCGGAAATATCATCCGTATCGGGTTCTTCGGGCTCATTTTCTTCTTCATCGGGGAATCCCCAGGAAAGAAGCTGACCCTCGGTATCATATGTACAGCCCGCTTCACAGATGCCGATCACTTTTCCCGTTTTAACGCTTCTGTACAGCCTGAACCTTTCACCGTGCGCATAGGGGATAAAGAGAAATCTGTCCAGAAGGAAGATCGTAAGTGTGTAAAAGTTCATCTTCCACGGCATGTCTTCCACATCTATCCTGCCTTCTTTTTTGTATCTTGAAAGCTGAAGCCTTAACATCCTGTGAGGGATATCCTCGTAATAAGATTTCGGAATGCCTCTGGCGATCATATCTTTTTCTGCGACCGGTACACACGAAAGCATTACGAGAAATGCATATGCTTCGTTGTATTTTCCAAGGCAGCCGGGTTTAAGTTCCGTATATCTGTCGATATCGTACTTGTTGCGCATCGAGCACATATCCCATACGAAGAATCTTGAGAAGAACAAAACCTTTTCATCGGCTTCTATCCCGGCAAGAGCTTCATCAAGATAACCCTTTTGTTCCTTTGAAAGGTCGTACGGAGCAAGGAGCTCTTCATATATGTCATGCGGTAAAAGAACGCGGCTTTCATCGGGCACATATAACTCATAAGCTTCGCAAAGATCCTTCGGAAGCTTTTCAAGGCCCATATATTTCACTAATTCACTGTAGATCGGCTTAGTTGTCATGTTTGTGTTTCGTTGCATTGTTTCGTTATTTGTTTCGTTGTTGCGTAAACATCGTATCATCATTCCCTTTTACTTACAATGTGCGATTTTCACATTTTTTATTTTTAATTTTTGTGTAATATTTGCGAAACGTTTTTTCTTTGTGTTTCGTTAATGACGACGGCGTTTTTTGCAAAAGAAAAAGCCGTAATAATGATGTTTATCAAAATTACGGCTTTACTTAGTCCCTGACGCGGGACCGATATGCATTCCTTTAGGGAAGGAAAATTATTTTATTGAGAAATATATCTCTTTTTCGAGATAGTACATTACGGGATCGCCATCCGTTTCTACGATCACGTCGGCCGAAACGATCAGCTTATAGTTACCTCTCTCGATCGGAAGCTTCTCCTTGGAGTCGAACGGTTTTCCGTAAGTCGTAGTCCCGACTGTATGGAAGGTCAGTTTCGAATAGTCGATAAATGAAGGATCATTTGTCACAAATCCGTGAAGATTGAGCTCTACCGGCTTTCCGTCATAGACCTTATCTTCCACCATTATACTCTCTATCGTGAGCTCTTCGAATCCTTCATGAGAATCTCTGTAGCCTCTGTTCCAGATGCCTTCAAAGTCATTTTCCGCATCACCCTTCTTTACCATAAAGGTGTCGTAAAGTGTAGCATCCTTTGTTGTGGTGTTATATACATACGAATCGTAGATAAGCGTATCTCCGTCAATCTGGATCGCTCCGAACATGGGCTGTCCCTGAAGCTGTATCGAGGTTCCGTTACGTGTAAGTTCGCCGTCGGGTCCCATGCTGAATACAGGGTTCACACCGGGATAAATGACCTTATCAAGATAAGGAGCTACCGCATATGACTTATTTGCACAATAGTTAATGGTAACATAGTGTGTGCCGTTGGGCTCGAGGTTTGTAATATCTCTTACCTGACCGTTAAACTCATACTTCGGATGATCTTCGTCTCTTCCGTCGTATACGACACCGTTCAGCCAGCAGGGCTTATGTCCGCTGTAATAGTTGCCGTCAAAATCCGTACCGTAGAAGTAGGATCTTGAACGTGTATAAACGTGATCGTGTCCCTGAAGCACAAGATCGACCTCGTATTCCGCAAAGAGCGGAGGAAGGATATCTCTTAACCAGTCGACCTCTCCGTCATTGGTATGATTACCCGTTGACATGAGACCTTTGTGCAGCTGAACGATCTTCCACTTCTTGTCCTTGTACTTCTCAAGTTGTCCCTTAAGCCAGTTATACTGCGAAGTAAAGTCGATCTCGTTGTTGGTATCGTTTGTGTTGAGGTTGATCATTACAATGTCGTCGCCATACTCAAAGGTATAGCAGCCACCGGTCTTTTCATCGATGGTACCGTCGGTGATGATCTTACCCGTATCGGGATGCTTATCTCCCTCCTTAATGTAATCCGCCCATTTAATATCAAATCTGTCCGTAAAGGAATACGGCCATTCATCATGATTTCCCGAGCTGGGCATTATAACTGTGTTAAGAAGGTTCTTCTTGGGCTCGCCGAGTCCCCAGTTCCACTGCATCATGTTAAGATGTGCATGCGAATCATTTGTAAGGTCGCCCGTAAATGCCACAAAGCTGCTGTCGGGGAACATCTTATAACCGCACTCAAGTACCTTTGCCCATCTGGTATAACCCGACTGGTTTCCTTCCTGACAGTCCGTAAGATGCAGGAATGTCAGTTTTTCCGTTTCGGCTTCCTCGATCTTGAATGAACCTGTATCGCAAAAACCGGTGTCTTTATTGCCCACTCTGAAGTACCAGAACGATCCGGGTTCAAGGTTTTCGATGTGAACCTTATACATATGCCATACGTCACCGCTTACATCCGTTCTGTCCGTGCCTTTTACGGCGGGAACGGTGATCACGTCAGTGCTGTCCCAGTTCACATCTTCCTTTGCCGTGGAGGCGTCAGCCTTTACATACTGAAGGATCTGGTCGTTATCGATATGGGCGTATGTAGCCCACGCAAATCCTCTTGAATATATGCCGTCATAATAACTTACGGCAACACCCTGCGGGCAGTCCTCCTCATTGTAGGTAAATGAGTTTATGAACTTCTTCCATTCCGCACCGTCATAGATATGCATTCCTTGGAGCTTTGAAACGCTTCCGTCGGGACCCACATTTGCTTTGAATCTCACATACTTGGGTGCTGTCGTAGCAAACTTTCCGTCCTTGTCCGCGGGAAGTTCATAGTAAACGTAATCGCCGGCTTTCTTTGCCGAAGAGAAGGCAATGTGTCCTGCCGAACCGTCTTCATAACCTATGATAGCTTCGAATTCTTTTATTGTGTCATAATCAAGGCCTTCCCATTTAAGGGCAAACACGTCGCCCGGGTTGTAAGAAAAGCCGTCATTGTAGGTAAATTCACCGTATAAACGGATCTTTCCGTCCTTTTCGGATCCTTTTGAAGTAACTGTTGCAAAACCGCCTTCTTTTACGTCCGCCACATCACAGTAATTGCCTCTTACATTCGTAAAGAGTGCCTTTTCTGTGGGCATAAAATCGGGATCCTGAGAATTGCAGATCCAGATCCTGTTGATCACGAATTCTCTGTCAAGCTTACCTGCATCGCCTACAAGCGAAACATTATGTGCTTCTTCCGAATCGCAATATAAGTAAAGTCCGGTAACGGGCATCTCAACCGTCTTGGATTTATTATCCTTCTTAAGGTTGATCTTAAGTATCTGCTTGTCATCCGTATCAAAGTCGGTATGGCTTCTGTACCAGATATTACCGCCGTCCGCATCGTTCTTGTTGGCCAGGATAGCCATGGTCATAGCGCGTGCGGGTATAAGTTCGATCCTGAGCTGATCGTATGTATCGTAATCGTCATTAACGATATCCACATTGATGTGCGACCAGTTTGCCTTAGCTTCACGCTGATATTTAACAGTGATCGAACCGTCTGCGTTATCCGTAAACGTATAGCCGCTTGAAGCAGCCTTGTTGATCTTTGCAAAATGTCCTGTAACAACAGGTTCTTCAATAGTTTTAAGATATTCTTCAAACTGCCCGGCATCATATATATGCATGCCTTTGAACTTCAAGGCAATGTCCTCTGCCGAGGTATTCATTTTAAATCTTACATATACGGGTTTCTTTTCACTAAAACATCCTGCGGTGTCTTCCGGCAGAGTAAAGTATGCATATGAGCCTTTTACAGCCATATTGTTAAGCGTTATATACTCTCCTCCGGATAATCCGTAACCGATGAGCACCTGTGAAAATGCGCTCTTGATATCCTCGATGCCTTCATACTCAAAGGCAAATACATCCTTGGAAGAATATGCATATTCTCCGCCGATGCCTTCAAAACGTCCGAAGATCCTGGGCTGCTGACCCGCTGCATATCCGACGGTACCAAAACCTCCCTCCGAAACATCGGTAAGGGTTGTATAGCGTTCTCCGTCTATTGTTGTAAACTTAACTTTATCCGAAAGAACGAAATCGGGATCGTCCTTATCGCAAAGCCATACTTTGTGGATGGTGAAAGATCTCTCACCCAAAGCTCCCAAAGTTGCATCGCAGTACAGTTTTATCTTATCGACATTAGCGGTAAGATCGACTTTAACGACCTGTCTGCCCGACTTGGGAAGCGTGCTGTGACTTCTGAAACATATGCTTTCCGTTCCGTCATAAACACCTAAAGTCATGTCGTCTCCGGCGGGTGTTATATCTATACGGAGCTGATCAGCCTTTGTGATATCACAGTCTGTTAAACCGAGTTTGACTGTATGCCACCATCCGTCACCGGATACATTATTGTATGTGAATGTAACTTCCTCGCCGTTTACCGAAGCAGTATAGCCCGACGAAGTCTCGGAAACGTTTACCTTAACGGAAGGGTCTCCCGAAGGTTCTTCGGGCTCCTCTGTCGAAGAGTTCCCTGCAAGCTTGATATCATTTATTATAAGCTGTCTGTTCTCACCGAGAACATATCCGTCCGGAAGGCTGTCGCCCCATACATTGGGATCGATCCAGAAATAGAGACCCGTAATATCATCCGTAAGGTCATACTCAAGCGTCTGTCTTTCAGCGCTTAATCTTTCCTTTGCCCAGTGATCCCTTAATTTCTTATCTCCGTCCGCCGTTACAACATAAACTCCCAGTACGATATCATCGGAGGGCGTTAAATCTATCACAAGTTTTCCATACTTTGAGACATCGCTTCCCGTAACCGAGAAATCAAGTCTGTTCCAACTGCCTTTTTTGTAATCTGCGCTCCAGCCGCCATCGCCGTTTTCCTCAAATGTGCCGCCGTCCATTGAGACAGCTGCAAACACGGGAGACTCGGATACCGAAGGTTCTTCCGGCTGAGGTGTGGGATCGGTCGTACCGTTTTCGGATTCTCTTGAGATCGAAATGCCGTAAAATCCGATGGTATTTCCCGACTGACAGTTATTATTTTTGAAACGTACATACGCAGGCTGTATCTCACCCGTAAAAATACTTGTCTCGGGGAGCACAAAAGCAGCCTTTTCTTTATCGTTTTCTATAGTACCGAGCTTAATGTAATTGCTTGATGTATCTTTGCACAGCAATACTTCCGTTCCGCTTAATGCGGTCGTGTAGTTTATTTCCAGTACATCTCCTGCCCGGTATGTATAATCGGAAAGATTGCCTCTTAATCTGAGTTTCCCGTTATTAGTGCACGAAAACTGAGTGTTATCCGGCTCCGTATTGGTTGCATACCAATCTTCATAAGTTGACTCGAACGAATATCCCGTGACGGAAGCCACAACTTCCGTCTTGTTTGCGTCTGTGGCTCCGTCCGCATAAGAAACGGTACCCGGGATAAGTCCCAATACCATACCCAGGGAGAGGACGAAGGCAAGTATAGAGTTTTTTATTCTTGATAATTTCTTATTCATTTTCCTGTCCTCCCTTTCTTATCATTTTTCTGTATATCACATATCCTGCAGCTGCAAGGACTAAGATCATGACTGTGATGGCCACTGCCGGATGAGCCATGATCGCTGCGATCAGGCCGGTATTGGCCGTATTTGTAACAACTGCGGCATCTCCTTCGCCGGTTTCTTCGTCATTTCCTCCGATTCCGTCTGCAAGAGCCGTCTCACCGTTTTCGATCACAGTCTGCTCATTTTGTTTTCCTGTTTCTGTATTTTCTACAGTTTCTCCGGCGTTCTCATTCTCTCCGGCGTTTGCATTATTATCAGCCGGATTACCCTGATTATTGCCGCCCTGACTATTAGCTGTGCCGTTTCCGGGCACTGCAGGCGTTACGGGTGTGGTTACGCCCGAAGCCGAATCCGAAGCTGTTGCGCCTGCACCGGCTCCGGCAGCTGCGCCGCCGCCGACATCGGGTGTTTGAGGCTTGGGATCGTCTTTACCGCTTCCCGTGGAAGTTAATGATATCTTGTATAAAGGATATCGAAGATCATCTCTTCCGCCTCTGACTGCCAGACGTATAGCGGGTTCTTTTGTTTCTCTGTTCGCGATGGCGATCGCAAGAGTGTATTCTCCGGAGGGAACCGAATTTGATACATTCAGCTGTGTATTGACCTGAGTACGGCCCGGCATCCAGTTTTTGATCCCGCCCGCAACAGTATCTTTATAAACAACTTTTCCCGAACCGTCTATTAAAGAGAACTCTATCGGCCAGTCATAATAGAACGGAGCAACACCTTCATTGTTGACCACAAAGCTTACAGGAGTATCCTGTCCGGCGGTCACATTGCTTAATATCTGTACTTTTTCAAGCGCAAAGTTATATCCCATTGCCTTTTGTGCGGCAAGGATATTTGCTTCATTGACCACTGCAAATATCTCATCGCTCTCCATATTGCAGGGCGAGCAGGGGCCAAGCCACGAAACGTGGGTATATCTGATCTCGTTGATCGTCTCAACGATCTTGTCATTGTTAAGGTGACGTGTGGGATCTCCGTCCGAGAACTCACCGCCCGAATAATTGTACTTCCAGAAATCGGGCATTCTGGATGCAGCCACTTCCTCGGCCGATGCGTGAGGCATATCAACATCACCGTCATTGATATAACTTAAGAATGTTGCCGTGCCCTGTCCGTCCAGATAACCTGCACCGAAAATATCGTTAAACAGTCCGAACTTATGTGTTACCGCATAAGGATACGGTTTTCTTAAGCCGAGCTTTACGTTATGGAAATACTTCGTATAACTTTCCATGTATCTGTCACATGTGGAAGGATCCGGGAATTCACCCGTTCCCTCGGGCCATGTATGCATCTCTGCCCAGTGTCCGAGACTTCCTATCTGCACAAATGCTGTCATTTCATTGTCATCGAAGTCTTTCGCAAGCTGTTCGATCACTTTGTCGTGATAGCCTATAAGAAGTTCCGAATTATAGTTGGGCGAAAATCCTGCTCCGCCGAGATTTGCATAATCAACATAGAATGTTCCGGGGTTTTTGATGTTTTTCTTGTTTGTCTCTTCAACAAGTTCATCATAAAGCCATTTCGGGATATCCATTCTTTGGCTTTCACCGTCGGGCAATCCTTCGGGATTATCCATTACGAATCTTAAGTTTATACGAACGCCGTGAGCTTTCCAGAAATCAAGGTTATACTTTCTCTTGATGCCTTCAAAATCATACTGTCCCTTGACAGGTTCGTATTCGCTCCATCTTACCGCAAGATAAACAGCGCTTCTGTCAAACATCAGATTGCCGTATTCATATCTGTAGGACGATGTTTTTTCAATTTCCTGATCCGTAAACTCTCCGGCCCAGCCTACCCAACCCTTGTAAGGGTTGCCAAAGGATGCAAAATCTTCTGTGGGATAGTAATATCCTGCTTCTCTGGCAAATTCAAACTTTGCGCTTACCGACATAAGACCGTCCGCAGGGATCGCATGTGTTCCGTCCACACCTCTCCATCCGATCTCGATCTTTTCGGGATTTCCTATATCTTCAAGATAAAGCTGCATTTCGATCGAATCATGATAATAATTCATCCAGACATCGACTGCATTCTCTTCATCGATAGTGTTGTCCGCAACTACCGGGAAAAGCTTTGCATCTCTTACGATGTAATCGATCTTTCTGTATGTGGAGAAATCATAACCCGTTTCTTTTCCCGTGCTTATGTAATATACGTTGACCGTATTAAGCGTTCCCTCTTCGCTTGTGACAAGTGTGTAGAGACGATCCTGACTCCTTGTAACCTCAAGATTATAAAGGGATTCTTCGCTTGTGTTCGCCGATTTCTTTGATATGGTATCCCAATCCGCAAAACTTTCGTCATTTACGGAGATCTTAACACCCACGTTGTATTTGGGAACCAATGCAAATGAAACCTGATCGGCTGCCGTTCCCGGCAAAGTTCCGGTCTGAAGATCCGGAGCGGATTTATCGACTGCGATATAAAGGTCGCTTGCAACGCTTCCGAGCACCGATTCCATTACATTTATGGGAATGCACCACTCTGCGGTCACATAAGAACCGTCATCGGATATAACATATTTTTTATATTCAAAACCGTTAAACTCATCACCGATCTTCGACCAGCCTGAAGTTGTACCGCTGAAGAACTCAACGTTCTTTACTCCGTTGTCGAAATCATCGGGATCGGTCGTGTTGGACTTCCAGTCCTGAATAAGGAAATCCGCACCGCTTATCTTGATCTTGGGATGCTGATATCCTGTTTTGGGATCATCATCGGCATTTACAAGGAAATTGGTGGAAACGGCATAAGAAGTACTCCAGTCTCCCGCTTCGATCCTTGCCATTGCATAAAGATGATCTGCATCTCTGAAAGCATAAAGATCGCCCACTGCGCCGCTTCCTGCGCAGATAGGATTTAAGCCTGCTTTAACCCAGTCTTCGTCATTTCCGTCAAAATTGATCTCGGGTGCTTTTGTCATGTCGGGAGTTGTGATGCTGTACATCTCTCTTCCCACATTCGGAAGATATCCAAGCTCGCCGTTATTGTCGTCCATAACGCCGACCCAAAACTCGCCTTCACTCTTGTCGAGTGAGGAAAGAGATACTTTTATCTCTGCGGACAGACCGGTCTTGTATACATCGGCTGTTCCTATGCTTACCCACGAATCGTTTTCGAACTTGTATAAAGTTCCGTCATTTACGGAAACTTTGTAACCTACCGCATCGGCCTCATCCCAGACATCGGTCATATCCTCGCCGTCTTTGTCTGTTGATATAAAGAACTCGGCTTCATCCGAAAGTTCTTCCGCAGATGCATAAGCATAGAGATCGTAACCGTCTGTGACTGCTTTAAGTTCGATCAGATTGGGCTTTGAGTTTGCTGAATTGTGATCGACCGCAAACCACTCTCCTTCTCTTCCGGAGAAGATCGATTCGCTGATCGCCGTCGTTGAAGCGGCTTTACTTACTTCAACGGAAAATACCTTCTTTTCCGAGCGTATGTCACTTGAACATTTTACATACAGATTGTAGGTTCCCGGAGAAAGAAGTTTATCTTTTACAATGAGTCTGTTTCCGTCAATGATAAATCTTCCGTTGTCTTTTCCGTAAAGAACCGATGCGGCAAAGCTGTATCTGTACTGTCCGTTACCGCCTTTTGCATCAAAAAAGCCAACCGTGCCGCCGGGCATGGTCTCTTCGGAAATAGCATGAAGTTCACCGTTTGCATTGAAAGTAAAACTGCTGATAGGCTCTGCGTCCGAAGGCTGATAAGCTTCTTCGGCCGAAGGCGCTTTGATAAGCTGAACCTCTCCTGCCGGATAAGCGCAGAGAATTGTCCAGTCTTTTTTTGAACATGCGATCTTGACCCTGATGTCATCCTTAACTACAGAGCCGTTTTTCTCAAGAGACGAAAAAGGGAACTTATACTCTGCGAAAGTATTATCCGCAGTCTTAAAGTATTCCTTCGGCTGAGATCCGCCCCAGCCCCAGGCTCCGCCTTCGCCCGTGTAATAATATAGGTCTGTACCCTGGAACATGTAATCGATACCCGCATTGCAGTATCCGTTTGTATGATCACCGTCCGAATCGATATAGAACTGATCCGCACCGTAATTGTCCAGCGTAGCCAGATCTCTCATGATATAAAGAGCATCATCCGTTACAAATGCAGCAGCCTGTGAGAAGCCGTCTTCATCGACCACGTACTTGCGCACATAGTCCCAGTCGGTCGCATCTCCGTCCAAAGTGATCTGAATGTCGCTCTGTCCGGCCGCATCTGCATGCAAAGTTCCCGGCATAAGGCATAAAACCACTGCCAATGCAAGAACCGTTGATAAAGCTCTGTTCCAAAACCGGTTCAGTTTCCGGTTAAAGTTTCGCTTTTGCACTTTTTCATAACCCTCCTTCTACAAAATACAGTTTATCCTTTTATCCTTATCATCCTTTGATACCGGTATGTGCCACACCCTCAATGAACTGCTTCTGGAATACGGCAAATATTATGATCAAAGGTATCACGGCCATAAGAGCACCCGCCATTACCCCGGGGAAATCGGTCACATATTGACCCTGCAGATACGAAAGTGCAGGCGCGAGCGTCATCTTTTCGGTAGAAGTATTGACTACCATCGGCCACATAAGATCATTCCATGCAAATCTGAACGTAAGTATTCCCAAAGACACAAGTCCCGGTTTTACAAGCGGAAGCATGATCTTAAGGAATGCCTTGCCCCTGTTGCATCCGTCTATGTATGCCGCGTCTTCAAGTTCCTGCGGAAGCGATAAAAAGAACTGTCTTAACAGAAAGGTTCCCATCGCCGAAAACAGATTGGGCAGGAACAGTGCCGGGATCGTATTTAAAAGTCCGAGTCTGTTGATGATACGGTACTGTGGAAGGATAAAGAACGTTCCGGGTACCATCAGGACCGCAAGAGTTGCCGTAAACAGGATATTCTTAAAAGGGAAATTGATCCTGGCATAGGCATATCCCGACATCGCACAGAATACAAGTTGGGCCGTAACTATGATAACGGCCGAAATGATCGTATTTAAGTATATTTTTACAAACGGAAGGCCGGTAAATACATGTTTGTAGCCTTCCCAGTTAATTTTCTCAGGAAAGATCGTCGGCGGTATGCTCAATGCTTCCGCATTTGTCTTAAATGATGTGAGTATCATCCAGATAAACGGGAAAACTGCGATCAAAACTCCGCCTATCAAAACAGCATATGTTAAAATCCGAGAAGCTTTTATCTTTTTCGTTTTCATTATTCGTAATTCACCCATTTCTTCTGCATCTTCATCTGGAATACCGTAAGCGTCATAATGATCACAAACAATAATACCGCAACAGCAGATGCATAGCCTTTCTTGGAATAAGAAAAAGCAGATCGATAGAAATGCATGACTATCGATTGCGTATACTTCATCGCAACGGCTTTCTGATCTATCATCATATAGATCTCACCGAAGATCTGAAACGTGGAAATTACAAGCATGATAACTACATAGAAGATTGTGGGAGTAAGTAAAGGAAGTGTGATCTTGAAAAACTTTTGAAATCCCGTGGCGCCGTCGATCTCGGCAGCCTCGTAATACCCCTTTGAAATACCCTGTATCCCGGCAAGCAGAATGATCATATAATATCCGACATTGGTCCAGATCGAAACCGTACATATGCAGAAAAGCGCTGTACTTTTGTCGGAAAGCCATAAATGCGGACTCATGCCCAAAGCATTTAAGATACCGTTGAGCACACCGTAATCACCGTTAAAGATCCAGCGCCATACCATTGATACGGCTACGGACATGGTGATCGCCGGGAGAAAATAGATAACACGAAAAACAGACAGGCCTTTGACTTTTGCATTTAAAAGAACTGCGATCAGCAATGCAAAAAGCAACGACATGGGCACGATGATAACGACATACTTAAAAGTATTCCCCAAAGCCTGCCACATTTCCTGATCTTTAAACATCGCAGAGTAATTATCGATCCCCACAAAGCCCAGATCTCTGTCAAATGAGCCGATATTATGAAAACTGTCTCTTATAACCCTGAAAAACGGGTAAAAATAGAAAATGATAAGACCGATGGTAACGGGGGCTATCATAAATAGCCCCCACATGATCTCGGTCTTTTGCCTGTGATTTAGTTTCTTCACAACCGCATTACCTCAATTGTATGTGCACATCATTCAGAAGCAAGAAGTGCATCCATCTGTTCTGCTATAGTATCGCAAGCATCGTCAAGTGATTTTTCAAGTGAATAAACTTCGATGAGTTCGTTCCAGATGAGATCTCCCCATTCTGCAGCAGTCTTTGATGTAGGATAAGGAACAGACATGTTCTGTGCCTCGTCTGCAAAGATAGCCATGTTGTAATCGGGGAAGCTCTCAAAATAAAGTGCTGAGTAATCCTTATGTGAAGGAATGGCTGCGCCGCTCTTTCCAAGGATCTCGTTTGCTTCGGGACCTGCAAGATATTCACACCAAGCCCATGCAGCTTCGGGATACTTTGTGGAAGCTGAGATACAGTTTGCCTTACCGTGGATTACAGATACTCTCTTACCGTTTACGGTAGGAATATATGTACAGTCACATTTGGTCTTGAAACTGTCATCAGTCACGAATGTAGCTGCATACCAGTCGCCTGCAAAGAGCATAGCGATCTTGCCTGCCATGAACTGCTGATAATCGGGATTTTCGGTGATGGAAGCCTGTGAAGGAGAATAACCTGCCTCCATAAGATCTACCCAGCACTTAATACCTGCTCTTGTTTCAGGAAGAGAAAATCCTGACTTTGTCTTGTCATCGTTTACGATGTAACCGCCAAACATAGGAACGGTATTATAGAAACCTGCCTGATCAGCGTAACCTGCTGCGATACCGTAAACACCTGTTGAAGGATTGGTGAGCGCTGCAGCTGCCGCTTTGACATCGTCCCATGTCCAGTTTTCATTGGGATAATCCATACCGGCTGCATCAAAGAGCTCTTTGTTGTACCAAAGACCGATCGTATCATAGTCCATCGGGATACCGTAGAACTTGCCGTCTACTGTGTAAAGATCGATAAGACCCTGAGGATAATTGGAAAGATCAAGGCTTGAAGAAGCTACAAGATCATCAATGGGTGCTGCAACACCGGCTGAAGCATATTTACTGATGTTGGGTCCGTTAAGATGGAATACGTCGGCAATAGCACCGCCCGAAGCTGCTGTTTCAAGTTTGGTCCAATACTCACCCCATGCCGTCTCTTCAAGAACGATCGATACACCCGGATTGGCTGCCTCGAAGTTTTTCTTACACTCTTCAAGATAAGGTGTCATGGTAGCCTGCCAATAAGCATAATGGATCTCGCCTTCGAGATTCGATACTTCTGCCGCAGGAGCTGCATCTTCGCTTGCTGCGGGAGCTGCTGTCTGCTCTGTCTTGGTCTCGGACACAGGAGCATCCGGTGTCTTTGCTGCTTCATCGCTTCCGCATCCGGCCAATGAAGCAAAAGCCATAGATGCGCAGAGAATTGCTGCTAAAAGTTTTCTTTTCATTTCTGTCCTCCCTACTTTTAATGTTTCGTAACAAACACTTTTGTTTACTAAATTACGCAACAACTTTAACTCATTTTACTAAACAAATCTATTGCACTTTTTCATAATTTTTCTTTCTTCGTTTTGTTGATTTTTACATAAAGCCCCCTTCTGATGCTACAAATGCGGGCTTATCGTTTTTCACATTTTTAAATGTTCATTTTTGTGAATTTTTTTCATGTCTATTTATTGTTGTTTCGTTGACAACGAAACATTTGAGCAATATAATGATATGGAAATACCGAGACCAATTCTTATGAGAGAGGGTATAAGATGAGTACAATTCGCGATGTCGCTGCACTGGCAGGAGTATCTCCCGCCACAGTGTCCAGGATACTTAATCACGACACCACATATAAAATGACCACCGAGACAACCGAACGTGTTTGGAAGGCTGTTGCGGATCTTGGTTATAAAGCCCCCACTTCCACCCAGAATCAGATGCGCTATGTGCATAAGGTCAAAGGTTCGGGACCCGTTCAGAAATTCGGATGTATATTAAATGTTCAGGGCGGTAAATACAACGACCCTTACTATCTTTCGATCCTTTCCGGATTCGAAGAAGCCATTATGAAAAAGGGATATGAAATATCCTTTATCCGTACCAACGAGGAGCTTGAGGATCCAAAGGTCCTGTTCGCAACATTTCAGGAACCGATAAGCGGTCTTATAATCATGAATACGCTTGAAGATGATACATTCAAATATCTTCAGAATCAGACACCTTATATAGTAGGTATAGATACGGATCATACAAACATAGACAATATAGGTTACGACCATTACAATGCAGCGTTCATGGCCGTCCGCCATCTTTTGGAACAGGGATATAAAAAAATAGGATTTATCGGAGGCTTTAAGGAAAACATGCGTACAAGCCGAAGATACAACGGCTACTATGCCGCTCTCCACTGCTTTGACCTTGAATATAATCCTTCATGGGTCCTTGCAAGTAACTGGGATGAAGAAACCTGTGACAAGGCTTTAAGAGAAGCTCATAAGAAGGGAGACCTTCCCGATGCGTACTTTGTGGCTTCGGATTTAATGGCCATATCCGTATTAAGGACATTGTTTGACTTGGGTGTTTCGGTTCCCAATGATGTTGCCGTTATCGGTCTTTCCAACATAGAAATATCGAAATACAGCAACCCGCCGTTAACTACTATCTCCCTTCCCATTCACGAAATGGGCAAAGTTGCGGCCGCAGTTTTATTTGATCGTATTGCAGGTGATGATACGCCAAAGAAAGTGATCACACTTCCCGCTGAACTTCTTAAGCGTTTCAGTACCTGATATGACAAAAGCATCGAAATATAAAAAGTTTCGGCGCATTTTCTCCTTTTTTAATTATGAAAAAAGACCTTAACTCAATCGGGTTAAGGTCTTTTTACGCAATAAGGTGATTCATACAGCTTTTTGTGTACAAAATAATTATATGATCTGCAGCCTCCCGCACAATACTCTCCGTATTCGCATTCGGCGCATTTCCCGGTAAGATACTCCGCTTTAAAACCTCTGTTGTACGAAAAACCTTCGGGATCTTCCCAGATTTCACGAAGAGACTTTTCACGTAAGTTTCCTTCGTTAAAATGCTCGTCGTACATGGATTCACATCCTCTTACATTACCGACGCTGTCTATCCCCACAGCGGATATCCCCGCCGAGCAGCCGCGAAAATACGCTTTTCCGCTCAAATTGCCCCTTATGCTTCCTTCTTCCGGCGAAAAATAACCGATATTATCGGCCACGCCGAGCATAAACGGCGCTTTGTACATATGACTTACGGTAAAATCGATAACACTCTTAAAATCAAATCTATAGTCCACACTTCCGTCGGAAGCATTCCCCATAGGCGAGCATGCCTGCAATTGCCAAGCAAATATATCATGCTTAATAAGTTCCTCATAAAGATCGTCAAGGCATGCCGCGTTTTCTTTATTGAGCGTTGATATCACCGATACCGGTATGCCCGAATCCGACAGTGCGTCTATGGCATTTAAAGCTCTTTCAAAACTGCCCGGCTGCCTGTATTTATCATGGACCTCTTTTGTGCCGTCCACAGAGACCGAAACGGATTCGACATTTATCTCTTTAAGATCGTCAAGTATTGACTTTGTGAAAATATAGCCGTTTGTGATGATATTTACCGCTATGCCTCTTTTGGAAAGCTCACCCGCTATCTCTTTCCAGTCCTTTCGCATAAACACTTCGCCGCCGATAAGCGATACTCTTTCGCATCCAAGCTCGGAAAGCTGCCTTGCCACATCAAGGCACTCCGCTGTCGAAAGTTCGCAATCACGGGCTCTTCCGGCCCCGGATCCGCAGTATTTACAGGAAAAACAACAAGCCAGAGTGATCTCCCATACACAGCTTATAAGATCATATGTCATATGAAACATCTCCGCCGCATTCGGGACAGAATTTATATGATTTTAGCATCCTTGCCCCGCAGTTTCTGCAAAACTTCGTGGGTTTTCCGGCAAACTCATCAACAGGTTCAAAAGGTTTACTGCCCTCCGGATTAAAAGGATTCCCGTTTTGCTGAAAGAACCCGCCCTGCTGTTGCTGCATCATAGTCGGACCCGCATATACAAACCCTATAGGACCTGCATAAACTCCTTCCATAATTGCGGGGTTGGGTCTGACCGGACCAGCATAGACAAGTCCCGACGGCGCATCGGAGCCTGCCGGTCTTTCCGGACCGGCATACACTTTTTTCATTGTAAAATTCCCATGTCGTTTTGCTCCCTCGGGATATTTTTCGCCCATTTCATTATTCATACCAAACACTCCTTTCCGCTCATGATCATCGATCACGTTATCCCCTTTTTGTTACTTTTACTCTCTTACCGTTTTGCTTTTTATCTTTGAATTTATGAATTCGATGTCACGCTTTGTCCTGAACGCGTCGACAAAATAAGCCATAACAAGAACGATCCCGACATAGATGAACGCCATCCAGAAATTGCTTTTATAAAACCAGCCCGCGATAAATCCAAACAGCATCACGATCCCCGATGCCGATATATATTTTACCGCATAACAGCCGAGTATGGGAAGCGTTGTGTACTCATCGATAAAGTAGTTTGCAAGCGATATGACAAACGAAAGAATAAAAAGGCAGATCACAAGTTTTATCTCATCCGTCATTCCGACCCATATCATCGACACGGTAAAAACACACAATATCATCAATGCTGCCAGTATGCATGTATCTCTTAATATCCTCTTCATGGGTTTTTCCTCTTAAAGATCTTCTTTATGTCCGGCAGATATTTTCTGGATACGATCAGTTTCTCGTCATTGTCCATTACCGCCTCGAGATGGCTGTTTCGCATCTGCCTTATCTCCCTTAAATGATCGGTATTCATGATGCATGTTCTTGAAATCCGCACAAGCCCCGTTTCATCCATGACGTTTTCGATATCCGCCATCGCTCCGTCAAACCTGTACACTTCATTACGTGTATAAATAAAAAGTTTTCTTTCCACGTTTTCTACGTAATAAAGGTCAGACACGCCGATATTAACGGACCTGTTTTCGCATTTGCCCGTAAAAGAAAGGTCCATCCTGCCTATCTTTTTGTACAGGCCCTCGACCGATTCATTCCACTCCGGATACTCTATGATGACAGTCAAAGGCTGTCCTTTTACTTCTCGCTTCTCAATTCTCATTTTTCCTTAATTTCCACAGTTTTATTGCTATGGTAAATACAGCGGCGGTCAGTATTATCAGTCCTCCCGTAAAACTGTACGGTGCCCAGACGAATGCAATATCCTTAAGCTCCGCTTTAAAAACAAGCGGCATCACGATACAGATCGATATAAGAACAGTGACAGACAAAATTCCCGCTACCAACAGTGTACCACGTCTTTTCACAAAGAGAATAGATATAATTAAAAGAACCCACAATATTGTTACGGCACTGAAAATAAGATCGAACACCGTCCACACGTCGCCTGCTATCGGCACGGTATCTGCGCCCGAACATACAGCATATATCCCGTTACACAGACTGTCCGTTGAAGCTGCCACGTTCATGTTTGTAAGAACGCATACACCGATCTTTTTTTCCTCTGAAAATACAATCCTTGAGGAATAGTTAGGCGTCCCTCCCGAGTGGCCTGTTGTTCCGCTTTCAAACGATTCCCATCCCGAATAATAATCACCCGGCTTAATTAATTCCGACTTAACGGCACTTATAAGATCTTTAAACTCTTTTGGGATATCGGTCGAACCGAGCCAGATTCCGATCCATCTTGCCATATCATTAATATTCGAATAAAAGTAGCCCGCAGGTATCTGCCCCTCGGCGACCTTTATCTCATATCGGAAAGCATGCCGGTATCCGGGTCTTGAACCGCGGATAATGCTTGCCCCGTCACCGGGCATCTGCACATATGTGTTTGTAAGGCCCAAAGGGATCAGGATGTTTGTTTCCATGTATTCCCGGTAGCTTAATCCCGAAGCCTTTTCGATCACCGCACCTAAAAGGTTATAATTAACGTTTGAATACGAATATCTCTCACCGGGCCTATAGTTTAACTCTTTACCCGAAATACTGTCCGCCCAGTCCATGAGAGTCATATCATCCGAAGCGCTCGGAAAAAGTTTTTCGCTGTTTGTATATCCGCTTGTCTGTTTAAGAAGCTGATCGATAGTGATATCGCAGGCTTCATGCCCGTAAACGGCCGTAAAGCCGGGCAGCAGTTTAGACACCGTGTCGTCTTTTGAAAGTGTTCCTTCGGCGATAAGTTTTTGAACCGCAAGCCCGGTAAATGCCTTGGTCATCGATCCGATCTGATATAAGCCTTCTGCATCACCGTAAACTTCGGTCTTATCCCCGTCTACGACGGCTACGCTTACCGCGCGGCATTTGGTCTTTGTCTTAAACTCTTCTATTTGATCCGAAACGTGTTCTTTTACCTCATCCGCGTATGCGTATGCCTTGTCCGCGATCAAAATCGATATCATCAGCAGCAACGTTATGATCTTTATTCTCTTCATAAAAAATTCCTCCATGATCTTTAACGATCATAGAGGAATCAAAAAAACTTCTCAATATATCGATACGCCGGTTGCAAATTAAGCTGCACATGTTGCAATTTACCACTCGTTGACCATCTTGCCCACATTGATGAAGTGGTCGGCGACTCTTTCCGCATTGGAAGCAAGGGACATATACTGGGAACCGACGATAGCGGTGCAGATGCCTTCGTTAAGGCGGATGATATGGTTCTCACCCATTCTGGCCGTTATCTCATCTATCTCGTCCTCGATCCTGTATGCCTCTTCAAGAGCTTCCTTGTCCTGCTCGGTATAAGCCTTGATTATGTTATCGAACAGTTTTTCAATATGCTCTCTCATATAAGCTATCTCGGATACTGCCGATTCCGAAAAGCCCTGATGCTCGTTTTTGAGCGTGTCGGCGTATTCCATGATGTTTTCGGCGTAGTCTCCGACTCTTTCAAGGTCGCTTATCGTATGGAAAGTTGTTGAAACATATTTATGGTCTTTATCGCTTAACGGAAGCTTGGCAAGTTCCACCACGAACTTAACGAGTTCCTTGTTGATATAGTCGATCTCTTTTTCATTCTTCGCAAACTGTTCCTGCTTGGAAAAATCAAGTTTGGAAATGGTCTCGAGCGAACATATGAAATTTCGCATCGCAATGTCGGCCATGTTGACGATCTCTTTTTTAAGCTGTGCAACAGCGATAGAAGGCGACTTTAACATGTTGCGGTCGACATAGTAGAGGCGTCCTTCTTCCTCGGTGTTTTCGTCCTCTTTGTCGGGAATGATCTTTGATACTACATTTACCAGGATACCCGTAAGAGGCAGGAAAATGAACACCGTGATCGTATTGAACACCGTATGGAACATAGCAAGCTGTATCTGCGGAACGTTAGGGAATAAGTGCTCAAATATGACACCGAAATCGACGTTTCCGCCGGTAAAGATCGTGATAAGGAATCCGATGATCAAGAATACGACCACACCGCCCACATTGAAGAATAAGTGGATGAGTGATGTTCTTTTGGCATTCTTGCCGCCGCTCAATCCCGCTATCAGCGCCACCACACACGAGCCGATGTTGGAACCCATGGTCAGGTATATGCCCTGATCGAGTGTGATGAGGCCTGTTACGACCATCGTGATCGCGATCGAGGTCATGACCGATGAACTTTGGATGATCGCAGTAAAAGCTGCACCTACGATGACCAACAGGATCGCATTGCTGATCCCGGCCAAGAACTGTTTTACCGCATCAAGCTTTGCAAATGTATCCATTGAAGAACTCATCATGGAAAGACCGACAAACAGCATACCGAATCCGGAAAAGATCCCTCCGAAGCGCTTTACCTGATCTTTCTTGGCAAATAGCGAGATCATTGCACCGACACCTGCAAATGCCGAAAAAATCACGGTCGTGGAAAGCCTGTTGCTGCCCGTCATACCAAGAGCAACGATCTGACCGGTTATGGTGGTACCGATATTGGCACCGTATATGACCGTTGCGGCCTGTGTAAGCGTCATAATACCGGCGTTCACAAAACCGATGATCATGACGGATGTCGCTCCGGAGCTTTGTATGGCTGCGGTCGTTACCGCACCTATTCCGGCGCCTATAAGTTTATTTCCGGATACTTTTTTGAACAGCGCCCTCAGTCTGTTTGAACTGAGCGACTCGAGATTGGAGCTCATTGTAGAGCATGCAACAAGAAATATACCTATTCCTGCCAGCATTGACAGGATTGCGGAAATTATTACCGTAGAACTCATGAATCCAGATTCCTCCGAACCTATTTTATGACCCCCCGGGGGACGGGGTCAAGGGGTCAATTTTTTCGCATCACCGTTCCGGTTTTTGTCCGTTTTCAAAAATGAACCTCTAACCCCGTTCCCATAGGTTCAGTAAAGTTTTCCGTCGTAGTACTGCAGCAAAAGATCTACAACACCGTCGTAATTGTATTCTTTGAGTATATCGGCCTGCGTATTCCAGCCGGCATCTCCTATCTCTTCGATCTTGTCGGCATGATCCTCAAGCGGATGCTCATCACGGTCGAACTGTTCTTTCGCTTCACGTACGGCATTGTTAAAATCTGTTCCGACCTGTGGAAGCAGGGAATGTTCTTTGGCATCCGTTAAATAATTCTCCTCGTTACCGTCGTTAATGCATGCCAGATGATATGCGTCGTCAACATATCCCAATACATAGAAATATGCGGTATAGCGAAGTATGGGATCATCGCTTTCTTTGCATGCGACAAAAGCTAAGAAATTCGCTTCGTGTTCTTTAAAATAGCCCATATGATGACAGCTTTCGTGTGCGTAAAGCGACGAAAGACGGAAATTATTGACATATTTGTTATAAGTCACTTCAAGCGTATAAGGATATGTATACCCGCCTATTCCCATCCAGTGAAGTTCATCGGAACACCATGCCGCCTTGAAGGCCGGATAATAACCCTTAAGTCTTTGATATTCTTCGCCGGCAGCGTTCATCGCAACAGATACTTTCCGTTCGACCGTTTCCTTGTCATCGTAGATGATATCCCCTAACTCGTCACGTGGAACCTTACCGCATTCTTCGTTGATATTGTCCACAAGATAAATATACAGTGTCCCAAGTTCGTCTGTTGTATATTCCCGTGTGGCATATCCGGGCTTTCCTAGCACCGAGCTCCGAAATGTCGTAAGCCACTGCGTTGAATATATTAACAGCACTGAAAGGATAATGATCGTAAGTGTCCTTAAATATACGGACAAAAAGGCGGCATAGCCTTTCTTTTTCCCAAGAAATATGCGTAGGATGAGCAACAGAAACGCTGTGATAACAAGTCCCGCTCCGATATACATCAAAAGCTCACCCAGCGGAAACGGGATGAGCTCTGCAATGCGTGAGAAATGTCTGCAAAAGAAAATATAGATGTGATCGGCGTAAAAATCCGCCCATGATCTGATATTTGAAAGCAGGATAAAACATACTGTCAAAGCAGTCATAATGATGACTGCCATGCAGAATCGCTTATTGTTACTGTAGTATTGTCTCATACCCCTGTTTGTTTTCAACCCTTTTCCCAATCTGGGCCTTTATCTGCCCATTATGTCATTCTCTTGTCTTGGCTCCCATAGCCTTAAGTTCCTGCTTGCGCTTATACATCATGCTGTCGGCTCTTTCAAAGACATCGTGGATCTGCTCATCTTCCCCGGTCAAAACGGAATGTCCTACAGCAACCACTACCTTGCCCTTTTCGATGTTTTCTTCGACCTCACGGTTTATCGAAGCAAGAGTTTCATCCATTTTATCATAGCCTCTGTCTTGAAGTATAACGACAAACTCGTCGCCGCCGATCCTGAATACGGCTCCGTGAGTGAAATGTTCACATATAAGATCACAGGCATCTTTGATCAGTTTGTCTCCGGCCGCATGTCCCTGAGTATCATTGACGATCTTAAGGCCGTTTATATCGCAAACCAGCACAGCCAGCCTGTCTTTCAGTTCACCGGAACGTATCTTATCGTTGATCTTGCTCTCATATTCCGAATATGCATGCTTGTTCCTGACTCCGGTAAGGGAATCGGTGTTTGCCATGCTCTTGAACATTCTGCTGTTCTCCATCTCAGATTCAAGTCTCGCACGTGAAGCCTTACGCGACTGAAGCAGGAGTATGGTTGCAAAGAGCGCCATCGAAAAGAGCGTTACCATGATTAGGATACGACTGGTAAGATGATTGCTTTCGCTCATCTCACGGAACTGCTCATGTATTACGTTCTCATGTATAAGGATCGCCATCATCCATCCCGTGTTTGGAACGGGAGCATAACAAAGTGTCTCTTGTGTGCCATCCCACACAAGAGTCAGATTACCCTCTTTTCCTTCTTCAAAATCTGCCGAAAGTTTTTCCCATGAAGCCGCTGAAATATGATCTTTTGTCTTCTCAAGTATATTGTTACCCGCTTTTATGGGTCCCAAATCTGTATCGGACAGATTTCCGCCGGTCTTTGTATACAGAGCGAAATATGTGGTACCCTGATCCTCTAAAAGCAACAGATTGCTGATATCTTTGATGTCTATCATAACGAAACATGCCTTGAACGGTTTACCCATGATTACAAGACCGTCCGTCGGAATAGCAAGGCACAACTGCTTGGATGAGCCATACATATTAATAGTGCTGACGACTCTCTCGTTCAGTTTATCTGATGAAAGAAAATCATAGCGGCTCCCGCCCGTATAAGTTGTGTACTGGGTATATACGATATTATCCTCGTCCACAAGCGCAAACCTGTTAAGTGAAAGAAGCTTTTTGGTATTACCGAGGGAGTTTCTGAGTTCTTCCTGCGAGCTGATATTGCCGTCTTTTATAACATTGAGCGCCACTTCCATGTGCTCGAAATTGTTATTGATCAGGTTATTGACCGTCCTCGCACGATAATCGGCCATGGCTTCAAGATAAAACGAACTTACTGCCGCAACAGCATCATCTGTTGTCGATACCGTCGTTCTCGATGCCCATACGGTAATGACTACGAGTATCACCATCACCAATGCACTTCCTATGATAGCGGTAGATACGAACCCTTTACTAATTCTCTCTTTATCATTTGTCATAATATGTCACCGTAGAGCAGTTCCAACATCTGCGCTGCGTCCTCCTTGTAGATGATCGTAGTGATCTCATTGGTCAGTTCCGGATAAAGATCACCGGGCAGATTACCGTCAGCGATCTTTACTGCCACCTGAAGTGTATCAAATCCTATGGAGAAACAGTCCTGAACTCCCAGGCAATAGATCACGCCGTCATTTAAGTATCTTAAAGCTTCCTCATCATGATCCATTCCAACTATCACCGTATCGCTGCCTCTTTCGGTGATCGCCCTGGCCGCTCCTACGGGATTGCTCATGTTACAACAGATGATCCCGGCAAGATCGGGAGTTTTATCCAATATATCTAATGTCAGATTATACGCATTTTCAATGGAATCCATATCATATTCCACGGCTACCGTTTCCATATCCGGATACTTGGCCAACGTATCTTTTGCGCCACGTGCCCTGTCCTCATGACAGGGTGCACCCACGCTTCCGACCAGTATGGCAACTTTTCCTTTATAATCCAGTTTTTCACACAAAGCCTGCGTCAGGTCTGCCCCATCCTGGTAATTATGAGTATTTCCGACGTAGGCTATTCTTTTGCATCCTTTAGCTGCGTCGGAACTTGAAAAAGTCATTACCTTACAGCCCTCGTCTATCATCTCATCGATGACCGGCGATATGATCTCTTCGTCCGCCACATCAACGCCGATAATATCGTAGTCTGCATTTTTCACGCGGGCCAGCCTGTCTTTCTGATCTTCGGCCGATGCTGCCTCGGGTGCCATATATTCATAAGTTATCGTTATACCCTTTTCAAGGTACTGCCTCTGCGCTTCCTCCATGCCAAGAGCGACCGCATCCCACCAGGGGTGAACGATCTTGTAAGTGAAATAAAAATTATAGGTATCCTTTTTGGGTACATAAGAATCGAGTTCATGCGCAAAATCGACAGCGCCGATTACAGAATTCGTTGATTTTTCTTCTACAGGAACCGGTTGAACCGAAACCTTTTCAGAACAGCTTGAAAGCGGAAGTATGAATGCAATGACCGCAGTTAGAAAAAATGCGGTCTTCCTGACCATCTTCATAACATGAATCATCTCCTTAATCCTTCACACAGAGTATTATCATACCCATCCCCACCGTGTATTATAGCACAATGTCTGAAGAGAAAAATTAACAAACCCGCGGATTATACTCCGCGGGATATTGATCACCTGTATTTAAGTTTATGATGCTGTGAACCGGCTTGCCTAATATCATTTCTTTACAGCATTCGTTATCATTTCTTTAGCTCTGGCAAAGCGTACGCTATCACTGTCTTTATCGTAACCTGCCATATATCCGCCCGAGGTGTTGGTATCGTCGGTTGTTTCAACGCATATATAATAGCTCGATCCGTCGTAGATAGTTTCTTTTGTAGATGTATCTTCTTTTAACTCCATGAAGTTTACCCTGGTTAACACATTTACGATGCTTGACCAATCCAGATCGGATATTTCGGATTCAGTTACCGCATATCTGTCCTCAGAAGGTAACTCTCCTGCCAGATAATCATATGATTTATCACCTTCGGGATTTATGTCGTATTTTACAACTTTCAAATCGGCAGTAATTACATACATATCAACTGCGCACATCCCGCCGCGATATACCAGATAAGTGACTTTGGTCACATCCAAAGGCCCCCTTGAATGTGAATGTCGACCCGATCCGTTGCACGCTGTCAAAGAAAACAAGCCGATCATCATAATAAGTCCTATAGCAATTGACTTTTTAAACCTTTTCATAACTATCGCTCCCGCCATTGTTTTTTCCCAGAAAATAATCATTTATGTATCCGCACTCACTCTTTTCCGACATTTCCATCCCGGATTCGTAATGCGCATTAAATTCCATATTGATGTCACGGATCTCTTTCTTTCCGTCAATATAATCCCGGTACATTTCAATAAGTCCCGCGGCACAGCCGTCACATGAACCGTTAATGTTTCCGATCGATTCGGCAACTATCTGTTCGCGCTGCGCTCTGGTCGTATCTTTTATAAGAATCGATGTTTCCATAATCTCATCACTCCACAAACAATCGTATTTTTAATCATACTCAAAAATTCCTTGTACCGCATCGGAAACATTCATAATATCTCCCTAAAAAAAATCACTCGTCGAAATACGAACCGGCGGGCGGATCGATCCCTATGCTTTTAAGCATCTTCATGCCGACATCATACATCATCCGGACAGCTTCGTCCTTGGAGAGCCTGAAACTGTCAAACATCATCATGAGTGCAAGGCCATGGGTATATATGACCGTATCACGCACGACTTTTCCTATCTCTTCGGCAGGAACGTCATACTGAGATGTCAGCATTTTGAATGCTTCGGCATCAAACTGAAGGTTAAATATGCTTTTATCACTGTATATCTGCTCTCCTACTGTCTCGGTCGTATCGTCGACATTTACGAATCTGAAGACATGAGGATGGTCACAAGCGCACGAAAGATAATGCTTTCCCGATATAAAGAACGCTTCGATGGCTTCCCGCCCCTGCATTGCATCCCCAAGCGGAGCGTACAATTTGGCAGCCGCATATTCAAACAGTTCTTTTTTAAGTTCCGTCATGCTTCCGAATTGCCATGAAACCGGCTGGGTGGAACAGCCGAGTTTTGCCGCGACAGACTTGATCGCCACGGCGCCTATCCCCGATTCGTCAAGCAGTTCGTACGCCGCTTCCAGTATCATTTCCTTGGTTATCTGTGTTTTTCTTCCCATGGTCATCCTTTACTTATATGGTCTGTAGCCGATCGGTTTGGTACATCCCCAATTACGGGCCAGCTTTGTGAACATTTTTCTTCCGAGCGTTGCGAAGATCGTTCCGAGCATTATCCGCATATGTAACGGAAATACTTCATAACCTGTAAAGGCCTTGCACTTATCCGTATTAAATCCGCCGTTTAAAGCGTATTCACGCCCCATTTCCGTGTACTGTCCGGTAACCCTGTCTCTCATCTCTCCCTCAAAGAATCTTATACTGAAATTATCGCCTTTGACAAGTGTGCCGCCGTATTCACATCCGAGACGAGCCGTAAGTTTTTTAAGATATTCTTCCCCGCACCTTAACTGTACTCCTTCCGCAAATCCGCTCTGCAGTAAATACGATATCTTTGTGCCGTCGTTTTTGGGTGTAAGCGTTTCAAGAAATTCCATCAACAATCCCGGGATACATTCCACATACAAGGGAAGTGCTATCAGTATATTGCTGTTGGCATAATAAGCGTTTCGTATATCGTCCCATTGTTTTTTGTCCGATATCTCATACTGCTCGAATGTCGTATTGTTTTCGGAAAGTCCCGCAGTGAATTTTTCAAGGATCTTATCCGTGTTACTGTACTGCTTTACCCTGGGGCTTCCGTTAATGATCAACACATGCATGATACCGCCTCCTTTACCTCATTTTCTTTAAATACGCCGAGCGACTTGCTGTCAAAATTAAGCGCCGCTCTTTTGCTCCATCTGTCAAGATATTCCCTGTCACCCTCGCCGCGATAGATGATCCCTATATTCGTTCTTTGTCTGTAACGCGGTACGTGACGCATCTGACCTTTGACGAATTTTAAGTACATTGTTGCGATCGGGAGTATCCTGTCAAAAATATTCTTTCCCTTATGATCCAGGAATCCGAGCGCGGTATCCGATATCACCCACAGCTGATCCGCATGTATGATCTTTTTAAGTATTATCTCATAATCATCTTTGATCGAGCATTCTCCGGGTGTCTTAAGCCAGCAATGATTACATCCTATACAATGGCTGATATTAAGTCCGTAAGCCTCGATCACTTCCGGTTCAAAGCCGCCGGCAGCGGCCAGTTTCTTTATCTCTTCGGTAACCGATGTATCCGAAGTGGTGTTCACGATCAGAATCATGTTTTTCCTCCAAAAGTTAATCGCAAAATAATATAAACGTGTTTATATAAACACGTTTATATTATTATTTATCTCTTCAGTTGTCAATACCTTTTATCATTTGCAGGTGATACCTGCCTATTGTCTTAGAAATGCACTGTCTTTTTGAGGCATTCCTTCCGTGTCTGATATATAACGCTCTGCTTTCATATGAAGATCATATTTCTCACGCAATTCGGTGATCTCTTTCATCATCGGTGATGCATGATGCCGGTCTATTGCCTCCTGGTCTTCCCAGCTGTCTATAAGGAGCACTGTTTCAGGGTCATTAAACGGGAAAAAATACTCATATTTCAAGTTTCCCTCTTCTGCCCTTATCCTCCCTGCGATACCTGTTCTTTCCATCTCTTCCGCGAACTTTCGAGCGTTCCCATTAACACCCATATAATACAGATTAACCGTAATGCTCATCACATACACCTCCCATACATTAATCCTGAACATCTAACCCCGTCCCCAAGGGGTTTTTCTTCGCAAGTTCTTCAAAGAGTTCTTTTGCCTGATCATATTCAGAAGAATTTTCATCAAATTCATCCATTCCGAGCTTGCCTTCCTCAAATGTCAAAAGTCCATATTTTGCTTCATGTTCCTCGGGATAAAACTGTCTTTCGGATATGACGACACCATATTTTTCCACAGACAGTATTCTGTAATTATATCCGTAAGCTCCCCTAAAATCCCATCCGTCAAGCGTATGGAATTCATCGTTTTCCACATCGTATAAAACAATATCCATTCGTGGCATTCCGCTTCCGAAAAAGATAAATGTGCAAAGATCCTTCACACCGTCACCGGTCACGTCGTACAGAAAAACATCATCTTCTTCAACAATGCCAAATGAAGTCGGAAAATGGCGGCAATGCTCGTTTAGTTTTGCAACCGCCTCATCATAATCATATGGTAAGTTTTGTTTTTCATCAGTAACCCCAATACCTTCACAGCCGGTGAGCATCAAAATGAATAGCAATAATATACTGTTCATAAGGAATATGGGGTAAAATTTCCTTTTCATAACTTAAACTCCGTCCCCCGGGTCGTTCAGACATTCCCGTCCTATTTCGATAGCCCTTTCAAGGCAGTCTGCAGACTATGTATCTGTAAAGTCTATCGTATGAATATTCTTCATGTATAATATCTCTTTGCATTTTTTGCCCACTATCGTCAAAAACTCCACATCCGGTCTTAACACCGATGTGGAGTTTTCATGCTTTTCTCTTAATATATTACCTGTTTTGAACCTCTGACCCCGTCCCCAAGGGACCGGGCGGAGCCGGGTGCTCAGCCGATGAGCCAGTCGTACATCTCCTGGTATTTGGATGCGCTGCGCTCCCATGAGTAATCCTGAGCCATTGCGCGGTCCACGAGTTTGTTCCATTCACGCTTTCTGTCGTAGTAGATACGCTCCGCATTACGTATGCAGGCAAGCATCTCATGCGCATTATAGTTGGTAAAAGAAAATCCGGTGCCGGTGCTCTCATACTCATTATACGGCTGTACGGTATCCTTTAGACCGCCCGTCTCTCTTACGATCGGGATGGTACCGTAACGAAGCGATATAAGCTGGCTTAATCCGCAGGGCTCAAAGAGCGAAGGCATCAAAAATGCATCTGCCGAAGCATATACCTGATGCGCAAGTTCATCGGAATAATAGATATTTGCGGAAACCTTGTCATTGTACTTCCAGTCAAAGTGTCTGAACATGTTCTCATAACGTTCCTCACCCGTTCCGACTACTACGAACTGGATATTGTCCTGACAAAGCTCGTCCATTATATAAGCAATAAGATCAAGGCCCTTCTGATCCGTAAGTCTTGAGATAAGACCTATCATCATGGTCCTGGGCTCGGCCTTTAAGCCAAGCTGCTGCTGAAGCTTGATCTTATTTTTTATCTTCTCTTTTCTGAAGGTGATCGCATTGTAATTGTGTGTGATCTTAGTATCCGTCTCGGGATCGAATTCCTTGTAATCGATACCGTTCACAATACCTCTTAAGTCGCCTGCTCTCGCCGTTAAAAGACCGTTTAAGCCTTCACCGTAGAAATCGGTAAGTATCTCTTTTGCATAGGTCTCCGATACGGTCGTGATGGCATCGGCATATACAAGACCGCCCTTTAAGAGGTTTGCATCCTTATAAGCCTCAAGCTTGTCGGATGTAAAGAAATAATCGGAAAGACCGGTGATGGACTGCACAGCTTTAACATCCCAGCGGCCCTGGAATTTAAGATTGTGTATGGTCATAACGGTCTTAATATCATGGAAGAACAAGTCCCCGCCGAAACGCTCCTTAAGATATACGGGAATAAGACCCGTCTGCCAGTCATGGCAATGGATCACGTTGGGCTGAAATCCGATAAGAGGAAGTGCCGAAAGCACTGCCTTTGAAAAGAACGCATATTTCTCTATTTCAAAGAGGACGTCATCGCCGTAAGGCTTTAAGCCGCCAAAATAATATTCACTGTCGATAAAATAATATGTGATGCCTTCAACTTCGGCTTTAAGGACGCCCACATATTCGTTTTTCCAATTGAAGTCCATGTAGAAGTGTGTTACATACTCCATCTTGTCCTTCATTTCCTGTCTCATGCAGAGGTAACGGGGCAATACGACTCTTACATCAAAGTACCGCTTGTCGATACACTTGGGAAGCGATCCGACAACATCGGCAAGTCCTCCGGTTTTGATAAAGGGAACTCCCTCCGATGCGGCGAAAAGAATCTTCTTCATAAATCAAATATCCTCCGAAATCAAATCTTTAATAATCTCACCCGCTATTATAAGGCCCGCGGCTGACGGGACAAAGGATATACTGCCCGGTGCATGTGTATGCGTTTTGACAGGTTCTTCTTTTGAATATAGCACTTTTACATTAAAAAATCCACGCTCTTTACATTCTTTGCGCATGACCTTCGCAAGCGGACAGACCGACGTTTTTTGGATATCTGCTATCTCGAATCTTGTGGGATCGAGCTTATTGCCGGTACCCATCGATGAAATGATCGGTATATCATTTTCTTTTGCCCGCTTTATGATCTCAAGCTTCGCTGTAACGTTGTCCACACAGTCCGTAACATAGTCGTATTTTTTGATATCGATATCCCCGGCATTCCCCGGAAGATAAAACATATCGTAATCCTCGACGATTAAATCAGGATTAATATCTTTAAGTCTTTCTTTCATGACTAAAGTCTTCTTAAGGCCTACGGTCGAATGAAGAGCGATTATCTGACGGTTTATATTAGTTATGTTAACCGAATCGTGATCGACTATCGCTATCCTGCCCACTCCTGCTCTCGCAAGCGCTTCACATACATAGCCTCCGACACCGCCTATGCCGAAGACGATGACCGACTTGTTATGTAAACTATTAACTTTATCCTCACCGATTATCCTCTCGGTCCTTTCAAACTGATTCTCAGACAAAATACGTAAGCCCCTCAAGCAAAAGAACGAAGTGCCAAACTCCGCTTATCACATGCCATAAATACACCGCACACAAAACTGTTATGTAAACCTTGGGCAGGATCGCCGTTCCCGCGAATATCTTCTTTTTGAATATATCTTTTAGGATCAATATCCCTGATTCAAAGAACAGCACAAACAACACTATCGAATAGCCCCAGAAGAAGTTTGAATCGCCCGTTCTTGAACCCGTCTCCAGGAAAAAGAACACCTCGGCAAAACCCATGAGCCATACAAGGAGGCTGAATGCGTATATCCTGTCCTTAAATGCTTCTTTTATGTGGGTTATGAACACCAAAAGCGGGAATAATACGGAAAGAACAAGTGTGACCTTCGGATGATCTCCTCTTTGGCTCAATGCGGTAAAAGGACTGATCGCATAGCCGTTTCCCGTGTCGTTTCCGAAAAGGACAAGGCTTTGAAGGATCAAAACCGCAAATGAAGGTACGACAGTGAGCGCAAAGAAAAATACATCCTTAAACGGCTTTTTCTTCTTAAAAAGATCCCATAAAAGCTCTATTGCCATAACAGGCGCAAATACCACGAAAAAGCTCGGCTTAACGGCTGTCGAAAGCGTGAGCACCACACAAAAGAGTATGAGCTTTTTAATATTCAGTTTTGAGTCCTTGTAAATATCAAGATACAGTATCAGGCACCAGAGTGCAAAAAGCCTCATGACTATATAGGTTGAATTGTGCCACATATTGGCATTCTGATAACCTATATAATGCTGAACGTTAAAGGCTTTTACATAAAAGCCCATAACAAAGTTCGCACAGAAAGAGAAAAGATAAATATAACCTTCTTTTATCTTAAGATCGTATGCATCAAGCACGTCTTTTGTAAGCCTTACGCACATTACCACGGATAAGCATGTGCAAACGCTTAAAAAAAGCGCGATCAGAATATCGGAAAACGGCAGGAAACTCAGCAAAAGATACACAAAAGCGGTAAGACTGTAGTAAAATCCGTCATCGACCGCCATGCTCACATGCACCGGAGTGTCGGCCTCAAAACGGCCGGTCACCGGGTATCTAAGCTGGTTTATGTACAGATACAGGCATAAAGCCATATACAGAAAAAGCGCAATATAATAAATGATCTCGGAAGTTTTTCTGTTCTTCATCGATGTTCCTTAAACACTTGAATTTTTCAAAAGCTCGCGCGCATTGTTAAGCGCAGCTTCGCTGTTTTCGTCGCCGCCCAAAAGCCTTGCCAGTTCTTTTAACCTTAACGCTTCGTCGATGGCGGTTATCGTAGTCTTCGTCTTGCCGTCCGAAACACCCTTTTCAATGACAAAATGCGTATCCGCCATTGCGGCTATCTGCGCAAGATGCGTGATCGAAATGACCTGATGACGCTTTGAAAGGACTTTAAGCTTCTTTCCGACGTCGCGCGCCGTTATACCGCTTATGCCCGCATCGATCTCATCAAAGATAAGAGAATCTATATCGTCCTTGTCAGCAAGGATGGTCTTTATGCCGAGCATGATCCTTGAAAGTTCACCGCCGCTCGCAACATTCTTAACGGGCTTAACGGGCTCGCCGGGATTGGTGGAGATCATGAATTCAAGGGAATCCGACCCTGACCTTGCGACATTTGAATAATCGCTGTCTATGTTTACATAAAACTTAACATCCAAAAAGTTTAGTTCTTTCAAAGTCTCCGTAAGCTTAAGCGAGAAATCCTCGGAAGCTTCTTTTCTGGCCTCTGTAAGTCTTGTGGCTGCCGAGACATATTCTTTCTTTGCGGCTTCCAGTCTTTCGTTTAGTTTACATAAATATTCATCAAGGTTTTTTAATCTGTCAAGCTCTTCTGTCTTTTCTTCACAGTATTTGATGACATCCTCTATGGTACGCCCGAAACGCGACTTTAAGGTATTTAAAAGATCCAGTCTTTTCTCGGTCTTATCTAACTCATCGGGATCGTAATCAAGCTTATCGATATACTTCGAAAGATCCAAAGAAAAATCACCGAGTATATCTTCCGCTTCTTTTAGCTTATCTTCAAGTTCGGATGCTTTTGGATCAATCGTCGATACACGGTTTAACGCGTTTATGGCTCTTGAAACAAGAGCGCCCGCATCCTGTCCGCCGTCGCCGCTTATAAGGTTCATCGCCTCATTTGCGCTTTCCGTAAGCTTTTCCGAAGACTGCATCCTCTTATAGGCTTCTTCAAGCTCCTCGTCTTCTCCCGGGACAAGGTTCGCTTCTTCTATCTCTTTTATCTCGTATTCAAGTAAGCTTATCTCTCGTTCAAGGCCGTCGGCCTTTGAAAGGGCTTCTTCGTGTTCTTTTAACAGGTTTACATAATTCTCCGCAGCAAAAGAAACCTCGGAAAGGTTCTTACTTATCTTCTCTCCTCCGTAAGCATCTATCATGTCGCGCTGCCTTACGGTATTTAAAAGCGACTGATGCTCATGCTGTCCGTGGATGTCGATAAGCTCGCCCGCGAGTTCTTTGACCTGCTTTGACAATACGGTCTCGCCGTTTATCTTGAATATGCTTTTTGACGGTGTGATCTTTCTTTGGATTATCACGACATCTTCATCCGATGAGATGTCCATGCTTTTAAGGATCTTACTGATGCGTTCCGAATTTGAGAACACAAGCTCTACACTTGCTTCTTCGGCTCCGCTTCTTATGATGTCGCCCTCGGCACGCGCTCCGAGCGCAAGATTAACAGACCCAAGAAGAATAGACTTTCCTGCGCCGGTCTCTCCGGTAAGAATATTTAACCCCTCTGTAAATTCTGTTTCACAGTTCTCGATAAGGGCAAGATTTTTGACCTTTAAACTTTCTAACATATATCCTCTTTAAGCTCTCCCCGGAAATAAATTGAAAGCAAACTATGAATTGATAAGTTCTTTTATCTTGGCCATGCATATACGGGTATCTTCAACCGTTCTTACTGCCATCATGATGGTGTCGTCACCCGCGATAGTCCCCACTATCTCGTTAAACTTCATCGAGTCGACCGCTGCGGCGACCGCCATCGCCATACCCGAAACAGTCTTGATCACAAGAATGTTCTGAGCCATATCTATCGACACAAAACCGTCCTTTAACACTCTTTTGTATTTTGAATCTAGCGTGTGATCCTGACGGTTGTCTACGATATATTTAAGCTTTCCGTCAGACCCTGTGGCCTTGTACAGATGAAGCGTTCTTATATCTCTCGAAACGGTGGCCTGCGTTACGTTAAACCCCGCTTCGCAGAGCCTTGTCACAAGCTCTTCCTGCGTATCTATATCGTACTGCGATATAAGTTTAAGAATAGCGTCATGTCTTTGATTCTTCATATCGTTCCCCTGTTTATCTGCGCCGCCGAATATCCCGCGGCAAACCTTTAACGTCTAAGTAAGTTTCCTTGACAGTTTCTCAAGAAAGCTTAAGCTTTCAACGCTCACAAACTTGGTACGCTTGGCGCTTCTTTTGACCACAAAACTGTCTCCCGAGCTTAATTCAAATCTGTTCGCGGAATCAGCCGATGCCACTGCTTTCTGGGGCATCCCGCCCACAGG
>JAEEMP010000120.1 GCA_016283275.1 Lachnospiraceae bacterium
CCCTGATATATAAGGTCCGCAAGATTGTGTTTGGGAACAGCTCCGAACATTACCTCGATATTGGCAAGTCCGAAATCGGCATCGAGAATGATGACCCTCTGTCCCATCTTGCGAAACTGTATCGCGAGATTGATCGAGGTATTCGATTTGCCCACTCCGCCTTTTCCGCTTGTGACGGTAATGACCCGCGCAACCGGTCTTGGTGCTACATTATTTGCTTTGATTATGTTTCTTAATTGTTCTGCCTGGTCCATAATTAATTTTTACCTCCCAGGAGATTCTTAACCGTTCTTTGAGCATTAAACTCTTCAATATCATCGGGAACGTTCTGACCGCAGGTTATATACGACAAAGAAGCATCCGTATAAAGCTTTAGGTTCAACAGATTCCCGAGCGCGGTTGTCTCATCCAATTTAGTGAATATTAACTTGTACTGTGTGATCTCCGAGTACGCATCCGCTATACTCTTTAAATCTCTGTATTTTGTAGTGGCGCTCACCACAAGATAAACTTCCTTCTCGGCTATTCCGTCCACGGAATGCACAAAATCGCCCATTATATTCTTTTGTTCGCTGTTCTGATGCGAATGTCCCGCCGTATCCACAAATACGTAATCAAAATCGCGAAAATCGTCCAATGCGCTTTCCATTTCTTCTATCGTATATATGATCCTGAACGGAACCTCAAGGATATTGGCGTAAGTCTTTAACTGCTCTGCTGCCGCGATCCTGTATGTATCTGCGGTAAGAAGGGCGATCTTTCTCTTCTGTTCAACCGAAAACTTCGAAGCGATCTTGGCTATCGTTGTAGTCTTTCCGACCCCCGTGGGACCTACGAAAAATACGATCTTCGGGCCTTTCTCGGCGGGCGATATTATCGAAGGCTTTCCGAATTTAAGTATCATCTTCTGATAGATACCCGCAAGTGCCACATCAAAAGGCGTACCGGGTTTGGTGGCCTTTTTTGTCTCGTCTATGATCTGATTGGCATATTCTTCGTTGACTTCGTTATCTATTAATGTTGAGTTTAAAAGGTTAAAGAACTTATTAAGTTCATCGTCACCTTCCGCTTCTTTTAATTCTTCCGCATCCTTATTCTGCGAAGCGGTCCTTGTGTTCTTTTCGCCTTCCGGCTGAAGTTTTTCTTCTATGAGATTCTGGAGCGAATCAAGCTTCTCCTCGAGCATGCTTCCCGTTCCTTTGGGTTTTTCGTATGAAACGGGACGGATCGGTGCATCGTCCGCATCGTCATCATCCTTTACCTTTATATCGATCCTTTCGGGGCGTCTGTTTTGTTCGGCTCTGGTAACTATTGAATTGACCTTGCCCAATGCTTCGGTAATGTTTCGAACATTTGCCTTTTCCTGGATGGCACGATCGGTGTCATCTTCAAGGGCAACGGTAACCTCAACAAGCTGCGGTTTAAAAAACGCAAAAATACCTTTTCTCTTGATATTTCTGACATTCATGACCACAACATTTGCCCCGAGTTCTTTCCTTGCGGCATCTATTGCTTCGCTTTCAGTTTTGGCTTGAAATTTTTTTATGATCATTTAAGCTGTCACCATTCCTACAGACTGTAATTCCACATTTGATTCTATTTCATTATAACTCACAACAACCAGATCTTTATAGTAATCTTCGGTCAATCGCTTAAAATACATTCTGACGATCGGAGAAGTGATAATGATCTGATTCTTACCGAGATCGTCGAGTTTTTTAAGTTCCTTGCCGGTTGACGAGATGATCGACTTGGTCTTTTCGGGATCGAGTGTCAGATAAGCACCCTGCTCCGTCTGCTTGACGCTTGCCATGATCTCCTGCTCAAGCTTCGGATCGAGCGTAACAACACTCGTAGTCTCGTTCTGAGGGAAATATTTGCTGGAGATCGACCTTTTAAGCGCCTGCCTTACGTACTCCGTAAGAATATCCGTATCCCTTGTGGTCGATGCATAATCCGCAAGAGTTTCAAATATCGTAAGAAGGTCTCTTATGGATATACCTTCTTTTAACAGATTCTGTAATATCTTCTGGATCTCGCCGAGTGAAAGAAGCTTCGGATAAAGTTCTTCGACAACCGAAGGGTTTGTCTCTTTTAAATTGTTGATAAGGCCCAGCACATCCTGTCTTGTAAGGAGCTCCGCAAGATGCTGCCTTATTACTTCCGTTAAATGGGTAGCGATTATGGACGGAGGATCTACGACCGTATAACCTAAACTTTCCGCTCTTTCTCTCTGACCTTCCGTGATCCAGACGGCGGGAAGGTGGAATGAAGGCTCAAACGTGGGAATACCCGTTATCTCTTCTTCCACAAAACCGGGGTTCATGGCCATGTAGTGATCAAATAAGATCTCGCCTTCACTTACCTGTATGCCTTTTATCTTTATTATATACTGATTGGGGTTTAGCTGTATATTGTCTCTTAAACGGATTATCGGCACAACGGTACCGAGTTCAAGAGCTATCTGACGTCTGATCATAACAACTCGGTCAAGGAGGTCACCGCCCTGACTTACATTGGCAAGGGGAATGATACCGTAACCGAATTCAAGCTCGATAGGATCAACCGACAAAAGCGAATTGACATTTTCCGGCTGCCGCATCTCCTGCGCTTCCTGCTCTTCGGTCTCCGTCTCGGTTTCTATTCCGGCCGTTTCGATCGATGCCTGCATTGTACGGCCGGCAAGTACAAAGATCGCGCCCATCGCAAGGAAAAGAAAAGTATTAAGGGGTGTAAGGACACCAAGGCCCGCTATAACGCCTCCGACTATATACAAAGCCTTCGGAAGTCCGAAAAGCTGTTTTACCAGAACGTTTCCAAAGTCTGCGGAACCCGAACCCTTTGTGACAAGGATACCGGTTGAAAGCGATATTAAAAGCGAAGGTATCTGTGATACAAGACCGTCACCGATCGTAAGAATGGTATATTCCGAAAGGGCGCTGTTTATATCCTGTCCTCTTACAGCTACAGCCATGATGATACCGCCGACAACGTTAATGACGGTAATGATAAGCCCTGCGACCGCATCTCCTTTTACGTACTTAACGGCACCGTCCATGGAACCGAAGAAAGATGCTTCAAGCTGTATCTTATCTCGTCTTGCCTTGGCCTCAGAATCCGTAATGGCACCGGTATTTAAGTCCGCATCTATGGCCATCTGTTTACCGGGCATAGCATCCAGAGTAAATCTTGCGGTAACTTCCGCAACTCTTTCGGAACCTTTATTGATAACAAGGAACTGAATGATCAAAAGGATCAGGAATATGATGACACCGACTATAAGGTTGCCGCTTCCCACGAAAGAACCGAAGGTCTCGACAACATTACCGGGCTTACCGGTCGTAAGGATAAGCTTTGTGGACGAAACGTTAAGCGCTATCCTGAATATGGTCGTGAAAAGAAGGATGGTAGGGAAATAAGACATTTCCAGAACTTCCTTCGAAAACATACATACAAAAAGGATCAAAAAGGCTATCGATATATTTACGGCAAGCAATATATCGAGCAAAAAACTCGGGATAGGGATAATAAACATCATGAACGCCGCAAGAATATAAGCGGCAACGCCTATGTCCGCGCCTCTGACTCTGGCCATTATTATCCCTCCTTCCCAATATTATTTATAGTAATAAAAGATCAGGCTTTGCCCTTTAACCTGTATACAAATGCAAGAACTTCTGCTACTGACTGATATAACTCGGGCGGCACCATCTCTCCGACTTCCACATTTGCGTAAAGCATCCTGGCAAGAGGCTTATTCTCTACGATCTCAATCTCATTCTCGCCCGCTATCTCTTTTATCTTTTGCGCGAGATAATCTGCACCTTTTGCAAGCACAACAGGCGCATCGTATTTTTCACCGTCGTATACAAGCGCAACGGCATAATGCGTAGGGTTTGTGATGACTACGTCCGCACTCGGCACAGCCTGCATCATACGACGCCTGGAAACCTGCTGCATCCTCTGGCGGATCTTGCTCTTGACCTGAGGATCACCTTCCTGCTGCTTGTATTCGTCTTTGACTTCCTGCTTGGTCATCTTAAGGTCATCGTTGTATTTCCACCTCTGATAAGCATAATCGGAAAATGCGATTATAAGATATGCTATCGATATCCTGATACCCATGTTGACCAGGAGAGAACATGTGCCGGCTATTCCCGATTCGAACGGTATGTCATAAAGAAGAAACAGCCCTACTCCGTTCTTTTTAAGATACGAATACGCAACCCACACCACGATCACTATCTTAAGTATGGATTTTAAAAGTTCCACAAGCGCCTGCTTTGAAAAGATCTTTTTAAAACCGTTCAACGGATTTAACTTACTGCCCTTGGGTTTTAAAGGCTTCAATGTCGGATGCCATTTAACCTGTGCAACATCGCATACAAACGAAACCACAAACGCTATCAGAAGGACCGGAAGCAAAATGAGAAGTATCTCCAAAATCACTTCTGAAAAAAGTCCGGTCAGATCCTTGACATTTACCCTGGAATTATAGTTTTTAAGGTATTCGGGGATGTCGTCGTACACAAGGTTAAACATACCCTTAAGCCTCTCGGCGATATTGACCGCGTAAAACCTTAAAACAAGAAAAGCCATTAAAAGAGAAAAAGCATTCTCTATCTCTTTACTCTTGGCAACCTGACCCTCATCACGGGCATCGTTTTTCTTTTTCTCGGTTGCGGGTTCTGTTTTTTCTCCTCCGGGTCCGTCAGACGCGAAGAACTGAAGATCAAACTTTAGTGTCACAGCATCGACTCCGTAAACAGGGTTACCATCTTTTTGACTTCGCCAAGCAGCATGGTCGATACGCTCGGAAGCATGCCGACCGTTATAAACAGTACCGAAAGTCCGATAAGGATCTTAAACTGCATACCTACCGCAAACATATTAAGCTGCGGGGAAACCTTCGCAAGTATGCCCAAAATGGAATTTAACAGTAACATTACCGCAAATATCGGAAGGCAGATCCTGAAGCCTATCGATACATAATCTTTAAAAAATTCTATCATCGATGCAAGCAGTTTGTCCGATGAAAAGATCGCTCCGTTGACGGGTATGAGGTTGTATGACTCTCTTAAAGCCGCCAATATGAACTGATACAGCCCGCTTACAAATAGCATGAGCGTGACGCCGTATTGATAATACGCTCCGGTTATTGTAACGTTCTGCCTCGTGGCAGGGTCAAATACCGTTACCATCGAAAGACCGGTTTCCATATCCGAAATGTGTCCGGCAAAGTTAAGTATCGTGGATACTATCTGCGCACCGTATCCTATCAAAAGGCCCGTCAACGCTTCTTTTAACACTATTACCGCGTAGCCTAATACAGTCCCGTATTCAACATATGTCTTAGGCACCACATTGTAAAGCATTACGGCAAAAAGAACGCTGAAGCCTATCTTTACGTTATTCGGAGTACCGTTTAACGAAAAGAACGGCGCCACATATATAAAGGTTGCCACACGCATGAGTATCAGAAGGAAAAATTCAAGATCGTACAGTGAAAACGAAAGATTGATCATAGTCTTCCCTCTAATGTATGTACTGTGCAAAATTACTCCAGAGGCTTAAAACGTAGTCTTTGAGCGAAGTAAGCATCCAGTGGCCCAATATCATGAGTCCGAGGAAAACGCAGATAACTTTCGGCACAAATGTAAGCGTCTGCTCCTGAATGGAAGTTACCGTCTGAAAGATACTGATAATAAGCCCCACTATCAACGAAATAAGGAGGATGGGCGCAGCAAGTTCGATTACGGTAAAAAGTGCGGTTCGCATCATAGTTACAACGTCATCAATTGTCATATACCATTCCTCCTTAATTATTTACTAATAAAATGATGAAACAAGCGAACCGACGATAAGATTCCAGCCGTCGGCAAGCACAAACAAAAGAATCTTAAACGGCATCGAAATTGTAGTCGGCGGCAGCATCATCATACCCATGCTCATGAGCACACTCGCGACTATCATATCTATTACAATGAAAGGTATGTATATTACGAAACCTATAAGAAATGCCGATCTTAACTCGCTTACGACAAAGCTCGGAATCAGAATATAGTTCGGAATGTTCTCCAAAGCCCCGTCCCATTCCATATCCGCTATTTCCATAAAAAGCGTTACATCTTTTGTCTGGGTCTGTCCGTACATAAATTCCCTGAACGGTGCAAGCCCTTTTTCTATCGCTTCTTCCTGCGTGATCGCGCCCTCATCGAAAGGTACCACAGCTTCGTTATAAGCCGTTGTGAGGGTCGGATTCATGATAAAGAAAGTGATAAAAAGCGCAAGACCTATAAGCACCTGGTTCGGCGGAGCCGTGTTTGTGTTAAGCGCCGCTCTTGTAAAGTGCAAAACGATGATCACACGCGTGTAGCATGTAAGCATCAAAAGCAGTAACGGCGCTATCGCTATCAGCGTAAGTGTTAAGAGTATCCTTAAACTTCCCGATAATTCGCCGTTACCGTTATTATAGGTAATCGTCAGATCATTTGATATATTAAGTTGATTAAGATCTTCAGGGGTATCGGCTGTACCCGCGTCATCAATATTTGTTCTCGAATCGGTATCACCGGCAAGATGAGAATCAACCGTGTTTGTAAGATTCGATGCGTAGGACGAAGACTTTACCCCGATAAACAATATGCCCACCATTAACAGCAGGCACATTGATTTAATAAATCTCTTCATTTAATTGTCTTTCTCTTCTTCCTTCGCTTTGTTTAAAAACTCTTTAAAGGAAAACTTTTCCTTCTCGGTATTACTTAGATCAAGCGATTCGGATGATATTTCCGAAATGGTAGTAACGGAATCTTTGCATACGGCTATGGCAAAATAACGATCCCCTATCTTTACTATCTGAATATATTTGTTTGGCGCAATGCGCTGTGTCTCCACAACCGTAACATTTGCTCCTTCCATCCTTTCCTTCTGGAAATTGCCTACAAATCTTGTGGCAAACCAGGTTATGAACAGAACAAAGGCAAATATTAAGAGCACCGTGATCAACTGCCCTGCGGATGAAGCTGTGGACAACACCGTAGAAGCGAGTGTATTCATATCAGCCGACTACTTTCTTTACGGCTTCAAGAACTCTGTCTGCCTGGAAGGGCTTAACTATAAAGTCCTTTGCGCCGGACTGAATGGACTCGATAACCATCGCCTGCTGACCCATTGCCGAGCACATGATGACCATTGCACCCGGGTCGCCTTCTTTGATCTTTTTAAGCGCCTGAATACCGTCCATCTCGGGCATTGTGATATCCATGAGTACAAGATCGGGCTTTGTCTCGTTGTATTTTTCAACAGCCTTAAGTCCGTTTTCGGCCTCTCCTACAACAACATATCCGTTCTTTGTGAGAATGTCCTTGATCATCATACGCATGAATGCCGCATCATCACAGATTAAAATATTCTTTGCCATTTTTAAACTCCTCCGTTTTCATGGGGTTATTTTTTTATTTAATGATTTCCGTTACCCTAACCGCAAAGCTTTCTTCAAGTACCACTACTTCACCTTTTGCAACGAACTTGCCGTTTACAAGTACGTCTATCGGTTCACCGGCGATCTTATCAAGTTCGATGATCGTTCCGGGTGCAAAATCGAGAATCTCGGAAATGGATTTCTTGGTCCTGCCAAGCTCTACCGTAACCTCAAGCGGTACATCCATTATGATACCGATATTTTCATGTCCCTGAACCTGACTGAAGTCGGCATTAAAGTTCTGGAACTGTGCCGGCTGAACGTTGACGTTCTGCATACCGGGCATCCCCATGCCCATATTCATCTGAGGCATCCCCATTCCCATATTCATAGGCATTCCCATGTTCATCTGGGGCATTCCCATTCCCATGTTCATCTGGGGCATTCCCATTCCCATATTCATACCGGCTGACGGATCCGGCATAGGCTGAGGTGCCGGTGTCGGCTGATGTGCCGGTGCGGGCTCCGGTGCCGGTGCGGGTGCGAGCTCGGGTTCGGGCTCTCCGCCACCCATTGACTGAGCCAGGAAGTTTTGTACAAGTCTTTTGGCAAATTCAACGGGATATAACTGCATAATCGTTGAATCCACAAGATCTCCGATCTGCATTGAAAATGAGACTTTTACAAAAGTACCTCCAAGGAACGGTGCTATATCTTCCCCGCTTTGGAATTCGGTCAGGTCGATAAGACTTGCATCCGGGGGGCTGATATCGATCATTGTACCAAGCATGGTGGATAAGCTCGTTGCCGCAGCTCCCATCATCTGGTTCATTGCTTCGGATATGGCGCTTAAGTGAAGTTCACCCAGCTCGCCGTCCGTGTTTGTGCCGTCACCGCCCATCATAAGATCTGTAATGATCTTAACATCATTTTCTCGAAGAACTAAGATGTTGGTGCCGTCTAGTCCTGCCGTGTAATGAATCTGGATAAATACACATGGCTTAACGTAATCTTCTATTACGTTCTCCCAGGTAACCATCGATACTACCGGGGTTGTAATGTTAACCTTGCGGTTAACGAGGGAATAAAGCGTCGTGGCGGACGAGCCCATGCTTATATTGGCCACTTCGCCTACGGCATCTCTTTCAACTTCATCAAGTGTCTGATCGGAAGAAGCCGCAATACCCGATGCAAAATCACCCGAGGATTCCGAACCGGCCGATGCACTCGGTAATTCGGACGGGTCCATGCCGCTTAGCAGCGCGTTTATCTCATCTTGAGATAACATTCCATCCATGTATTATTCCTCCTCCCTTATAATCTTCGTAATCTGTACCGCGTTCTTGTCTTTTAAAGTACCCGGAACCGCACAGAACTTTTTGATATTGCCCACAAATACGTTTAATTCGCTGTCCACTCCCGTGTCGAGCCTTATGATGTCTCCGGGTGAAAGATTTATAAAATCGCTGACCGAGACCTGGCTCCTTCCCATAACCACTTTGAGCGGAATGTCCACCCTCTTTATAAGGGATTCTATATACATTTGGTAATTTTCATCGTTCTTATCCTGCATCGTCGAATACCAGTACTTGGTATTCAATCGATCCATGATGCTCTCCAATGTGAAGTACGGAAGACAGACGTTCATGAAACCTTCGACTTCACCTATTTTCATATTGAGAGTAACGATCGCTATCATTTCACTCGGTGCTATGACCTGGGCGAACTGTGAGTTTGTCTCGATACGTTCAAGCATCGGATTGATCTCTAGAACGTTCTTCCACGGTTCACGCATCAACTGAGTTGATATTATCATCATCTTTTCGATGATCGTCATCTCGATCTCGGAGAAGTCTCTGTTCTTCTCCAGCGGTACTCCTTTTCCGCCGAGCATTCTGTCTATCATGGAAAATCCGAGATTTGCTGCCAGATCAAGGATTATATTACCACCCAGCGGCTGGAAATTAATTATACCCAGGATGACCGGATTCGATAAGGCGTTTGTGAATTCCGAGAACGTGACCGTTTCGGAACTTGCCACGCTTACCTGTATGTTCTTTCTTAAATATACGGGAAGATTCGTGGCCAACAGTCTTCCGTAATGTTCGTATATGATTTCAAGTGTACGTAAGTGCTCTTTGGAGAACTTCGCCGGTCGCTTAAAGTCATAGTTCTTGACTTGACGATCGCCTTTGTCCTGCATTTCGTCCACATCCAGTTCACCGGTGCTCAGCGCTGCCAGCAGACTGTCTATTTCGTTTTGAGACAAAACGTCGCCCACGAAGCTCACCTCCCCTGTCCCAAAGATTTTTGCCTAAAGCTTACTGGTACATTATGTTGCTGAAGGCGATTTTATAAATAAATGTCGAGTTGTATGCCTCCTGGATCTTTCTGAGTATCTCCTGACGCATTGCCTCGGGATCGGCTTTGGCCTCATCCATGGTGTAGCTTCCGATTACTTCTATGATGATGCTCTTGAAAATACTGTCCTGGCTGCCTATCGTTGCGGAATATGTGCCGTAATCTTCATGCTTTGAGTTCATCATAAGGGTGACATTCACAAGACAATAATGATCTTTGCCGTCCTCTCCGCGTTTTAAAGGGATCATGATCTCATCCGGGATATCATGTACCACCATATCGGCTATCTGTACTTCGGCCTCTCCGGCTTCTTCTTCCCCGCCGCCCAGCTCAATGTTAAGTACGGTGGCGATGCTCGAAACCAGAGCATTTGTTTTTTTGACCGAACCCATCGTGGAGAACATCATTATCGCCGTAAGTACGACATTCACCAGCAAAAGTGCCAAAATCAATATTGAAATAAGATTCTTTTTCATCTAAGGATTACTCTCCTGTTTAGTAATTACTCAGTTCGTGATATATCTTTATCTCAACGCGCCTGTTACGGTCACGTCCTTCGCTTGTGGAGTTGTCGGCTATCGGCATATATTCGCCTCGCCCGGTGTGCTTCATCATTGCGGGATCCAAGTTCGTGTTCTGCACGAAAAAGTAAAATACCGAAAGTGCTCTTGCGCTTGAAAGTTCGTCGTTATTGGCGAACTTCTTGGACCTTTCGGGTACGTTATCCGTGTGTCCTTCGATCTCGATCTCGTACTGTGCGTACTTTTCAAGGATCATGCCGACTTTCTTTAACGTGGGCACTATCGAATCGGCTATATCCGCCGAGCCCGAGTTAAACAGGATCGCACCCTTAAGAGACAGCTGCACGTACTGGGAATTGAAATCTATTTCAACCATATCCGCTATGTTGTTTTCGTTTAAAGCTTCTTCTATCTGTTCCGCGAGCTGTTCGGACTTTTCGAGTTTTGCGGCTTCGACCTCGTCAATGCTGCCTGCGAGTTTTTCTTTTTCAAGATTCTCCTCGCTGTCGAATTCTTCGGCGCTTTGGTCGTTCTCGGCCATCGCACCCATTGAATTTATATACTTGTCCAGCTCGTTTAACTGGCTAACTCCGTTACTTATCAGTATACCGTCTCCTATAGCGGTACTTCCCGCCGAAAATATACTGAAAGTACTGTTAAAAGAAGCGGCTATTGCATCAAACTTTGCTTTGTCAACGCTTGATGCGGCAAACAAAAGAACGAAGAAGCACAGAAGAAGGTTCATCAGATCGGCGAACGTATTAAGCCAGGGCTGACCCGGTCCGCCATCCGGTTCCTTTTTCTTTCTTGCCATTTATTATTCCTCGCTTCCCTCTCCTTCCGAAGCGGTGAGAGCTCTCTGCGCGGGCGATAAGAAGGATTTAAGCTTCTCTTCGATTACACGCGGGTTTTCGCCGGCCTGGATGGATAAAAGGCCCTCTATCATGATCTCTTTTGTCATCATCTCTTCGGCATTGAAATTCTTCATTTTGAACGATGCCGGAAGAGCCAGCCAGTTTGCTATCATGGAGCCGTACAAGGTGGTCAGCAAAGCAACGGCCATTGCGGGACCGATCTTCGACGAATCCTCCATGTTGTTAAGCATATTTACAAGTCCGATAAGGGTACCGATCATACCCCAGGCAGGACCCATGGCTGCGAATCTTTCAAAGAACGTTATTACCGTATTGTGACGGCCCTCGACACTCGCAAGTTCCGTCTCCATGATCGCTCTTACAAGCTCAGGATCGGTACCGTCGACTATAAGCAAAATACCTTTCTTAAGAAACGCATCGTCAAGATCGGAGGCCGCTTCTTCCAACGAAAGAAGCCCTTCCTTACGCGCTACATTGGAAAGGTCGATGATTTTCTGGATGATGTCCTGTGTGTTTAACTTGGGGGTCTTGAAAATGAGAGTGATAGACTTCATGTTCTTTAAGAAGTCTTTCAGTTCATAGGATGCAAGCATACAACTGATAGAACCGCCAATGGTGATAAATACTGATGCAGGGTCGATAAAGTTCTTTATAGCGCCAAAATCAATCCCGTTGTCACCGTTAACGATTCCAAAAACAACTAATCCCAAACAAAGTAATAATCCTAAAATGGAAGCTATGTCCAATTTATACTCACCCCCGGTATTTTTGCCTAATCAGCAAAAAATTCCTTTCTATACGATTTTACAAGATTTCTAATCTCTTGTCTACTTTCTTTTACAATAATTTTACGCCCTGTTAACAATGTAATCACCGTGTCCGGAGTCTCTTCCACTATCTCGATAAGATCCTCGTTAACAGATATTTTTGTTCCGTTAAGCTTAGTAACCTCTATCATACCTCTCCTCCCATAACGAATAATTACACAATTAAAACAATTGGCGGTTTTAAGCCAAAAAATTTCCAAACCGCAAAAAGCACATAAGGGGACCCCGCAAAGCGGGTTCCCCGAAAGTGCTCATTATTTAATTACCGAAGATTATCTCTTAAGGTTTACAAGTTCTTCAAGCATTGTATCGGAAACCGTGATGATACGGCTGTTTGCCTGGAAACCTCTCTGTGTTGTGATCATTTCGGTAAACTCTGCGGAAAGATCGACGTTACTCATTTCAAGAACGCCTGTGGTCATGTATCCGCCGCCTGAAGTGATATCAACACCGACACCGTCGAATTCGCCGGAGTTAAGGCTTGCCTTGTAAAGGTTGTCGCCTGCTTTTTCAAGACCTGCGGGGTTTGAGAATTCACCGACCGCTATCTGGCCCAAAAGCTGTGTCATACCGTTGTCGTACGATGCATAGATCATACCGTTTGTCTGGATCGTAACACCGCTCATATTACCTAACTTTCGACCTGTTCCGATACCGTTCTTATCGCCGTTTACCGCGGTGATCGTGGATGTGCCGGAGTTATTGTACATATTCGATGCCGACCAGTCCATTGTGATGTCATCGAAATTTTCAAGCTGGTAAAGGGTTCCGTCTGTACTTGTTACGGAAGTTGCAAAATCAAATGTGATCTCCTTTCCGCCGTCGATATTGTCGAAATAACCGTTGTTGGTGTTGTATACAAGTCTTGAGCCCTGAACGTTCTTGTTGTTGACGGTAATGGTAGCTGTAGAAACGTCAACGGTTATGTTGTTGAGCTCGTTATAATCATCCTCTGTCATGCCGTATGCATTCATAAATGCATCTTTAAGTCCCGCACGAACACCGGCATCTGTAAGGTCGTATGTGTAAGCAACGGCTGTTGTGCCGTCGGATGCGTATGTGGGAGTTCCTGTTACGGAAGTAAAATCGAACGTTGTATCGGTTCCGCTCACTTTATAGGTGATACCCGTTCCGTCAGTTTTGGCAACTGCGGGAGGAACAAGAGCCTTGGTGAAGCTTACGTTTGCCGCAAAAGGTTCTCCGCCGATCTTAACGATCTGTGAAAGATCGTCAACGCCGTACTTTTCGGTTATGGAATGCATCTTGCCGTCAGAGCCCTTTGAAAGAACATCGTCAAGCTGTACATAATACTGTCCGGCATCGTTTGTGGAATGAATGCTCATCTTTGCGGTGTATGAATAACCTAAGTTATCGTAAAAGCTTAAAGAAACAACTCTGCCCGCTTCGGTAGCCGCATCTTCATCATTCTTGTCCATTATGCCCGCAACATATGCCTTTGTGGTAGCTTCGGGCTCGAATGTAAGCTTGTCTGCGCTCATGATCCTTAAAGGTTCTACGGTATCCTGCTTAATGGTATTTGTGGTATCGTCGATACCCCAGCCCATTACATTGTAACCGTTACTGGACATAACAAGGTTACCTACGGAGTCAACGTTGAATGCACCCGCACGTGTAAAGTAATTGTCGGATCCGTCTGAAACTATGAAGAAAGAATCTCCCGTGATGCAGATATCGAAGGGGTTGCCCGTTGTCTGGGTTGCGCCCTGAGAAGCGATCGCTGTGCTGATAGCTGCGGACTGGACGCCAAGACCGATCTGTCTTGCGTTTGTACCACCCGTACCGGTCAAGGTATTGGCGCCGCTGGCTTTCTGTGTTGTCTGATACATCAACTCACTGAAGGTGATGGAACTCGACTTATATGCTACTGTGTTAACGTTTGCGATGTTGTTACCGATAACGTCCATCTTTGTCTGGTGGGTCTTAAGACCTGATACACCAGAGTACATTGATCTCATCATAATGAGTGACCTCCTGGATTGTGTTTGATACAGTTGACTTCATCTGTCAGTCAGAAGTCTTAGCCTCCTAAAGGTCCGGCTAAATTATTACTGCACCGTCTATATTGGTAAATACATTGTCTGCGGTCTCCGACCGATCCAACGCGGTAACTACTGTGTTATTGGGAATGTTGACTATGAAAGCCAGTGAATCCACGATAACCAGTGATTCTTTGATTCCTTTCTCAGAAGCTTTTCTTGCGGCGTCGTTAAGTCTTAACATCTGCTCGTCGGAAAGTGAAATGTTTCTGTCTTCAAGTCTTCCCGCAGCGTGCTTTGAAAATCTTATCTCTTCGTACGGTCTGACTATTTTGGACTTTTCTTTTAAGATATCGTTAAAAGAAATTTCCGGCTTTTTCTGAGTGACTTTATTGTTGCCGCTTAAGTATGTGTCTTGAATCTGCTCTATCGAAAGGAAACTGTTTTTGTTGATATCCATAAGTTTTCCTTTCCCGCTTATGCGTCGCCGGCAAGTTTAAGTTCCTTTATCTTTGCTTCGTATTCGCCAAGGAGTGTTACGATGTCTTCGCTCAAGAAGCTCTTCTGATAAGGATTCATGCCGTCGTAAGTGCTTCTAAGGGTGCTTATCGCATCCTCGTATTCAAGTGTTAAATCCTGTACGCCCGGAAGAGAAGCGATCGTCGATGCAAATTTCTTTCCGAGTTCGTATGCCGCTTTGTACTCGGGATCGATAACCTGATGTACATCGTCCATTGAGTATAAGCTTTCGTTGATCGATAAATATGCTTTGTTGTTTTCGTATACCACATAATCGACTATGCCCGATACATATTCGGTATTGCCCGTAACCTGATTGGTGGTCTTGCATACAACTTCCTGTCCGACAAGTGCGCCGGCTCTCTGGAATGTCATTCCTGCGGTCATGTTCTGCATTTCCTCAAGTTCGGAGAATGTTGCAAGCTGTGAAATGTATTCGGTATTGTCTGTGGGCTCCAACGGATCCTGATGCTTCATCTGAGCTACAAGAAGCTGTAAGAATGCATCTTTGTCAAGGCTTGAGGCCCCTTTGGAGGATTCTTTGGAGAGAGATATCTGGGATGCTGTCTGTGTGACAAATTTTCCATCCTGTATCAAAGCTGATATATTGTCTGCCATTTTCTTTCCTCCTATGCTGTATAATCGATCGTGTTGCCGTTTCTTGCCATCATGTCTTTCTGGATGACGTCTTCTTCATTAAGTTCCGTTTCATCTTCGGGTGCGTCGAGATTGATCCTTCGAACCGATGAACGTCTCTGTCCGCTCTGTTCGTTTCTTCTCTCGCCGTCCGAAAGGTTTCTTTCAAATTCGTGGCTTCCTACCATTACTTCGACCGCTTCAACGCTGACACCCTTTGCTTCAAGTGCTTCTCTTAAAACTATTGCCTGGCTTTCGATCACTGCCTTAACGCTTTCGTTCTGGGCTGTGAACTGAGCTGTGAGTGCGCCTTCGTGATTGGCTGATATCCTTACGCTTACGTTGCCGAGCGATTCGGGATGAAGTCTTAAGCTGATCTCGGTTGTTTCGGGGGTAGTCTCGACTTTGATCCTTTCCGTGATCTGATCGATTATTGCCTGAGTCTGTTCCGTTGAGTAATTAACATCAACTTCGGAAGCGTTCAAAACTTCTTTTGTTCTTTCAACAAGCTGTTCCATGAATGTTGCCGCTTCGGGTCTTTCAATGTGATCCGCTGCGGGTCTTTCAATGATCTCTTCGCTCTCATCCGATCCGGCGAGATCCGAGTTTTTGTTTTCTGCCTGTGCGTTGTTGTGGATCGAGAAGTTCTTAACTTCGACTGTCGGCTCGTCTTTAACTTCGGCGTTCTCTTCATCCTTGACTTCGGTATTTAAGTTTGTCTTAACCTCGATACCTTTGTCGGATACGTTCTCGATAAGCTTTGGTTCATCGGCTGTCACTTCCTTTGCGGGAAGTTCTTTTGCAGCTTCATTGATGACGCTTAAGAACTCTTCGGGAACAACGTTCAACTTATCCGTAAGTCCTTTTACCGCTTCGTTAACCTTTGCTTCAAGGTCGCCTATCATTTTGTAAAGATTTTCATCCGTTACAAGACTTATCGTACCTTCCGCTCCGGTAAGCTCAATCGCTACAGCGGCTACATTTTCGGGATTTAAGAGTGCCATAAGGTTAAATCCGAGACTGTTTAATGCTTCGATCAGTTCCTCTTCCGTTACTTTGAAAGCTTCTTCAAATTCCTTTGCGATACCTTCGACTGCACTTTTTAAGGTGCCAACCTCCGTATCTTTGGGTTCTCTTGAGTCCGCCTTCTCAATGCTGGAAGTTCTTTCTTCCGGTCCGGTTGATATCTTCTTTTCGGGTTCTTTGACCGCTTCTGTCTTTTTCACAGCTGCCTTCCGATCATCGGATGTCTTTAACTTCTGAGGCGTTTTCACCTCTTCCGCAGGCATCTTCTTTTCGGTAGCCTCCATGAAGCTTGAGAAGTCGGCTTTTTCAACCTTACCGGTAAACTGTGCTGAATTCATCCAGGCCGCAAGTCCTGCGCCGGCTGAATTCGATACCTGGTTACTGGTCATTGAGTTCCTCCTCTCTTCAGTTGTCAATGTGCTTTTTATTTCAGGGTAATCTCACACCCAATATATTTATCGGTTCGTTTTTTTATAAACTTAACCCTCGGGGTCCATAATTTTTGTAAGCTTTGCCGCAACCTCTTCATCCATGGCTCCGAGTATCTTTCCGCGCGTATCGGAGTCCATGACCCAGAGAATCCTTGCCGCAAGCTGAAGGTCATCGGTCATCGCTTCAAAGATCGCTGCTGCCTGTTTGGGCTTCATTGCCGCATATGCTGCGGCATAATCTTTGATTTCCTGATCCTCTTCAAGCTGCCTTACGACCTGCTTATACAAAGCCTCGGCGGTCGCGGGATCCATGCTCTGATAATATTTCTGATATTCTTCGGGGCCGGGACCGTTATCCGCATACACGACTTCTTCGTAGAACTGATCTTTGATGCGCTGGAATTCGATCTGCATGTTTTCGAATTCCTTAAGTCTTTCAACTTCCGCACGAAGCTGCGTAAGCTCATCCGAATCATAATTGTTGACTTCCTGTGCATGCTCAAGTTCAAGTTCAAGAACCTTTATATAATCTACCGCTTCCTTAAGGCTTGTATATCCGCCGTAAGCGTTCTCTTCCGTCACCTCGGTATCGCCGCCGGACGGCAGTATCTTGTTGATGACCGGTACATCTTTCAAAAGAGGAGTCAGTATATCGGAACCGAAACCGCCCACATCCATTTTTATAAGAAGACACAAAATGGCAAGCCATACGATAACGATGACCGTTGTTACAAGAAAAGAAGAAACTCCGCCTCCGGAATCTTCCTCATCCTCGATCTCGGCTTCTCGCTTGGAAATTTCTTTGGCACGCTTTTTTATGTCCTGCTTCTGCTTCTTTTCTTCCTGCTTAAGCCGTTTTCGCTCTTCTTTTATTTTTTTCTTTTCCACATCTGCGGGTGAATCGGTCTTAGCCATAAGTCTTCCTCATTATCGCGATACTACATAACTTCAGCTTGTTTTTTTCCGTACACGAAACTATTGTGTTCATCGTTCTCGACAGCTTCCGCATGTGCTTCTTCTGCCATGAATTCTTCGAAAGCGCGCTCGCGGAGCCGCTCATAGGTCTTTCTTTCCTTCATCGCCTCCACGAGTTTAAGCCTTTCGGCTTCAAGCGCCTCCTCGGCTTTTTTAACGTTGTCTTCCTGTTCTCTGATATATTCCTTGATGGTCACTATGGAATCTTCGTTGCCTAAAATGTCTCTTACCACCAGGACCTTTGTGCGCATTGTGCGCCCTGCGTCCTCGTAAAATGCTTTACGATCGTAAAGTCCCGCAAGTTTTTGTTCTTCCTCGTCAAGTTTCTGCCTTGCGCGCGCAAAGTTCATCCTCTGCTGCTCTTCAAGTCTTGACTTAAGATTCAGAACGCTCTGAAGCCTGAAATTGAATCTTGCCATTTATAAGCCCTTTCAAAACTATGCGAGTATAGCATTCAACCCCTCTACTGCTTCCTCGAAGGTTTCTTTTTCATCTGTTTCCTGAAGCAAAAACTCATTGACAAGTTTTATCTTGTCTATCGCTTCGTCTATATCGGGATTGCTCCCTGCTCTGTAAGCCCCGATGTTTATAAGGTCTTCCGCATCGGCGTAGGTAGCCATGATGTTTTTGACCTGGCCGGCCGCTTTCTTATGCTCTTTTGTGCATATCTGCGACATACATCTTGATATGCTCGCAAGCACGTCTATTGCCGGATAATGATTCTTCTGGGCAAGTTTTCTGTTAAGTACGATATGCCCGTCAAGAATACTTCTGGCCGTATCGGTGATCGGTTCGTTAAAATCATCACCGTCGACGAGGACCGTATAAAGCCCCGTGATCGAGCCTTTGTCACTCCTGCCCGCACGCTCCAGAAGCTTCGGCATCTCCGCGTACACGCTCGGCGGATAACCTCTTGATACGGGAGGCTCACCGCTTGCAAGACCTATCTCCCTCTGTGCCATTGAGAAACGGGTCAACGAGTCCATCATAAGAAGGACATCCTTACCCTTATCTCTGAAGTACTCTGCTATCGCCGTGGCCGTCTTTGCGGCTTTTGTACGCTCAAGTGCGGGTCTGTCGCTCGTGGCGATCACAAGCACCGAACGTTTCATACCTTCTTCGCCAAGATCGCGTTCCACGAACTCTCTGACCTCACGGCCACGCTCTCCGATAAGAGCTATCACATTGATATCGGCCTTTGTGTTTCGCGCAAACATACCGAGCAGTGTGGACTTTCCGACACCTGAGCCCGCGAATATACCGATACGCTGACCTTTTCCTATCGTAAGAAGTCCGTCCACAGCCTTAACTCCCAGCGGAAGCACCTCATCTATTATCTTTCTGGACATCGGATCCGGCGGAGGCGCTTCGAGCGGATATGCCGCTCCCTTGATCTCCACACCGTCCGGCGGATTTCCCAGACCGTCAAGGCATAATCCCAAAACGTCATCACTCACCAGCACTTCCAGAGGGTGATTGTCATTTTCGACCACGCAGCCTATGCCTATGCCTTCAACATTACTGTACGGCATCAGGAGCGTTTTCCCGTCCCTGAATCCGACTACTTCGGCTATCGCAAGCTTCTTGTCCCCGGTCTTTGAAAATATGGTGCACATATCTCCCATCTTGGCATCGGGGCCGTAGCTTTCAATGGTAAGGCCCACGGCATTGGCGATCTTGCCCTGAGATTTATAGAACGGGCGGGTTTCCAGTTCTTTGTATTTTTGAAAATTGATATCGCTTTCAAGTAACATTACCGGTCCTCATATGAAAGAACATGAAGTACTCTTGATAATTCCTTTAATTCCGTATCTATCCCGCAATCCATGATCCCATACGGAGTCTCTACCCTTGCCTCACCCGGCTTTAAACTCTCTTCGGGACGGATCTCGGGTTCTTTGGTGAAATTGGTCCATTCAAATATCTGCTGTTTGACGCCGAGGAGCATATTGTAATCCTTATCGCTTACATGGATAATGATCTCCTCATTGATCCCGAGACTGCTTAATGCTTTTGAGATAAGCACGACCATGACATCTCTTTGGTTAAAGAAATTGTCACCGAAAACCTTTGTATATACACCTGTAATGACATCTACCATTTTGGGCTCAAGTGCTTTGACGAGCTCATTATAGTCTCTGTTTAAGTTCTCTTCCTGTTCTTTGAGCGCCGCCATTTTCTCGGCATACTCCGTTTCGGCCCGTTCTTTGCCCTCGTTATAGCCTTCTTCGTAGCCCTCTTTTTTGGCATCGGCTCTTAAATTCTCGATCTCTTCCCTCGCGATAGCCTTTACCTGTTCTATCTCATCCAGGGCATCCTGCTTCATTTTCTCTATATCTTCGGCTGTTTCTTCGGGCACTTCGGGTTCCGGTTCTTCCTGCTTTTCCGGATCGTCCCTGTCGGCCAGAAGCTCCGCCATTGCAACGGGATCGACGGAATTTCCGTCTTCATCCGCATAGTCGCCCTGCATATCAAGACCCGGCTCGACTTCCCTTAAAACACCCGAAAAGCCTTCTAACCGTTTGGCTACAAGGCTGTTGGAGTCTATGACTTTGGTGTTCTCCGGGGAGAACTGTATGAAATTTGCCTTATAAACATTAGACAACTATTTCGTCTCCTCCGCCTCGGGAAATAACGATCTCACCCGAGTCTTCAAGTTTTCTGATGATATTTACTATCTTCTGCTGTGCTTCTTCAACATCCTTCATACGAACAGGACCCATAAAGTCCATATCTTCCTTTATCATTACGGCAAGACGCTTTGAAAGGTTGTTGAATATAGCGGTCTGAACCTGTTCGTTGGCCGACTTGAGCGCGATCGCAAGGTCGTTATTGTCGACATCACGCAGCACTCTTTGGATCGCTCTGTCTTCGAGCAGAAGGATATCTTCGAATACGAACATCTTCTTTCTGATCTCGTCCGCAAGTTCGGGCTCTTCGATCTCGAGAGTCTCCATGATATGTTTTTCGGTACCGCGGTCTACGGTATTCAAAATGTCTACGACCGCATCTACACCACCGATGATCGTGTAGTCCTGATTGATGAGTGATGCAAGCTTTGATTCGAGCACTTTTTCCACTTCCTTGATAACTTCGGGGCTCGTTCTGTCCATAACGGCAATACGTTTTGCAACGTCGGACTGTCTGTCCGGAGGAAGTGCCGATATGATAAGAGCCGACTGCTGAGGTGAAAGATACGAAAGGATAAGTGCAATGGTCTGAGGATGCTCGTCCTGGATAAAGTTAAGCAGCTGTGATGCATCCGTCTTTCTTACAAATTCAAAAGGTTTAACCTGAAGCGAAGCCGTAAGTTTTCCGATGACATCGATCGCTTTGTCGGAGCCGAGCGCTTTTTCGAGCAACTCCCTTGCATATCCGATACCGCCTTCCGCGATATACTGCTGTGCAAGGCAGATCTCATAAAACTCACTCAATACGTCTTCCTTAAGCTGCGGGGTGATGCTTCTTGTATTGGCAATTTCAAGCGTCAGTTCCTCTATCTCCTCTTCCTTGAGATGTTTAAATATGGAAGCGGAACGTTCGGGTCCCAATACGATCAATAAAATTGCCGCTTTTTGTAAGCCGTTTATCTTTTCTTCATACTGTCTTGGCATTTTCCATTAGCCCCATTCTTCGTTTAACCAGTTCCTTAAGAGGTTTGCGACCGCTTCGGGATTTTCGTCTACGAATTTTTCTATAAGTTTCCTTGTCTCGGAAGCTTCTTCAAGCTCGATATCTTCAAGCTGAGGTTCGGGATTTGACTGAAGCAGGCCCTCAACCGAAAGCTCTTCGGGCTGCTCGGCGGTCTTCTCGCCTCTCATACTTCTTATTACCACTATCGCAAGAAGCGCGAGAATAAGAATTATGAGCACGATCTGTATTATGTCGGTAGCGTCGACCGGAAGTCCTTCGCTGTCCGAAAAAGCATTCTCTTCGTAAGCAACTATGTTGATGCGCTCCGGAGCGATACCCGATGCATTGGATACAAGCGTCACCATCTCGTCGCTGACGGCTATCTGACGTTTTTCGGAATTGGCAAGTTTGTACTCTTCCCATGTGATGCCGTCAAGAAGACCCTGCTTTTTAACATCGTCTTCTTTTACCAGGATATAATTGATGGATGATACAGCAACCGACGAATTGGCATATCTGATCACTCCCGAAGGAATGTTTGTATGCTCGATATCCTCCGTGGGAAGATATTTCCTGTAATATTCCTCTATCGTGGAACTTGAATACGAATTGTCGGCATACTGATGTGTGGTCTCGGTGTTCGAATCGGTTCCGGGAACTCCGCCGCCACCGCCCGACGATTCGGATGTATAATATTCTTCTTCGCCCAAAAGGCCCTGCGACTGACCTTCGGCGGGAGTATATTCGTGATGTGTCTTCTCTGTATTTGAAAAGTCGATATCAAGGTTGCTTGCAACCCTTACAACGCCGAACTGACCCGTTCCGACCAGAACACTGTTGATCTTATTGTTCATAAGATTCTCGGCTTCGGCTTTGACTCCGAGCTGAGAACTTGCGTTTCCGGCAATCGAAGTATCTTCTCCGCCCGCATACAAAAGATTGGCTTCATTGTCAAGGATGACGACTTTGTCGGCATTGGGGAAATTAAGTGCTCCCGCTACCGCCTTTGCAAGGTACTCGGCCTTGTCCGGGCCGAATTCACCGTCAAGCGTAAGTGTTATGGAACAGGAGGATTCCTCTTTCTTGGACAATAAAGTTCCGTCGTTTTCAGCCAGCTTGATCCATACCGTTGCGGCCTTTATCGGGCCGAAAGTTGCTACGATATCTCTTGAAAGCTTATCCTCAAGGTGTCTTTGATATTTAAGCTGCTTATCTGCTTCCGTAACGGTAAATCCGCCCGAAAGAGCTGTTTCTATGTCGTAAGCCGGAGCTACGATACCGTTTGAACCGAGTGCAAGGTTCGCTGCGGAAAGGTCTTTTTTCGGTACGCTTATTCTGGTACCGTCATCGCTTGTCTTGTATTTGATCTGGTTCTCTTCGAGTATGCTCACAACATCGGACGCCGTTTTCGCATCCTCGTATTGATCGAGCAGTGTATAATTCGGATTCGATAAAAGTGCATACAGCCCCACAAACGCAAGCAACACGGCGAATGCTATCGCTATCACCGTCGTCTTTTGTTTGGAATCGAATTTGTTCCACCAGTCTACAATTTTACCCCAGATCTCTTTGATCTTCTCAAGAACCTTTTCCATATCCTACTCCGTTAAATCTGCATCTGCATTATCTCTTTGTATGCATCCAGAAATTTATCCCTGATCGCGACCGTATACTGAAGGGCGGTTGACGCCTTCTGAAGTGCGATCATAAGATCGTGCGTGTTCTCGGTCTCTCCGAGTGCAAAGCTGATCTCAGCATTTTCCGCATCCGACAGAAGGCTGTTCGTGGAATTGATGTTATCCAACGCGGAATTGAGCATGGTGTCAAAGATGTTGTTTGTCTTTGTAACCCTGCCCACCTGATCGGCTTTTTTGACGTTTTCGTTTGTCATCGACGCTACGCCGAGCAAAGAATTAATATCCATAGTGTCCTACCTCTTTTTGTCTTATCATTCCCGTTTTTTGCGATTTATCTCCGGCGTCACGGCTTTACTGTCCGAGCTGGAGTCCCTTCATGGCCATCGACTTCGTGGCGTTGAACGCCGTTGAGTTGGCTTCATAAGAACGGGATGCATCGATAAGGTTCGTCATCTCCGTGATGATATTTACATTGGGATAAGTTACATATCCGTTTTCATCGGCATCGGGATGCGAAGGATCGTACACCATATTCATCTCGGTAACCTTGTCCTCGTAAACGCCCGATACTTTAACGCCTTTTCCGGAATATCTGTCAAGCTCGTGGTTCATGACTCTTGAAAACGGAGTCTGACCGTCCTTTTCCTCGAAGGTCACAACCTTACGTACGTAAGGCGTTCCGTCTTCGGTCCTTGTGGTATTGGCGTTTGCCACATTTTCGGAAATGATATCCATTCTGTAACGCTGGGCCGTAAGACCCGATGCATTAATGTCAAAAGATGTAAATACACTCATTGGCTGCCTCCTTTATATGATCACTTAAGAACCGATTTAAGGTTTGCGAATTCCTGATTGATACTGTTCACAAGCCCCTCGTACATAAGCTGGTTCTTGGCAAGCATTGCGTTTTCGGTTTCGATATCAACGTTATTGCCGTCAAGTCTGTAAGAGAACCCGTCGTAATCATTGTACGTCCTGGGCTTTAACTCGCTCGTTTTAAGATGGGAAACTTTAGCGTCCATCGTCTCAAAATCGTTGTACTTTAAAGCCTTTTTGAGTTCTTTTTGAAACGTGATGTCTTCTCTCTTATATCCGGGAGTATCGACATTGGCAATGTTATTTGCGATCGCTTCATTTCTTAACCACGAAGCGTCGGCCGCTTTATCAAGCACGTTGATATAATCAAAAGCGTTTGATTTGATCATTGACAGTCCTTTCCGTAAAAAGCGTGACATACAAGATGTTGTAATAACACACAATTTACCCACTCTATTTTATTATAGTGTAAACAAGAAAAAACACAAGAGAATTTTCTCAAAAAACACATAATGTTGTGGTGAGTTTTACATAATCCCACAACATGTAGGTTGACATAACAAACAAAAAAGGGACCTATATATTGATAAGTCCCTTTATCTGTCGTAATGCAATCCTTTGGTACATTATATATCGGCAGAAATAATCAATTATTAACCGTTTAAAATTTTCCGATTATGCGTTATCTTTTTTGAGCTTGTCGATCTCATCGAATACGGCATCGTTAAGAACTTTGATGTAAGTACCCTTCATGCCGGAAGATCTTGATTCGATAACGCCCGCACTTTCGAATTTTCTTAAGGCATTAACGATAACGCTGCGTGTTATGCCCACTCTGTCGGCAATCTTTGATGCAACAAGAATACCTTCCATGCCGTTTAACTCATCAAATACATGAGTAATGGCTTCCATTTCGGAGAATGAAAGTGTTCCGATCGCACTTCTCACTACCTGAAGTTTTCTGGATTCTTCGGCATTTTCTTCATTGACCGCGCGAAGCATTTCAAGTCCCACAACGGTCGAACCGTACTCGCAGAGTATGATGTCGTCGATATCATACTGTTCGTTGCACTTATACACAAACAGAGTGCCGAGTCTTTCGCCCGCTATCTCGATGGGCGTGATGACTGCCTGGAATTTTGTTATGTCGGTCCTTTCAAAACCGAGAGTTGCAAGATTAACATTTTCTTTGGTGGAAAGAACAGCAAGAAGACGTTCATTGAGCATACTGTCGATAAATCCTCCGACATTATTCTGCAGAAGTTCCTCTATCGGTTCTATCCCCGCAAGATTACCAACGCCCAATACCTTTCCCTTTTTGCTGATAACAAGAATATTTGAATTGAGAATATCCTTCATTACTTTGCAGATGTCGTTAAAGACGACCTTGCTTGAGTTGTTGTTATGCAATAATTTACCTATTTTACGGGTCTTATCCAATAACTGAACACTGCTCATACTTCTCTCCTCCGTTAATATTTTTCTCAATTTAATATATTGTAACAAGAAAATTGTGAAATTTCAAGAATTTTTTGGAAGTTTTTGAACAATTTGACCTATTGTCTGCTATTCACAGCAAACCAAACCCAAATCACAAACCCGCTCATGCTTGCATGTTGCGGGTTTGTGGCTTGGGTTTGGATGCTGCGAAGCAGCAGGCTCCCCTCACCCATAACATCGGCGCAAAAGATGCGCCGATGTTATGGGTGAGGGGGCTGTGAATAGCGCCGGCTGGTGCTGTGAATAGCGCCGACAGGGGCTGTGAATAGCGCCGGCTGGTGCTGTGAATAGCGCCGACAGGGGCTGTGAATAGCGCCGGCTGGCGCTGTGAATAGCACCTTGCGGTGCTGTGTATGCACAGTGCCATTTGGAAGCGTTTTGTCAAGAACAATATGGTATCAGTTGTAAAAATCACACAAAAAAAGCAACCGAGTTTACTCCATTCCTTTAAGGTCAAAGCCCGATTCCAATATCACTCACTATCACATTATCCCTATAAACGGTATTTATCATTTCCCTTTCCTGACATAAATAAG